>NZ_CP020738.1:2400000-2702886 GCF_002097715.1 Burkholderia ubonensis subsp. mesacidophila
GGGTCGCCGACTACGTCTGATCGCTCCCCACGCGCGGGCCGCGCACGGCTCGCGTACGCTGCGTCACGTCGCGCGCTGCGCCTCGAGCCACGCCTGGAACATCAGCACCGTCCACAGCTGATGCTGCCAGTTCATCCGGCCGGTCTGGTGCTGCCGCCACAGGCGCTCGACCGCCGCCGCGTCGAAGAAGCCCTCCTCGCGCAGCCGCGCGGGATGCAGCAGCGTCTCCGCCCAGTCGCGCAGCGAGCCGCGCAGCCAGTGATCGATCGGCGCGCAGAAGCCCTGCTTCGGCCGGTCGATCAGCGACGAAGGCACGTACGCATCGAGCAGGCGGCGCAGCAGCACCTTCGACTGGCCGTCCGGCAAACGCACCGCCGCGGGCAGCCGCCAAGCGAATTCGACGACGTGGTGATCGAGGAACGGCATCCGCGTTTCGAGGCTGACGGCCATCGCCGCGCGATCGACCTTGGTCAGGATGTCGGTCGGCAGGTACGTGAGCGTGTCGATCGCCATCGCCTGCTCGGCGAAGGTCAGGTCGGCGGGCCACGCGCTCGCGGTGTCGAGCGGCGTCGGCGGCTCCTGCCCCGCAAGCGCGATGCGCTCCGGATGATGCACCGCCGACATCAGCAGCCGGTACAGCCCGATGCGGCTCTCGGCGGTCATCACATGGCCGAGCTTGTGCAGCCGGTCGCCGATGCGCGGCGGGGTCTCGCGCGCTTCGGCGCCGCTCCACGCGTTCTGCGCAACCGCCGCGAGCTGGTCGGCGTGATCGGGCCGCAGCGCATGCAACGCGGCGGCGATCCGCGCGCGCACGGCCGCCGGCACGCGATGCAGCTTGCGCCACAGGCGCGGCGTCAGGAAATAGCGCGTGTAGCCGCCGAACAGCTCGTCGCCGCCGTCGCCGGACAGGCTCACCTTCACGTGGCGGCGCGTCAGTTCGGCGACGAGGAAGGTCGGGATCTGCGACGCGTCCGAAAACGGCTCGTCGTAGATCGACGGCAGCTTCGGCACGACCGCGAGCGCGTGATCCGCGGTCACGTACAGCTCGGTATGCCGCGTGCCGAGGTGCCGCGCGACCGCCTTCGCATAGCCGGCCTCGTCGTAGCCGGCCTCGTGGAAGCCGATCGTGAACGTGTCGACCGGCGTCGCCGATTGCGCCTGCATCAGCGCCACGATCGTCGACGAATCGACGCCGCCCGACAGGAACGCGCCGAGCGGCACGTCGGCCTCCATCTGCTGCGCGACGGCCTTGCGCAGGATCGCGTCGAGCTGGCTGACCGCCGCCTGCTCGTTGCCCTCGAACGGCTCCGCGCGCCCTGCGTCGATCGCCTGCTCGAGCGACCAGTACGCACGCAGGCGCGGCGTGTCGCGCGCATGCTCGAACTGGACGAACGTCCCGGGCGGCAGCTTGTGGATGCCGCGATAAATCGTGTGAGGCGCGGGCACGCTCGACTGCCGCAGGTACAGGCACAGCGCGTCGCGGTCGATCGCGCCGTCGAAGCCCGGATAGCTGCGCAGCGCCTTCAGCTCGGACGCGAACACCAGCGCGTCGCCGATCCGGCCGTAATAGAGCGGCTTCTCGCCGATCCGGTCGCGCGCGAGCGTCAGCACGCGCGACGCGCGGTTCCAGAGCGCGAACGCGAACATGCCGGTCGCGCGGCGCAGCGCCGCCTCGACGCCCCACGCGGCGACCGCCGCGAGCAGCACTTCGGTGTCCGAGTGTCCGCGCCACGCCGGCGCGCGGCCGGTACGCTCCAGCTCCGCGCGCAATGCCTGGTGGTTGTAGATTTCGCCGTTGAAGACGAGGACGAAGCGTCCGCATGCCGACGCCATCGGCTGGCGGCCGTGCACCGACAGGTCGACGATCGCGAGCCGCCGGTGGCCGAGCGCGATCCCGGCTTGCGCATCGAGCCAGGTTCCCTGCGCGTCGGGCCCGCGATGCGCGAGGCTAGCCGTCATCCGCGCGAGCGTCGCGCGCGCAGTCTCCTCATCGAAAGCGGCGCTGTTCAGAAAGCCGTCGATTCCGCACATGTTCTTGCCTGTCTGTTGACCGATTCCGTCTTGCGCGGCGCCTTGCTGCACGCCGTCAGGCGCGACGGTCGGGCCATCTTACGAAGAAATAATTCATCAATAAATCGATGCACCGCGTCATGGACAGCTAAAAAAATCGACGTCAAGCGCCGCGTATTCGATGAGCGGAACGAAAAGCGCGTCGGATGGCGTTTCGGACCTTCCGGCAGGCGCGCGTAAACGTTCGCGCCCGACGCGTATCGCAACGTTTTCGCTACGGCAGCGTCGGACGGAAACGAAAACCGCAACGATTGATGGAATCGGCGCGAAATCCGAAACAAAATCGGATAACGAAACGATTGAGACGAACGAGCCGGACTGCGCAACCAAGGGGAATGGCCTGGACGTGCATGGCCGGAACCGCTCCCATCGTCGCGTGTTCATGCGCGATGTCGGGCGTTGCGCCCCTTCCCGGCCGCCGGCGCACGCTCGTGATGCGCGCGAACGGCGCCTACGTGCGCAGCCGGCGCGCGGCGAGATACGCGAGCTGCGCGCGGTTCTGCACGTTGAACAGTTTCTCGAGCGAACGGATGTGAAGGCCGACCTTGTGCAGCGACGTGCGCAGCGCGCTCGCGATCTCCTGGTCCGACAGCCCGTGCACGAGCCGGTCGAGCACCGCCTGCTGTTCCTGGCCGAGCGCGAAGCCGCGCGCGCGCGCGACGCGCGCCTCGAGAAACGGCAGCGCGACGCGATGCACCGCGAGGCTGACCGACAGCGCGCCGCCGATCACGCGATCGTCGATCCAGTCGGTGCCGTGCGTCTCGGACGTCACGTTGACCGCGACCCGCAGGTCGAGCCGCGGCGCCGACAGGCTGAAGATCACGCCGCTGTTCATCGCATGCGCGCGCAGGTGGCCCGCGAGCGCGAGCACCTTGCGATCGCCGTCGCGCCAGGCCGCCGCCTCGATCTCGTCGAGTTGCCACGCAACCGGAAAGCCGCTCTGGCGCGCTTGCGCGAAACGCGGATCGGCCTCGTAGAGCATGCCCTCGATATACGGCTGCATGAAGGTCGCCGGCGCGAGATCGCGCAGCACATGCGCGCACAGCATGCGTCGCCCGATCATTTCATAGGCGCCGTAACCGAGCGTGCTGAAACCGATCTGGCTCAAGCGCGCATGGCATTGCGCGAAATCGAATGCGCCCGGGTCGGCTTTACCGGCCGCGGATTGCGCAATGGGAAAAACATCCCGGTTCATCGCCTGCCATTCGGCCGAACCCGCGGCAGCGACCGCCAGGTCGGCCTGCGAGAACCACTCGACGAGTGGCATACCGTCGACACGTGTCATGAAGAGCCCGTCCCCTGTCCCAATGATGTGAATCCAGAAGCCCCGACACGACTTGGTCTGTTCTTTTTTATTACGTTTCTTACATTTCTATTCGTACGCCTGCATGAAACTTTCAGCGCGATTAGTATTACGGCATATTACGCGCCCGCCACCGTTTTTGTACAATGCCCCCGCGTTTTGTCAGGATGATGATCGGCGCATATAAACATGATGCTTCGATCGCACTGCCGCGGCCGGCCGTTCACGATATGGCCCGCCGCGACGGTGCGCGTCGATTCCGAGGGATGACTCATGTCCGATATTGCCTTGCATGAAGAAGCGGTCGCCCCAGGCTTTCAATTTCCTTCAGATGACGCCACGTATCGCGCCGACGCGCCGCGCGCGCGCCCGGTGCAGGTCGTCTGGTGCGACGACGTGAAGCGCGGCGGCGTCGAGCAGCCGCACGCGCCGCGGCTCGGCGTCGCGGACACGCTCGCCCACGCGCAAAGCACCGCCGAGCGCCATCGCATCGTGACGTGCCTGCTGCATCTGACCGGTTTCACGACGTTCGCGTATTTCGCGCTCGAATTCGCGCAGGAGCGCGTCGAGCGCGTCTATCTCCACGAAGCGTTCACGCCCGCGGCCTATCGCGGCGACTATGTGCGGCACGGCCATTACGACGTCGATCCGCGCACGCTCGGCGCGCGCATGTGCAACATGCCGATCGTGTGGGACCTGCAGCAGTTGCGCCGGCAGCGCGACGACGGCGCGCTCGTGCCGTGCGCCGCGCTTGACGGTTTCCTGCAGACGTTGGAGGACGACGGGATGTGCAGCGGCATCATGTATTCGATGGCCGTGCCCGGCACGCGGCTGAATGCGTTCATGAGCTTCACCGCGCCGCGCCGCACGCGCGAATGGATCACGCCGGCGACGGTCGAGCAGGCGCTGTCGATCGGGCTGTCGGTGCACCGGTTCGCATCGCCGCAACTGATCGCGACGTCGCGCGAGCGCATGGTCAACGACCTCACGCCGTTTGAGCAGGAACTGCTGATCGGCATCGCCGAAGGCGCGTCGGACAAGGAGATCGGCCGACGCCTCGACACCAGCGCGCACAACGTCGACTATCACCTGCGCAAGCTGCGCAAGCGCTTCGGCGTCGCGAACCGGATCCAGCTCACCTACCTGACGTCGAAGCTCGAACTGATCTGAGCCGGACACCGCGGGCGCTTTGCACCGTTTTGCACTGTTTCGCACGCCGTAAACGCGCATGCCGGCCACGCAGGCCGGCATGCACGGGAAGCGACGCGGTGCCGGGTCCGGCGCCGCATCCGTCAGGCGGTGTTACTTGAGCAGCATCATCTGCACGACCTTGACGATCACGAGACCGACCGCGATCACGAGGTAGCCGCGCAGCACGCCCATCCAGATCCGCGTCGTCAGCGTCATCACCTGCGGCTCGAGCGTGTCGAGCGGCGGCATGCGCCACGTGCCGCGCAACGAGCGGTCGACGCCCGGCTCGATCACGCGCTTGTTGCGGCGGATCAGCACCGTCGCGAGATAGCCGACGATCGCGAACACGCTGCCGCCCACCAGCACGTCGACGATCGCCTCGCCGCTGATGTCCGGATACATCACCGATGCGGTCAGGATGATCGACAGCATCACCAGCACCCAGATCACCGCGCCCGTGAAGATGTTGAGCTTCGTCGAGTTGACCCACGGGCCGAGCACCTGCTTGTCGTTGCAGAGCAGCAGCAGGAACACGGTCGCGCTCGGCAGCAGCACGCCCGCGAGCGTCTGCACCGCTTCCGTCAGCAGGCCGAGCGGGCTGCCCGGAATCAGCACGATCGCGGCGGCGGCGGCCACGATGCCGAAGTAGACGAGATAGAAGCCCTTCGCGTCCGACACGTTGCGATGCAGCGAATGGCGGATCTTGAACACGTCGCCGATCGCATACGCGGTCGACAGCGACACGGCCGCCGCGCCGATGATGCACGCGTCGAGCAGCGCAACCGCGAACAGCGTCGCGCTCGTACGGCCCGCGTACTTCTCGAGGCCGGCGATGATGCCGCCCGCGTCGGTGAAGTTGCCGAACTCCGGACGCCCGCCGAACAGCGCGGAGCTGAAGCCGATCATCGCGACCGCGCCGATCAGCACGAACACGATCCCGATCCACAGGTCGGCCTTCTCGTACTTCATGAAGCGCGGCGTGATGCGCTTGTCGATCACGTAGCTCTGCTGGAAGAACAGCTGCCACGGCGCGACCGTCGTGCCGACGATGCCGATCACGAGCAGCATCACGTCGGAGAGCTTCGCGTGCGCGGGCCAGTTCGGCACGAAGAAATCGCGCGTCATCTGTGCGACCGGCGGATGGATCGTCACCAGCACCGGCACGAGCAGCAGGCTCAGCAGGCATAGCACCACCGCGAACCGCTCGAAGCGCCTGAAGTCTCCGGTACTGACCGCCGCCATCGTCAGCGCGGCGGCCACGCACACGCCCGCGACCTTCGGCAGCCCGAAGAAGTCGAGCACGAACGTGATGCCGATGAACTCGGTGACGATCGTCAGCGCGTTGAGCAGGAACAGGTCGATCACGCTGAACGCGCCCCAGAACTTGCCGAAGCGCTCGAAGATCAGGCGCGCATGGCCGACGCCCGTCACCGCGCCGAGGCGCAGCACCATTTCCTGGTTCACGTACAGCACGGGAACGAGCAGCAGCAGCGTCCACAGCAGCGTCGTGCCGTAATTCTGGCCCGCTTGCGTGTAGGTGCCGAATGCACCCGCATCATTGTCGCCGACCATCACGATCAGGCCCGGGCCGAGGATCGCGAGCAGCGTCCGGAAGCGTGCCCACCACGTGCCGCGCGCGGCAGTGTCGTGATGCGCGATGGTGCCGAGCGCGCCCTTGATGTCGCCCAGATGGGCTTCGTCGAGCACGGCGCTGCGTTCGACGGCGATCGGTGGAGAAACGTTGGATGGCGTGGACATGATGTGTTCCGTACGACTAATGGTTATTTTTCAAGCGTGTAACCTTGGCATGAGCGTGCGCAGCCGCGTGGCGGCAGCCGCGCATGCGCATGCCGAGGCGCGCTCGGCTTTTAGTGGACTAACGATTTCAGCTGGTTCAGCAGGCGGACGAATACCGTCTGACGTTTTTCGAGCGACAGCATCGCGTCGTAGTACGGGCGCGATTCGTTCACGTGCGGGAGTTGCGACAGCAGAAGGCCGAAGTTCATGGTCTGGCTCCGTGCGGCGGCAGCGTGCGTGCCGGCCGCGTCGTGGGCGCGGGGCCAGTCCGGCGCCTGAGCGAAATCAGGCTATGCGGCCGGAGTGTCCCTGCGACCCGGATTGAAAGGGGTCTGGCGGCATAAGGGACAACTGTCACTGTCGTTCATGGCGGCTCCTGTTCGGTGTTCCGGAAGAACACGGTTGACCGCCGCCCTGCATGCGGGACACCGCGTGCGCAGGCCTGCGAAAGGCGTGCGCGAACGCGGCCGCATGCCGGGCGGCGGCGAAACCAGACGGCGCATGCGCGATGGCAGCACGCGTTTCTGGCGCGAATCAGGGTGCACGTAGGGAGTTACTGCGAAGTACTGCTGCGCGCACCGTTTGCCTCAGTGACAAACGGCGGCGTTGGAAAGGCGCGGACGTTGGTCGCTCAGGCGGAAAACTCGTTCGAAGATCGACTACTGCAAGCGTCCAAGGCGTTCGCCCCAAGAGTGAAGATGGCGGATTCTATGGACCGCCCGAAACCGAAGTCAACCCCTTGAATCCCCGTTTTCGGAAAAATATTTCCGGGGCTCGGGCACTGAAAGATTTGTTCCCGAAATGACGCGCCCGAACCTTTCAGCGCGTGCGTATCCCCTCCCGGCCGCCGGTGCGCATGCGCAACGGTCCGGACGACGGCGCGGGCCGATTGCGCGCGTTGAAATGATCGCGGTGCGTCGACTCGATGCATGTGCAACAGGTGCAAATTTTGTGTGATTTTTACTTGCGCTGCAGCAAACGACGCGACTACAATCCGCCGCAATTCAACACAGGAGTCCCTCCGTGGACACATGCTCTAGTTGCAGTTCGATGCCGGTTCAAGCCGGCCAAGCCATCGCGAGATAGCAGCAGCCCAGGGCATGTCCTTCGCCGCTAGCTCGCATTCGTCGGGTTAGCGCGCCTCCTTCCGAACCGGCCATCGCCGGTTCATCCGTCGCACGCTCCGTACCGTATCAAACGCCGATCTCAGGCCGCACCGCGCGCGCCCGGGATCCATCACGTCGTCCGGCTTCGCCGCCGGACCGGACGGAGGCAACGTCATGTTCTTTCAATCGTTCGCGGTCAGACTCAAGCGGTACGTGCACGTCGCTTGCAACCGCTCGCTCGTCTCGGCGCTGTCGCCGCTCGCGCATGCCGCCAGCAACTGGCGCGGCAATGCGCTCGTGGACGCGCTGCTCCCGGCTCGCGCCTCCGACTGCGCGGTGCTCGGCGGGATGGCCTGCGCCGTGGCACTGGTCGCGCTGCTATGCTCGGCGGCGTCGCGCCTCGATTTCGCGCAGGTCTGGCGCGTCAGCGGCTGGCTGCCGTAAAGCATGGCCGCGCGGACGGGCCGCGTGCCGCGCACCGTCCGCGCCCCCTTTGCATCACCGGTTCATTCCATTAGTCACACTAATCAATCCGTCAATGGAACTCGCATGAAAAACCACCTCGAGCCCACCCTGCGCAAGACCCGTCTCCACGCATGCGCGACACTGCTGCTGTCGCTCGCCGCCGCGCCCGCGTTCGCGCAATCCGCGTCGCCCGCGCCCGAACCGGCCGCGGGCGCCAGCGATGCCGCCGCCGCGCAAGCGCCGGCCGCCGATGCCGCCGCGCCGGCGCCCACCGGCTTCTGGGAGCGTTCGAACCTGCTCGGCAACATGGGCGGCCTGCGCGACCTGCTCGGCGATCACGGCGTCACGCTGAACCTGCAGGAGACCAGCGAATACCTGTACAACACGTCGGGCGGCACCGCACGCGGCGGCGCATACCAGGGGCTCACGCAGTTCGGCCTGAACGTCGACACGAGCAAGGCGATCGGCCTGCCGGGCGGCACGTTCAACGTGTCCGGACTGCAGATCCACGGCACCAACCTCACGCAGCGCAACCTGCAGACGCTGCAGACCGCGACCGGCATCGAAGCGAATTCGACCACCCGCCTGTGGGAGCTGTGGTACCAGCAGGCGTTCCTCGACGGCAAGGCCGACGTGAAGATCGGCCAGCAGAGCCTCGACCAGGAATTCATGGTGAGCCAGTACGCGGCGTCGTTCATGAACGCGACGTTCGGCTGGCCCGTGCTGCCGTCGGCCGACCTGCCGGCGGGCGGCCCCGCGTATCCGCTGTCGTCGCTCGGCGTGCGGCTGCGCGTGAAACCGTCCGACGCATGGACCGTGATGGGCGGCGTGTTCGACGGCAACCCGGCCGGCCGCTTCGGCGGCGATGCGCAGCAGCTCAACGCGCACGGCACCAACTTCAACCTGCGCAGCGGCGCGCTGCTGATCGGCGAGGTGCAGTACGCGCTCAACGCGCCGCCGGCCGACCCGAAAGCGCCGCAGCCGGCCGGCCTGCCGGGCACCTACAAGGTCGGCGTCTGGTATCAGTCGCAGCATTTCGACGACCTGCGCACCGGCACGGACGGCCTGCCGCTCGCGGATACGGACCACAGCAACGGCATCCCGGTGAGCCATCACGGCAACTACGGGTTCTATGCGGTCGCAGACCAGATGGTGTGGCGCCAGGCGCCGGACAGCCCGCGCTCGCTGGGTGTGTTCGCGCGCGTGATGGGCGCGCCGGGCGACCGCAACGTCGTCGATCTCGCGGTCAACACGGGCGTCACGCTGAAGGCGCCGTTCGCGGGCCGCGACAACGACGTCGCCGGCATCGCGGTCGGCTACGCGAAGATCGGCTCGCACGCACGCGCGCTCGACGGTGACATGGGCAGATTCCAGACGCCCGGCTATCCGGTGCGCCGCGCGGAGACGGTCGTCGAAGCGACCTACCAGTACCAGGTCACGCCGTGGTGGCAACTGCAGGCGGACCTGCAGCACTTCTTCCGTCCGTCGGGCGGCGTCCCGAACCCGAGCGCGCCGGGCGCACGCATCGGCGACGAGACGGTCGTCGGCGTACGCACGACGATTACGTTCTGATGCGGGAAAGCCCGGCGGCTTGCACGCCGCCGGGCTGCTCGCCGTTCACGGCGAGCGCGTCACTCGCCATACAGCCCGAGCAGCTTCAGCATAACGCCGTTGGTCCAGCCGAAGCCGTCCTGCAGCGGATACTCGCCGCCGCCCCCACCGCCCGCGCCGGCGCCCTCGACCACATATTTCTCGACGAGCTTGCCCTCGGTCGCATACACGTGCTTCACGCTCGTCAGGAAGCGCGTGCCGATCTCCCTCGCGAGCGCGCGCTCGCCGTAGCGGCGCAGCCCGTCGACCGCGATCCACTGCAGCGGCGCCCAGCCGTTCGGCGCATCCCACTGCTGGCCGGTCGTCGCGGTCGTCGTCGCGAGTCCGCCCGGCTGCAGCAATGTCTTGCGCACCTCGCGGGCCGTCGCCTTCGCGCGCTCCGGCCACGCGACGCCCGCGAACAGCGGATACAGCGCGGCCGCGGTAACCGCATCGCGCGGCTGGCGCAGCTGCCAGTCGTAATCGCCGTAATAGCCGCGGCGGTTCCACAGGTAATGATTGATCGCCTTCGCGCGCTGCTCCGCGCGTGCGGTGAAATCGGCGACGCACGCAACGTCGCGCGCGAGCGTGCAGCCCTTCACGATCGTCGTCTCGAGATGGAACATCAGGCTGTTCAGATCGACCGGCACGATCGACGTCGTGCGGATCGTCGCGAGCGTCCTGCCGTCGCCGAGCCAGCGCGAGCTGTAGTCCCAGCCGCTTTCGGCGCCCGCGCGCAGGTCGCGCCACACCTGGTTCGCCGGGCGGCCCGGCGCCGCCTGCGCGGTCTGCACGTCCTCGAGATACGACTCGTCGCGCGGCGTGTCGCTCGCATCCCAGTAGCGGTTCAGGATCGCGCCGTCGGGCATCGCGACCACGTGGCGCGTCGCGCCGCCGCGCGGCGTCGTGCGCTCGCCCTGCATCCAGTACGCATGCTCGCTGCGCAGCGCGGGCAGGTATTTCTGGTAGACCTTGTCGCCTTCCGCCTGCGCGGCGAGCGTCACCATGTACGCGAAGAACGGCGGCTGCGAGCGGCTCGCGTAGTACGTGCGGTTGCCGTTCGGCACGTGGCCGACCACATCGATCAGGTGAGCGAAATTGTCGAGCATGGCGTCGACGAGATCCTCGCGCCCCGACACCTGCAGGCCGAGCATCGTGAAATAGGTGTCCCAGTAATAGCCTTCGCGGAACCGCCCGCCCGGCACCACGTACGGCTTCGGCAGCGGAATCAGCGAGCTGTACGGCGGGACCGTCACGCTCGTGCGCGTGAGCTTCGGCCACAGCCAGTCGATGTGCTCGCGCAGGGTCTGGTTCGGCGGCGGCGTGACGCCCGTGTCGACGGGCGGCGTGAAGTGCTGGCCGGCAAACGCCTTCAGCGAGAAGCCCGGCTGCGATTGCTGCTGCCGATACAAGCGGACGATCGTCGCGGGATCGGTGTCCGGCGTCGCGTCGACGAAGGTCTTCTGGTCGGGATAGAGCTGCGCGGTCTGCACCGCGACGAACAGGTCGCCGTACAGCTGGCTCGGCGACGGCAGCACCGCATTCGCTGCCGGCGGTGCGGACTGGACGGCGGCGCTTGTCGTGGCATGGTGTGCCGCCTGGTTCGCGCTGTCGCCCTGCGCGGCGCAGCCCGCGACGGCGAGATAAGCGACCGCCAGCGCGGTGGCCCAGCGGATGCGCCGCACGGGCGGCGATGATGCAATCGATGCGGCACGACGTGACGTCATGACGTGTCCCCTCCTTGCGATGGTGAGTGGATCGGCACGAGGTCTCGATTCGCGTGGTGCGCCCGATTCGATGGCCGTCGATCGATGCGCGTCGTTATGTGCGCCCGACTGTCGCACGAAACGCGCGCGTCACGCAAGCGACGCATCGCGCGACTCGCACGATTCGCGCAGATAGCCGCGCACCGCGCGCCACACGCGTGCGTCGAGCGCGTCCGCATCGGTCTCGCCGCGCCGGCCCGCCGCGTCGACGACGCCCTTGATCATCGCCAGCAGATCGTGCGCGACGACGTCCGGCGCCGCGAGCCGCGGCGCGTCGTCCCGGCCGAACGCGAGCAGCACCGCCGCATGGATGCGATCCGTGACCCGCTGCGACTGCGCGCCGAGCGGCAGGCGCGCCTCCTCGAAGTCGATCAGCCGCGCGAGCGCCGGACGGCGCAGCTGATGCGCGACCGCCGCGCGCACCAGCGCACGCAGGATCGCCTCGCACGACGGCAACGACGCCGCGCGCGCGACATCGTCGAGCAGCACCGCGCTTTCGCGTTCGGCCAGCGCGGCGGTCAATGCGTCGCGATTCGGGAAGTACTGATAGAGCGAGCCGATACTGACGCCCGCATGCGCGGCGACCGCATTGGTCGTGTAGCCGTCGAAGCCTTCGCGCTCGAGAATGCGCGCGGCCGCTTCGACGATCGCGTCGACGGTGGCCGCCGAGCGCTGCTGGCGCGGCGATTTGCGTGGAGCGAGCGGCGTTCGGGCAGGCGTGCGGGGCATGGTGCGGAGGCGGGTCGAGAAAGCGAGTCGATGCTCACATTCTAGGAACGCGATGTCCACACCGTCAAACGGGGCATGCGGGTGACATTCGATGACCGCGCAACCATCTGTCACGCGATGAAGTCGTCTCTTCCACGCGCCCCGCCGAAAGAACAACTGTTGCAACATGCGAAACAACCGTTGCCGAGCGTGACGTGCCGGGAGCAAACGGTGCATAATGGCGTCTTTACGCGCGCCCCGCCCATGTCGCCCGTCTTTCTTGCACCGCTCATCGTTGCCTGTGCGTTGTTCATGGAAAGCGTCGACGCAAACATCATCGTCACGGCCCTGCCCGCGATGGCGCGTGACTTCGGGCACAGCCCCGTCACGCTGAACATCGCGATCACCGCGTACGTCGTCGGGCTCGGCGTGTTCATCCCGATCTGCGGCTGGCTCGCCGACCGCTTCAGCGCACGCGCCGTGTTCCGCACCGCAATCGGCATCTTCGTCGCCGGCTCGCTGTTGTGCGCCGCCTCCAATTCCCTCGGCTTGCTGACGTTCGCGCGCTTCGTGCAGGGCGTCGGCGGCGCGATGATGGTGCCCGTCGGGCGCATCATCATCTTCCGCGCGGTGCCGCGCGCGGATCTCGTCCGCGCGATGAACTACCTCGCGATCCCCGCGCTGTTCGGCCCGACCGTCGGGCCGCTGCTCGGCGGCTTCATCACGACCTACCTGCACTGGCGGATGATCTTCTTCATCAACGTGCCGATCGGCCTGTACGGCATCTATGTCGCCAGCAAGCACATCGCGAACACGCACGAGCCCGACCCGGGCCCGCTCGACTGGTTCGGCTTCCTGCTGTCGGCGAGCGGCGCCGCGCTGCTGCTGATGGGGCTCACGCTGATCGACGGCGCGCTGACCTCGCGCGGCAACGCGCTGGCAATGTGCGTCGCGGGCGCCGCGCTGCTCGCGCTCTACGTGCCGTACGCGCGCCGCAAGGAGCGGCCGGTGCTCGACCTGACGTTCCTGCGCATCCCGACCTATCACGCGAGCGTCGTCGGCGGCTCGCTGTTCCGCATCGGCCTCGGCGCGGTGCCGTTCCTGCTGCCGCTCGCGCTGCAGGAAGGCCTCGGCATGTCCGCGTTCCACTCGGGGCTGATCACCTGCGCATCGGCGCTCGGCGGCGCGGTGAGCCGCTCGACCGCCACCCGTACGCTGCGCCGCTTCGGCTTTCGCACGGTGCTGATCTACAACGCGGCGTTCGCGGGGCTTGCGATCGCCGCCTACGGCGTGTTCCATCCGGGCATGCCGACGTGGGCGATCTGGCTGATCGTGCTGGTCGGCGGGATCTTCCCCGCGCTGCAGTTCACGAGCCTCAACTCGATGATCTACGCGGACATCTCGCCGCGCGACGCGGGCCGTGCGACGAGCCTCGGCAGCGTCGTGCAGCAGATGTCGCTCGGGCTGGGCGTCACCGTCGCCGGGCTCGTGCTGCACCTGTCGCATTGGGCGCAGGGGCACGCGAAGATGGCCTGGTCCGACTTCTGGCCGGCGTTCGTCGTGGTCGGGCTGTGCTCGTTCGCGTCGATCCCGATCACGCGCAGGCTGCCGCTGAACGCCGGCGACGAAGTCGCGCGCGGCAGGCGCCAGTAGGAAGCAACGGTCGGGAAACGGCGGAAGAGACTCGGCGGAAGCCCGCGGCGGAAAAAATCAGCGGACATCCACACGGGGCCGGTGCACAGCCGCATGGATGTCCGCTCAGGGCTCCGAAGCGCTTAATGGGGGCAAGCACTCCGGCTTCGCTTCCTGCGTGCCATGGACGTATGTGCGTCGGAAGCTGAATCGGCGCGCGCACTGCAGCGCGCTCTGGAATGCACTATAAGGAATCTTCGGCAACGCATCTGTCAACGATTGTCAGATGCGGCGCGGCCGCGCCTCGCGCGCACGCGCCGCTTTCGCGCTAAAGTGGTGCCCGACCGCCACCCTTCCCCGCCCATCCGATGCTTACGCTCTCGCCCGCCGCCGCCCGCGCGCTGCATCTCGCCGCGCAGGGCCTGCTGACGCCGCCGCGCCGCAAGGCGACCAAGGCCGACGTGCTCGACACGATCCGCCGCATGGCGCAGTTGCAGATCGATACGATTCACGTCGTCGCGCGCAGCCCGTACCTCGTGCTGTACAGCCGGCTCGGCGCGTATGCGCCGCAATGGCTCGACGAGCACCTCGCCGACGCGCAGCTGTTCGAATACTGGTCGCACGAAGCGTGCTTCCTGCCGATCGAGCAGTTCGGCCTGATGCGCTACAAGATGCTCGATCCGTCGGGGATGGGATGGAAATACGCGGCCGACTGGCATGCGCGCCACCGCGCCGACATCGACCGGCTGCTCGCGCGGATTCACGCGGACGGGCCCGTGCGCTCGGCGGACTTCGTGCGCGAGGACGGCGTGAAGGGCAACGGCTGGTGGGACCGCAAGCCCGAGAAGCGTCACCTGGAAGTGCTGTTCACGACCGGCGAACTGATGGTGGCCGAGCGCCGCAACTTCCAGCGCGTGTACGACGTGCGCGAGCGGGTCCTGCCCGGCTGGGACGACGCGCGCGACCTGCCGCCGCGCGAAGCCGTGCTGCCGGCGCTGCTCGACACCACGTGCCGCGCGCTCGGCGTCGTGCGCGCCGACTGGGTCGCCGACTACTACCGGCTGCCGCGCCGTTCGTACCGCGCGGAACTCGACGCGCTCGCCGACGCGGGCGACCTGATCCCGGTCGCCGTCGACGGCTGGAAGGAGCCGGCGTACGTGCACCCTTCGCTGAACGCGCTGCTGCCGGCCGCCGCGGCCGACACGCTGCGCTCGACCGTCACGACGCTGCTGTCGCCGTTCGACCCGGTGGTGTGGGACCGGCGGCGCGCGTCCGCGCTGTTCGATTTCGACTACACGATCGAGTGCTATACGCCCGCGCACAAGCGGCGCTACGGCTATTTCTGCCTGCCGGTGCTGCATCGCGGCCGCCTGGTCGGCCGGATCGATGCGAAAGCGCATCGCGCGCAACAGGTGTTCGAGCTGAAGGCCGTGCATCTGGAGCCGCACGTGCGCATCGGCGCCGGACTGATGCGCGACGTCGCGAATGCCGTGCACAAGCTGGCGGCGTGGCACGGCACGCCGGACGTGCAGGTCGGCAGCGCGCCGCCGGAACTCGCGCGCGCGCTGGCGGGCGGCTGACGCGCAGCGGCGTCGCTGCAGCGTCGGTTTATCCGCCGCAACGACGCTTCGCGCGGATTACACCTGCGCCGCGATCCACGCCGCGATGTCCGGCCACGCGTCCTTCAGCGTCCGCGAACCCATGAAGAGGCCGATGTGCCCGCCGGGCACGAGCCGGCTCGTCACCTGCGCCGCGGGCGTGCCGAGATACTTGGCCGCATCGAACACCTGCTCCGGCGTCGTGATGTCGTCGGCCTCGCCGGCGAGCAGGTAGACGGGACAGGTCACGTCCTTCAGGTTCAGCGTGCGGCCGAGCGCGACGAACGTGCCCTTCGCGAGCCGGTTCTCCTTGAACAGCTGCACGATCGCCTGCAGGTACCAGCGCCCGGGCAGGTCGATCGGGCTTTCGTACCAGCTCGCGAATGCCTCCTGCTTGCGCAGGTAGTCCGGATCGTCGAGGTGCTCGTACAGGTCGACGTGCTCGGTCAGGTAATGCTGGTCCGGATGCATGTTCTTCCAGCCGCGCAGCATGAAGCGCCCGCGCATCAGCCCGCCGCCCATTTCCACGAGCTCCTCGTAGAACGACGTCGGATACGTGTGCACCATCTGCCGGATCGGGCCGTTGCCCGCGTCGGTGTCGATCGGCGAACCCGCGAGCACGAGGCTCGCGACCTTGTGCGGAAAGCGCGCCGCGTACATCGCCGACATCCAGCCGCCCTGGCACAGCCCGACGAGGTTGACGCGGCCGCCGAGCTCGTCGACGCAGACGTTCAGCTCCGCCAGGTACTGGTCGATCTCGAGATCCTTCATGTCCTCGGTCGCGGATCGCCAGTCGGTCAGGTACAGGCGGCTCACGCCCTGCTCACGCAGCGTCTGCATCAGGCTCTGGCCCGGCTGGTAGTCGGCGATCATCGCGCTGTGCCCGGCATACGGCGCATCGACGATCGTCGGCAGCCCGCGCGCCGCGCCGTCCGAATAGTCGCGGAAGATCATCGTGCGCAGTTCGAGCAGCGGCCGGTTCGCGGTCGCCAGCGCGGGATGCAGCCCGAAATGCAGCTTTTCCTCTTCCGCGAGGAAGCGCAGGTTGCGCGCGGTCAGTTCCGTGCCGGCCTTGAACATCGCGGTGGCGGCGGCCATCGGCCAGAAGATCGGCAGCGCGGGAATCGGGAACGGCACGCCGGCGGGCGGGGTTTGAGTCATGGTCTCTCCGGAAACAAAACGAGCAGTTCAAATGGACAAGCGGTCCAGCAGGCCGCGCGTGTGCCGCGCGATCATCAGGTTCTCGTCGGTCGGGATCACGCGCACCGTCACGCGCGATGCGCCGGCCGAAATCACCGGCCGGTTGCCGGCGTTGGCGGCGGCGTCGAGCTCGATGCCGAGCCAGCCCGCCGCGCGGCAGATGCGCTCGCGCACCGCGGGCGCGTTCTCGCCGATGCCGGCGGTGAAGACCAGCGTGTCGAGGCCGCCCAGCACGCCGGCCAGCGCCGCGAGCTCGCGCGCCGCGCGATACGCGAACAGGTCGACCGCATGCGCGGCCGACGCCGAGTCGCTCGCGAGCAGCGTGCGCATGTCGCTCGACAGGCCCGACACGCCGAGCAGGCCGGATTCCTCGTAGATCAGGTGTTCGACCTCGTCGAGCGTGCGCCCTTCGTGGCGCAGCAGATACAGGATCGCGCCCGGGTCCAGCGCGCCCGTGCGCGTGCCCATCGGCAGCCCGTCGACCGCGGTGAAGCCCATCGTCGTCGCGACGCTGCGGCCCTCCGCGAGCGCGCACAGGCTCGCGCCGTTGCCGAGATGCGCGACGATCGTGCGGCGCTGCGTCCACGACGCGTCGAGCGCGGCGAGCGCCGTCGCGATGTATTCGTAGGACAGCCCGTGAAACCCGTAGCGCAGGACGCCCTGCTCCGTCAGCGCGCGCGGCAGCGCGAATTCGCGTTCGAGCGCCGGCAGCGTGTGATGGAACGACGTGTCGAAGCACGCAACTTGCGGCAGGTCCGGCGCGAGCGCGCTCACCGCGCGGATCGCATCCACGTGATGCGGCTGATGCAGCGGCGCGAGCGGCGACAGCGACGCGATCTTCGCGAGCACGTCGCCGTCGATCCGCACCGGCGCGGAAAAATACCGGCCGCCGTGCACGACCCGGTGCCCGACGCCGTCGAACGCCGCTTCGTCGCCGACATGGCGCGCGAACCATTCATGCAGCGCCTCGATCGCGCCGTGGTGGCCCGTGCGCGCGACCGGGTGATCGGCCAGCGTCGCGCCGCGCGCGTCCTTGACGACGAGGTGCGGCGCGTCGTGCAGGCTGTCGACCTGGCCGTGGACGCCCGCGCCGAGCGAGCGGTCCTCCAGCGTGTCGTAGACGGAGAACTTGAGGCTCGACGAGCCGGCATTCAGCACGAGTACGGGATGTTTCATCGCGCTGCCTCGTCGATGCCGGCAACGCCGGCGCGGCCGGCCGACGCGCGCGTCGCGTGTGCGTAAAGCGCCGCGACCGCGCAGCTCGCCATCCGCGCCCGCTCGTTGTCCGCGCGGCTCGTCAGGATGATCGGCACGCGCGCGCCGAGCACGATGCCGGCCGCATCGGCGTTCGCGAGGAACGTCAGCTCCTTCGCGAGCATGTTGCCGGCTTCGAGATCGGGCGCGAGCAGGATGTCCGCATCGCCCGCGACGGTCGAGCCGAGATGCTTGAGCCGCGCGGCTTCCAGGTTGATCGCGTTGTCGAGCGCGAGCGGGCCGTCGAGCGCCGCGCCCGTGATCTGGCCGCGCTCGGCCATCTTGCAGAGCGCCGCGGCGTCGATCGTCGACGGCAGCTTCGACGTGACCGTCTCGACCGCCGACAGGATCGCGACCTTCGGCCGGTCGACGCCGAGCACGCGCGCGAGATCGATCGCGTTCTGCGCGATTTCGGCCTTCTGCTCGAGCGTCGGACGGATGTTGACCGCCGCATCGGTGATGAACAGCGGCTTCGGGTAGGTCGGCACGTCCATGATGAACACGTGGCTGAGACGACGCTCGGTGCGCAGGCCGGCGCCGTCGCGCACGACCTCGGCGAGCAGTTCGTCGGTGTGCAGGCTGCCCTTCATCAGCGCGTCGGCTTCGCCCGCGCGCACCAGCTCGACCGCGCGCGCCGCCGCCGCGTGGCTGTGCGGCGCATCGACGAGCCGGTAGCCGGACAGGCCGATGCCGAGCGACGCGGCGAGCGCGGTGATGCGCGCCTCGGGGCCGACGAGCACGGGCTCGATGATGCCGGCGCGCGCGGCGTCGACGGCCGCGCGCAGCGAGACGTCGTCGCACGGATGCGCGACCGCGACCTTGACCGGGGAAAGCGTGCGGCAACGCGCGATCAGCGCGTCGTACTTCGGGTGCAGGCGGGAATCGTGGGAATCGGACATCGGGCAAGGCTCCCTTGTCATGTGGGCGGGGAACGTGCTGCATGCTGCAACGCATTCTTGTGCGAATTCCGCGACAGTTTCTTGACATCGGTCAGACATGTCGGGAGAAGTCCCGATAGCATCGATTCGTCCGTGACGGCATGCGCACCCGCAACCGCCGCGCCCTTTCCGCCGGGACCCTCATGCATATCCGTGAAATCCGCTCGAAGATCGCCAGCACCTCGTCCACGCGCAAGATCACGCGTGCGATGGAGATGATGGCGCGCACCAAGATGGCGAGCGCGCAAAAGCGTGCGCGCGAGTTCCGGCCCTATGCCGCGAAAGTGAAAGCGATGGCCGAGCGCCTGATCCGCGACCGGCCCGACTACATGTCGGCGCTGATGGCGCGGCGCGACCCGGTGCGCCGCGTCGGCCTGATCGTCGTCAGCACCGATCGCGGGCTGTGCGGCCCGCTCAACGCGCGGCTCCTCGTCCACTGCGTCGACGCGCTCGCGCAATGGGACCAGGCCGGCATCCCGTTCGAACTGAGCGTGATCGGCGCGCGCGGCGTCGCGCCGCTGTCGCGCTACGGCGCGCACATCACCGCCCGCACCGGCAGTCTCGCCGGCGAGCCGCGTTTCGACGCGCTGCTCGGCGCGTTGCTCGTGCCGCTGACCGCGTTCATCAACGGCGAGCTCGACGAAGTGCGCGTCGCGTACAACCGGCTGACGAGCGCGCTGACGTACGAACCGCGGATCGACACGGTGCTGCCGGTCGTCGGCCTCGACGACGCGCCTGACGCCGGCGGCATGGCATCCGACTACCTGTACGAGCCGGGGCCGCGCCCCGTCGCGGACACCATCCTGCTGCGCTACGTCGAGGCGGTGCTCTATCAGGCCGTCGTCGAAAACTACGCGTGCGAGCAATGCGCGCGGATGTTCAGCATGCAGACCGCGACCGACAACGCGGACCGCGTGTTGCGCGACCTGCGGAACCTGTACCAGAAGACCCGGCAGGCGCAGATCACCACCGAGCTGTGCGAGATCGTCGCCGGCGCGGCGGCCGTCTGAAGGAGGCGCATCGTGGAACCTGTCGCTGTGCTGCAGCTCGACATCCTGAGCATCGAGGAAGTGCTGTTTTCCGGCGTCGCGCGCTCGGTGATCGTTCCCGGCGAGAGCGGCGAACTCGGCATCCATCCGCACCATGCGCCGCTGTTCACGCGGCTGCGGCCCGGCGTCGTGACGGTGACCGACGCGAAGACCGGCGAGCATCGCCGGATTCTCGTCGCGGGCGGCGTGCTGGAGGTGAGTCGGGACGGCGTGACGCTGATCGCCGATCACGCGCTGCGCACGCCCGAACTGGACGCGTTGCGGGCCCGCGAGGCGCGCGACGCGGCGAACGACTGGCGCCGGCGCTATGCGCAGGAAAGCCGGCGCGCGTTCGATTTCGCGGCCGCGCGCGCGGAACTGATGGACGAGATTCGGCGGTTCTTCCTGCTGGCGCTGCGGCAAGGCGCGCCGGGGGAACGGACGGGCGGCGCAGGCTGAGGGCCGCCCGCGCCCGTCGCGGGCGCATGCTGCCCGCGCGCGCGACGGTCAGTCGCGCAGCTTGCGAAAGCGCGGCGTGCCGTCCTCGCGGGTTTCGTTGAACATCGCTTCCGGACGCACCCACAGCCCGCGCGCATGCGGCCACAGGTGCTCGTAGACGACGAGCGATTCCTCCGTTTCGGAATGGCGGGCGACGCCGATCATGCGGTACAGGCCGCCCTTGTAATGGCGGTGGGTCGCGAGTTGTTCGGCTTCCTGTTCGGTCATGGTGCGCTTCCTTCAGCGTGGCAAAAGCGCGTATTGTATGCGCGCCGCCGGTCAGCGCGCCGTGTAGATGTCGGGCCGCCGCAATTCCATCACCCGCTCGGGATGCGACGGCGGCTCGAAGCCGACCGGCCGGTACAGCGCGTGCGCATCGGACGTCACGAGCATGATGCGGCGCAGCCCCTGCACCATGTCCTGCGCGAACACGTGGTCGATCAGCGCGCGGCCGTAACCGTTGCCGCGTTCGGCCGGCAGCACGAACACGTCGCACAGGTAAGCGAAGGTCGCGTGATCGGTGACGAGCCGCGCGAACCCGACCTGCCGCGCGCCGACGTATGCGCCGAAGCACAGCGACCCGTCGATCGCGCGGTCGAACACGTCGCGCGGAATCCCTTTCGACCAGTACGCGTCTCGATGCAGGAAGTCGTAGATCGCGTCGACGTCGAGTTCGTGCTTGTCGGTCGAAAATCTCAGCGTAACGGGGGTGGCAGCGGACACGTGGGCTCTCCGTTGGAACGGTTGGGATAATGATCCGCGCCGGGCTGCGCGGCATACCGCAGCCCGAGCACGTCGAGATACAGGTGAAGCGCGCGCTGCACCGCTTCCGCGACCACGCGCGTGATGTTGCCGAACTCGCCGCCGGCGCACGCGTGGTCGAGCGCGTCATGGTAGGCGGGCCGGTCTTCGTCGCGAATGATCGCGGGCGGATAGCCGTCCTTCATCAGCTCGAGGTCGAGCAGCAGCCGCGCGGTCCGGCCGTTGCCGTCGACGAACGGATGGATCTTCAGGAGCCGCGCATGCAGTTCGGCCGCTCGCGCGATCGGGTGCATCGCGCCGGCCGCGCGATACCAGTCGATCAGCGCCGCCATGTCGGCGGGCAGGTCCAGGAAGCCGGGCGGCATCGTGCTCGCGCCCGCGATCGCGACGTTCTCGTGGCGGTAGCGCCGCACCTCGCCGTCGCCGACCCGGTTCAGCACCAGCCGGTGAAGGTTGCGGATCTGCCGCTCGGACAGCCCCTCGCGCTTCGACACGATGTCTTCGAGATAGCGGATTGCGTCGCGATGATGCGTCGCGTCGAGATGTTCGCGCAGGGGCGTCCCGTCGACCGGGATGCATTCGAGGACGGCCCGGGTCTCATGCAGCGTCGGGTTGTTGTCCTCGATCGCGCTCGCGCTTGCCTGACCGGCCCATTCCCGCACGAGCCGCTCGCGTAACAACAAGACCGCCTGCCGCGACAGCGGACGCGCGGCATCGAGCGTCGCCTTGTCGGCGTCGATCGATTTCAGGAGCGTGGCGGGGAGACTGGACATCAGGCGTTCCGGAACCGCGTTGGATGTCAGCCAGTATATCCCCCGGCGGGCGCGCCCGATCTGCACCAAACACAGTCACGCCCGCAATCACGGACCGACGTCGATGCGGCCGTAGAGGCCGTCGGCCTCGCCGTTGGGTCCCGCCGCGAAGAACAGCGTGTTGACGGGTTGACTGTCGAGGCCATTGCCGAATGCCATGCCCCACAGCCCCGGCTCGACGATCGCGCTACCGTCGTCTTTCTCGATGGTCCCGAGCATGATCCCGGAAGTCGCATCGAACGCGTGGATCATGCCGTCGCCAAAGTTGCCGATCAGGACGGCATTGCCGAAGCGGCCAAAGTCCGCGGGCGCCAATGCCATGCCCCACGGCGCATTCAGCGGCCCGCCCGTGGCGAAGCGCTGCAGGAATTGTCCCGACGGGCTGAACACGTCGATCACGCCGAGGCCCGCGCCCGCCACGTCATCGTGCGCCGCCGCGTCCTGCTTCGCATAACTGACGAACAGCTTCGAGCCGATCGCATGGATGCCGAACGGCGCAAATCCCGCAGGCAAGGCAGGATCCTGAAAGGCGCCGGCCGCCGTGACCTTGGCGAAGGTCCGGTCGAACACGTCGATCCGGTTGTTGTGGAAGTCCGTCGCGTACAGGAAATTCGCCCCGTTGTTGCTGGCCATCGCGAGCCCCTTGTAGACGGCCGCGCCGCCGCTGTCGAACACCGTGACGGCCGACGTCGGGTTGACCGCGGGCGACCCTGCGGTCAGGGTCCCGCCCTCTCCCACGAAGATGAAGGCTGCGGGCCCCGATTTGGCGCCCTGGGTCACCATGAAGTCGGTCGTGCCGTTGAACACGATGCCGGTCGGATCGGGGCCGCCGCTCGTGCCCGGCGGGATCGTCACGACGAGCGGCTGCGGCACGCCGTTGCCGTCATAGAGCGTCGCGTGCTGCGTGCCGTTGTCCGCGACCCATGCGAAGCCCTTGGGATTGAAGGCAATGCCCCACGGATTCTTCAGGTTGGCATCCACGTGAGCAGCCGGAAGCGCGCCGTCGGAAACCAGCGCACTGACCTCGTACTGCCTGATATGGGAGGAACCGCCGCCGCACGCGACGACGCTCGCCAGCACGACAGCCGCCAACGCAGCGCCGAGCGCCGTATGGACCTGTTTCATGGTTGCGCTCCGAGCGCGCGAGAACCACTAGTAAACGGACAGGCGGTCATGATTATTCCGTCCCGGTCGCGGTTGCTTCACTCGTTTGTCGCAGCGGGCCGGTCCCAAGCACCTCCAGATAAGCCGCTACCGCTCGCATTTCCTGCTCCGACAAATTGCTCGAGACGGCCTTCATCGGTTCGCCGCGGGGCCTTTGTCCGCGGTGTCGAAAAACCAATAGTTGCTTCACGATGTAATCGGCGTGTTGGCCGGCGAGTCGCGGCACTTCACCCGCGCCCTCGCCATGCAAGCCATGACAGCCGATGCATGCCGCCACGCCCTTGTCGGGCAAGCCTGACGCAAATATCGATCGGCCCATGTCGACGCGTGGCGGATCGCCCGGCTTGCCCGGCGGAGGAGACCGACTGGAAAAGTACGCGGCAAGCTGCTCGATTTGCGTGTCGCTCAAATGCGTGACACCCCACATGTATTTCTGCGCATTCGGGTCGGAGCGGCGACGACTCCTGAAGTCCGTGAGTTGGGCGATCAGATACTCCCGCGGCTGGGCGGCCAGTTTGGGAAACATGGGCGATACCGAGACGCCGTTCGCGCCGTGACAGTTCGAACACACCTGCAGCGCGATGGTTTTTCCCGCGACGGCCGGCTGGTCGATTGCCCGGGACCGCTCCAGGTCGTCGCACCCTGCCCCGGCCAACAGGATTGCCGGAAGGAGCCGCAGCACGATGCGTTTCATTTGACGTGCCTCCGGGTCGAGATGAAGCAGACCAGGAACCCTGCCTGCCGGATGGCGCCTGACGTTGCGCGTGTCCGTCGACATTGGATCGGGCATCAAGGTATTTGGCGACATGCGTGTACCCGCGGCCGCGAAGACGGGCGGCATCACGCATTCACTGATGACCTAAACGAACGAGCAGGCCGCTTTATTCCAGCGATTCCGTCAGGCGACGCAACAGGCCAGACCTGTCTGCGTGGAAAGTCGAACTGCTTGCGATGGACAGCGCACGAAGCATGCCCCGCAAATCGGCGGCCTTCGCCACCGCGTTATCGGGGTTCGAAAATGCGCAGCACCGGCCGCCCGTCAACCCGCTTCAGCGGGTAATACGAGCGGTGCGTGGTCGGGTCGACCGCGACGACATGCGCATTGGGTCCGACGCGGCCTTCGCCGATCCTGGCCACGTTGGCGCCTTGCACGCGGAACATCGAAACCGTGCCGGCTTCACCGGCGACGTAAAGCGTGCCCGGCGCCGGATCCAGCGCCAGCACATCCGGATCCGCACCGACATCGAATGACCGGCCAACCTGCTTCGTATGCAAATCGAACACGATCAGCTTGTCGTTACCCTCGCACGCGATGAAGGCGAGACCGTCACGCGCATCGATCAACAGGCCGTGATTGCCTTCGGCGCCCGGCAGGTCGAACCGGCCGACGACACGGTCCGTCGCCGGATCGATTTCGACGAGCTGACCGCGCGTCTGGACGTTCACGAAGATGTGACGGGAAACCGGGTCGTACTGCGTATTGCCGACCTCGCCGTCGAGGGGAATCGTGGCGACGCGCCGGTTGCTCCGGACGTCGATGACGGTTTCCGTTTTCCCGTATTCATCGGAGACGTACAGCTTGCGCACGTCGGGGGCGTAGGCCATCCCGTCCGGATAATGCCCTCCCGGCATGCGGGCAACGATTTTCAGTGTCGCGGCGTCGATCGCGACGACCTCGTCGGTGCCGGTCGCGGATGCGTACACGCGCGACAGTTCCGGAATCGCGAGGACGCCGTGCACCGAAGACACGTCCGCGATCCGCGCGGTCACGCGCGAAGCAAGCGTATCGAAAACGATCACTTCGCTGTCACCGAGATGGGCGATGAAGAGCAGGTTGCGGCTCGGGTCCAGGCTCGCGTAGTCGAGCCGCGTCGGGCGGCCGGGTAGCGGAACGTCCGCCACGTGCGTCAACGGCAGGCTGCCGAGCGAAAGATCGTCCGCCGCGGCGTCGACCCTTTGGATAACGACGCCCGTTACCGCCAGTGCGAAGGACATTGCGACCAGCGCGAGAAGGCAGAAACGCCGGTTTCGGATGTGTTTCATGATTTCATCCAGTGACAGCCGCTACCGCCGCATCTGCTGCGAGCCGAGTGCGGCGGCGACGCGACGCCTCAAACGTCAGTGACCAGCGGCCGACTGGGCATCCAGCGCAACCTTCACACCCTTCGCCAGATCGACGGCCTTGCCCTTCCCCCAGAAATGCAGAAACAGAATGCGTGGCGATTCGCCCGCCATGTGCTGGTGGATTGCAACGATGTTGATTCCCGATGCACGCATGCTTTTCAGCACGGCCTGCAGTTCGCTTTCGCGCATGGCGAAGTCGCCATCAACCACCGCCTCGTCGTCCGAGCCGGCGAATGCCGCCCACGTGTTGACGCCCATCTCGTTGCCGATCTTGACGCCGTGCATGCTCGACGGTTTGCCGATCACGATCTTGAACATGCCGTTGTTCGTCTGCCCCTTCGATCCGAAGATCGCCTCGAGCGGTGCGGCCGTGATGGCGCTCGGCTCGGCGATGTGGCCGGGGAAGACGTTTTCCGGAGTCGGGTGCGCGGCGCGGATCTCCGCGATCTTGTCGTAGATCTGTTTCACGCCTTCAGCGAGCTTCGCCGGATCGCCCGTGCCGGCGATGTGCATGAAATAGACCTTCGGCCGGTCAAAGAAGAAATGGTTGTGCAGCGCCGTCACGTCGAGCCCGGCATCGAGCGCCGCACTCATCACGGGATTGACTTCGTCCTCGAACACCACGGTGTCGCCCATCATCATCGACTGCCCGTGATGCCCCGGCGTGAACGCGGCCCACGACGTCAGCCCCATGAACGGTCGCATCGCCCATTCATCGACCTGGATTCTCACATCGCTGCGTGGCTTCGTGACCTTGAAGACGTTCTCTTTCGCCGAATAGGTTCCCTTCATGCCGGTGATCTGCTCGATTTGCTCGGTGTTCATCCCCGCATGCTGCTGCGCGCCGGCCTGACCGGCAACTGCGCCGGCAATCAATACGGCGGCGGCCGCTTGCGTGAGTTTGCTTGGACGTGACATCGGTGATGCCTCCATTGACAGTCGGTCAGTGAAAAGCGCGCATCCTTGTCACGCGGCGATGCTTCGCTTCGTGTTGGCTCCTCGCGGCGTGATCGCGGATTCCCCTATGGCTTGGCCCCTTCGTCCGGCTTG
This sequence comes from Burkholderia ubonensis subsp. mesacidophila, assembly GCF_002097715.1. NCBI lineage: Bacteria > Pseudomonadati > Pseudomonadota > Betaproteobacteria > Burkholderiales > Burkholderiaceae > Burkholderia > Burkholderia ubonensis. The sequence goes on from NZ_CP020738.1 coordinate 2,426,057, forward strand.
ATGTGGCGGAAAGCGACCAGCAGCGAAAGGTCATACGCGATCTTCAGCGCACCGCATGCGACCAGCGGCGCCCCGAGCCAGCCAAGGCCGAACAGGCCGCCGGCCAGCGTAGGCGCGATCGCCGCTGCCAGGCTGCGCGGCACGGACGTGAAGCTGGCGGCGGCCGGGCGCTCCGCCGGCGTGACGACGGCCATCACGTAAGCGGTTCGCGTCGGCACGTCCATCTGCGACAACGCGCTGCGCATCAGCAGCAGCGCCAACGTCACCGGCAGCGACGGCGCCAGGGCAGCGCCGATCAGGCATATGCTCGACGGGATGTGCGTGAAGACCATCGTGTTGAGCAGGCCGATCTTGCGTGAGAGCGGTGCCGCCGCGAGTTGGGAGCCTGCGGCGAGCAGGCCGGTGCAGAAAAAGAACTGGCCGGCTGCGCTGACGGAGAACCCGAATCGCTGCATCAGCCAGAGCGACAGCAACGAGTTGACGATGAGGCCGCCCGCGAACGCGTCGACACTGAACAGCAGCGCAAGCCGCGTGACGATGTGCCGCGATGGCCCGAGCGGAGGCGCCGCTGCCGCCGCGTGCGATCCTGTGCGCGGCAACCTCGTGTACAGCACGCAGACCGCGAGGCCTGTCGCCGCATACACGACAAACATCGCGCGCATTGCGGCCAGCAGCGAAATCCCGGCATGCGACGCAAGCCAAAGCGGCAGGCCCGCGGCGAGCGAGCCCAAGGCGGCTGACACGGCGCCGACCAGGCTGTAGCGCGCAAACAGCGAGGTCCGTGCATGACCGGTTGCCGCTTCGGCGAGACGCGCCTGCTCGAGCGGCAAGAACAGGCTGACGTCGCCCGAACTCGGATTGAGCGTGCCGACGAAGGCGACGACAAGCAGCGGCCACATGCTCGACAGGCTGGCGAAACCGACGCCGGTGGCGGCCATCAGGATCGCCGCGAGGGTCAGCATGCGACGGTGCGGGAAACGGCTGGCCACCATGCCGACCGCGATTGTCGCGACGGCCGAGCCCATCAACGTCGCGGTGCTGATCAGTCCCACATCGATTTGCGCGAAACCGAGCGAGAGCAAGTACGCGGGGAGCAGCACCGCGATGAAGCCGTCACAGAACCCGCGCAGGCCACGGCTCACGAGGATGAGCCACGCGGCAGGCTCGACGCCGGCCGGAAGGAATCGGCGCGAGAGACGGATCGCGAACGAGACGGCCACGCGGCCGCTAGGCACGTGCATCGCGTTGACACCACGCGTAGAGCGCGTCGTACATCACCATCCCGTGCCGTAGCTGCTCGTGATCGTCGGCGAAGTTCCTGGAAAGGCCGATCGAGATCGCATACAGGCCGGCCGCTTCCGGCGCGAGATCGAGCCGCCCGGTATCCGCGCCGCGCACGATCTCGGCGAGTTTGAGCAAGGCCGGGTCATGCAACTGGTACTTGTCGAGAAACGCATCGAAGCTGCAACGGTCGTCGTGGTGTCCAAGCTCGACGTCAGGCACGTCGTAAGGAATCGCGCCGGTTTCCCCCGCCAGTCGCAACACGTCCGCGCCCGGGACGTAGAGGAACTCGGGGGCCTCGTCGATAAAGCGGGCGATCAGCCACGGGCAAGCGATGCGATCGATCTTCGGTCGTTCCCGCGTGATCCACTTCATTTCACGTCTCCTGTCCCGCCATGCGAGTCATCGATGGAGCAGCGGGTAAGCCACCAGCCCGAAGAGTGCCGCGGCGGTCACGATCACCGGTTCCTGCAGCTTCTTGAAGCGCCACAGCAGCACGACCGTTGCAACGGCGAGGATGGCGGTGGGGATATCGACGATCGAGCGCTTCGCGATGACGAGCACGGAGCCCGTGATCGCGCCGACCGCCGCCGCCGTGATGCCGTTGACGAATGCCTTGACGTCGGGCCGATGGCCGTACTTCTTCACGTAGGGCGCAGGAATGATGGTGAACAGATAGCAAGGCAGGAACGTGCCGAGCGCCGCGACGCACGCGCCGGGCAGGCCCGCCACGATGTACCCGATAAAGCCGACCGTGATCACGACCGGCCCCGGCGTGATCATCGCGACCGCGACCGCGTCGACGAACTGCTTGTCGTTCAGCCAGTGATGTTCGGTCACGACGCCGCCGTACAGGAACGGCACGATCGCGAGCCCCGATCCGAACACGAACGCGCCGGCTTTAGCGAAGAACACGCCGATCTGCGCGAGTTGCGGCAGATCGATTCCGCTCAACAGGCCGCTTGCCGCCGGCAGGTTCGCACCGGCGAGGGCATTCAGTCCGCCCTTGTGCAGCCATTTGGGCGGGGCGCGCCAGAACCAGCCCAACAGGCCGGCGACAATGAAGAGCCACGCGATTTCCGATTCCGTGATGAAGGTCACGGCAGCCAGCGTCAGGAAGATCGCCCAGAGCAGCTTGTCGTTGCCGACGGTCTTGGTGGTGAGCTTGTAGGCGCTCATCGCGATGATGCCGACCACCGCGGCCCCGACGCCGTAGAACACCGCCTGCATCCATGACAGTCCGCCGAAGTGCACATAGGCGAACCCGAGCCCGAGCACCATCAGGAACGACGGCAGCACGAACGCGAGCCCGACGAGGGTCGCGCCGAGGATCCGGTAGTGGACGAAGCCGAGATAGATCGCGAGCTGGGCGGCCATCGGCCCCGGTGCGAGCTGGGCCAGCGTGAGCCCTTCCTTGTAATCGGCCTCAGTGATCCAGCCGTGCTTCTCGACGAGATCGCGGCGCATGTAGCCGGCGAGCGCGACCGGGCCGCCGAATCCGAACGTGCCGAGGCGCAGCATGTATCCGACCAGTTGACCCAGCGAGTAGCTCGGCGCGTTGGTGGCAATTGTCGTGGTCATGAACGTCCCCCGGTCTCGCTTTTTCCATTCGACGCAAAGTGCGCGTACAGCGCATCGAGCACCGCGCTCATCTGTTCCAGCAACTGATCGTCGTTTTCGGCGCGTTGTCGCGTGCCGGCCATCACGGCCTCGAAGCCGACCGCTTCAGGCACGGCCGGGCCGCCGACGTCGAGCGCATGCACGATCTCGCCGAGCCGCATCAACGCCGCGTCCTTGTCGAGCCCGAAACTCGCGAGCAGCACCTCGAACGTCACGCGCTCGCCGACGTGCGTGAATGCGGCGCCGTCGAAATCGAAGCCGAGCGCGTCAGGCGGGCACTCGGCCGGCGACGCGAGCCAGATGAAGCGCGCCCGCGCGTCGATGAAGCGCTGGACCAGCCACGCGCTGGCGACGCGATCGACCCACATGCGCTGACGCGTCGCCCAGGTGCGCCCTTTGTACTCGTCGATCGCGAGCAGGCGGATGGCGCGCTCCGCGGCGTGCGGCTCGCCCGGCGACAGCACGGTGTCGACGAGCGCGGCGAAGTCCTGCAACGCGACTTCGGCCCGGGTTGCCGAGTCGCCCGGGAAGTAGTCGATCGCTCGAATGGTGTCGAAGTCCTTGCGCAGGCGGCGCAACAGGCGCGTCAATTCCGTGGCGGACTGCCCGGCAAGCGTCTTGCGGGCATCCGCGAGCGCCCGGGTGAAGGCGGCGTATTCCTCGTCGCGATCGAAGAGCGCGCGGAATTCCCCTTCCTGCGACGCGTTGAGGCTCGGCGCCCGCAACAGGTGGGCGGTGCCGCCGCTTTCTGCGATCGCACCCGCGAGCTCACGCAGCATGCCTTCTCGCTCTTCCGTGTACGGCAGCAGGTAAATGCCGTCGCGCAACACCGCGCAGCCCTTTGCCTTGAGCGCGCGCCAGAACCGCATGCGAGCCGTTGCGTTCTCCGTCGGCAGGGTCAGGACAAGGAGCGACCACGTTGAGATAGTATCCATGTAGACAATACTACTCACACGTCACGACATCTACAAATCTACTTTGAGCGACTTGCCGCGTGATGACATGTCGCGCTCCGGGCCGTCCTGGCCGATTGATAGCCCACGCGCATCAATCCTTCGAAAAAATGCACTTCTCGCGGCCGCCGATCCGGACCACCATGTGCGCTTCGCTCCGGCCCCGCCCGGACGCCATCCAATGAAATATCCGGAGACAACCCGATGTCACATTCCGTGGCCACCCCCTCCCCGTCCAGGGCCGCGGCCGTATTCCGCGTCACCGCCGGCAACTTCCTCGAGCAGTTCGACTTCTTCCTGTTCGGTTTCTATGCAACGCAGATCGCGTCGGTGTTCTTCCCGTCGAGCAGCGAGTTCGCGTCGCTGATGATGACCTTCGCGGTGTTCGGCGCGGGCTTCCTGATGCGCCCGCTCGGCGCGATCGTGCTCGGCGCGTACATCGACGAGGTCGGCCGCCGCAAGGGGCTGATCGTCACGCTGTCGATCATGGCGAGCGGCACGATCCTGATCGCGTTCGTGCCCGGCTACGCGTCGATCGGCCTGCTCGCGCCGGCCGCCGTGCTCGCCGGCCGCCTGCTGCAGGGCTTCTCGGCCGGCGCGGAGCTGGGCGGCGTGTCCGTCTATCTCGCGGAGATGGCGACGCCTGGCCGCAAGGGCTTCTACACGAGCTGGCAGTCGGCCAGCCAGCAGGTGTCGATCGTCGTCGCGGCCGCGCTCGGCTTCGCGCTGAACCAGTGGCTCAGTGCCGCGCAGATCGCCGCGTGGGGCTGGCGCGTGCCGTTCCTCGTCGGCTGCCTGATCGTGCCGGCGATCTTCATGCTGCGCCGCAATCTGCAGGAAACCGAAGAATATGCGCAGCGCCGCCATCGCCCGTCGATGCGCGAGGTGTTCGCGACGCTCGCGCGCAACTGGGGCGTCGTGCTCGGCGGCATGCTGCTCGTCGCGATGACGACGACGAGCTTCTACCTGATCACCGTCTACGCGCCGACCTTCGGCAAGACCGTGCTGCACCTGAGCACCGCGGACAGCCTGCTCGTGACGCTGTGCGTCGCCGTGTCGAACTTCATCTGGCTGCCGATCGGCGGCGCGCTGTCCGACCGCTTCGGCCGCCGCCCGGTGCTGCTCGCGATGACCGCGCTGAACGTGCTGACCGCGTACCCCGCGCTGTCGCTGCTCGCGCACGCGCCGAGCTTCGTCAACATGCTGCTCGTGCTGCTGTGGCTGTCGTTCATGTACGGCCTCTACAACGGCGCGATGGTCGCCGCGCTGACCGAGGTGATGCCCGCCGACGTGCGCGTCGCCGGCTTCTCGCTCGCGTACAGCCTCGCGACCGCGGTGTTCGGCGGCTTCACGCCCGCGATCTCGACCGCGCTGATCCACTCGACCGGCGACAAGGCCGCACCCGGCTACTGGATGAGCTTCGCCGCCGCGTGCGCGTTCGGCGCGACGGTGTTGCTGTACAGCCGCCGCCGCGACGCGCTGCGCGCCGCGTGATCGGCCCGGCGGCTCACTCACGTGCGGCGCCGGTGCGCCGCGCTTTCTCCCGACCTCCGGAACCCGCCCGATGAACAATCGACCGCTCACCCGCCGCGCGGCAATCTGGCTCGCCGCCGCGCTCGCCTCCGTCGCGCTCCAGGCCCGCGCCGCCGAATTGCACGTGATGATTTCCGGCGGCTTCACCGCCGCCTACCAGCAGCTCGGCCCCGGCTTCACCGCCGCGACCGGCGACACGCTCGACACGATCCGCGGCCCGTCGATGGGCCAGTCGAAGGAGGCGATTCCGAACCGCCTCGCGCGCGGCGAGCAGGCCGACGTGCTGATCATGGTCGGCTACGCGCTCGACAAGCTGATCCAGGAAGGCAAGGTGATCCCTGCGTCGCGCGTCGAGCTCGCCGATTCGCGGATCGGCATGGTCGTGCGCGCGGGCGCGCCGAAACCGGACATCGGCACCGTCGACGGGCTGAAGGACGCGCTGCTGCGCGCGAAGTCGGTCGCGTACTCGGACAGCGCGAGCGGCGTCTACATCGAGCAGGAAATGTTCAGGAAGCTCGGCATCGAAGCGCAGGTTCGCCCGAAGGCGTCGATGGTGCCGAAGATCCCGGTCGCGTCGGTCGTCGCGAACGGCGACTACGAGATCGGCTTCCAGCAGGTCAGCGAACTGCTGCCGGCGCAGGGCGTCACGTACGTCGGCAAGGTGCCCGAAGCGGTGCAGTCGGTCACGCGCTTCGCGGGCGGCATTCCGGTCGGCGCCGCGCATCCGGAGAACGCGAAGACGCTGCTCGACTATCTCGCGTCGCCGCAGGCGCAGCCGGTCGTGCGGGCGACCGGGCTCGATTCGGTGACGGCGCGCTGACATGCCGGACGCGCATGAACACGCCGCCCAGGCCCTTCAGATGCCGGCCTGATTCACGCGCTTCGACAGCGCGTCCGCGCTTTCCTTCCGTTCGCTGTACCGGTCGACGAGGTACGGGCCGATGTCCCGGGTCAGCAGCGTGAACTTGACCAGTTCCTCCATGACGTCCACGACGCGATCGAAATAGGCGGACGGCTTCATCCGGCCCGCGTCGTCGAATTCCATGAACGCCTTCGCCACCGACGACTGGTTCGGGATGGTCAGCATGCGCATCCAGCGCCCCAGCACGCGCATCTGGTTCACGGCGTTGAACGACTGCGAGCCGCCGCTGACCTGCATGACGGCAAGCGTCTTTCCCTGGGTCGGCCGGATGGCGCCGACCGACAGCGGAATCCAGTCGATCTGCGACTTCATGATGCCGGTCATCGCGCCGTGCCGTTCGGGCGAGCACCACACCATGCCTTCCGACCATTGCGCCAGCTCACGCAGTTCGACGACTTTCGGGTGACTCTCGGGCGCGTCATCGGGCAACGGCAAACCGCTCGGATCGAATACGCGCGCGTCGGCGCCCATCGCCGTCAGCAGGCGTGCGGCTTCCTCGATCAGCAGGCGGCTGAACGAACGCTCCCGCAGCGAACCGTACAGGAGCAGGAATCGGGGCGGATGGGTCGACGGCGACGACGGCCGCAAGCGGCTGGCGTCCGGCACGCGGAACAGTGCAGCGTCGAGCTGCGGCAGGTCAGTCATGGTTTGGTCCTCGTGTTTGCTCAAGCCCGCTCGTACCAGCCTTTGGACTGGTTGACGATGCGCACCACCAGCAGCATGACCGGCACTTCGATCAGCACGCCCACGACGGTGGCCAGCGCTGCGCCGGAATGGAAGCCGAACAGGCTGATCGCGGCCGCGACCGCCAGCTCGAAGAAGTTGGATGCGCCGATCAGCGCCGACGGGCACGCGATACTGTGCTTTTCGCCGACGGCGCGATTCAGCCAGTACGCGAGCGCCGAGTTGAAGAACACCTGGATCAGGATCGGCACCGCGAGCAGCGCAATCACGAGCGGCTGCGTCAGGATCGCTTCGCCCTGGAACGCGAACAGCAGCACCAGCGTGGCCAGCAGCGCGGTGATGGACCACGGGCCGATCTTCGCCATCGCGGCGTCGAACGCCGCCTGCCCCTTCGCAAGCAGCAGCTTGCGCCAGACCTGCGCGAGAATCACCGGAATGACGATGTAGAGCACGACCGACGTGAGCAGCGTGGCCCATGGCACCGTAATCGCGGACATGCCCAGCAGCAGGCCGACCAGCGGCGCGAAGGCGATCACCATGATGCTGTCGTTCAACGCCACCTGCGACAGCGTGAACAACGGATCGCCGCCGGTCAGCCGGCTCCAGACGAATACCATCGCCGTGCAGGGCGCGGCGGCCAGCAGGATCAGGCCGGCGATGTAGCTGTCGAGCTGCGCCGCCGGCAGCATGGGTGCAAACAGATGCTGGATGAACAGCCAGCCGAGAAACGCCATCGAGAACGGCTTGACGAGCCAGTTCACGACCAGCGTGACGCCGATGCCTTTGACGTGCTGACGGACTTCATGCAGCGCGCCGAAGTCGACCTTCACGAGCATCGGGATGATCATCACCCAGATCAGCAGCCCGACGGGGAGGTTGACCTCTGCATATTCCATCCGGCCAATCTGCTGAAACAGGCCGGGCAGCGCCTGGCCGAGCGCGATGCCGGCGACGATACACAGCGCCACCCACACTGTCAGATAGCGTTCGAAGAAGTTGATGGCGGGCTTTGCGCCTGCCCTTTCCGGCGGGACGACGTTGGACGTGTTCATTGGACGGCTCGATGCTCAGGTATCCGATCAGTTTTGCGAGATGTCGACCAGGGCCGCCTGGAGCTCGGCATTGCCCATGCGATCGAGCGGCAGCATCAGCATCTGCAGCATCCGATAGCCGATCGCCTGGCGGGTGAGCTCGAACGCGAGCCGCTTGCCGTCGTCGCCGCCCGGCGCGTTCGACGGATCGGCGTAGCCCCAATGCACCTTGACGGGACTGCCGGGCCAGTACGGGCACGTCTCGGCCGCCGCGCTGTCGCACACCGTGATGACGATGCGCATTTCAGGCGCGCCGTCGCCGACGAACTCATCCCAGCTCTTGCTGTGGTAGCCGCCGACGTCGATGCCCGCGCCCGTCAGCGCGTCGAGCGCGAACGGATTGAGCCGCCCGCTCGGCGCACTGCCGGCGCTGTACGCGCGCACGTCCTTGCCGAGCTTCGCGGCCCAATGATTGAGCATCCCTTCCGCCAGCACGCTGCGCGCCGAGTTGTGGGTGCAGAGGATCAATACGTTCGTGGTCATCGGCAAGGCTCGCTGGATGTCGAACACGCGGCCGCCGGCGAGCAGGGATTGCCGCCGCAGCAGTTCTCGGTGAGGTACGCCAGCAGGCCGTTCATCGTTGCGAAGTTCGCGCAATAGAACACGAAGCGGCCCTCCTGGCGGCTGGTGACGAGCTGCGCATGCGCCAGTTCCTTCAAGTGGAACGAGAGCGATGACGGGGGCACGTCCAGCAGCGACGCGATCTGGCCGGCCGGCAAGCCTTGCGGTCCCGCTTGCACCAACGCGCGGAAGACGGCGAGCCGGGACTCGTGCGCAAGCGCCGCGAGTGCGGCAATGGTCTGGTTCATTTCCATTATTCGATAATAGTCGAAATATCGAAGCATGAGAAGCCGCATCGACGGCAGTGCGCCCCGCCTTGTCCGATCCGCTAAACGCCCCGAGCCGGCGCCTCCCTCCCCGCATCGAGCACGTCACGCAGCCGCTCGCGATCGCACCCCCGCTGCCAGATCGACACGACGACGACCGCGCACGCATTGCTGATCACGCTCGTCAACGCGCGCGCCTCCGACATGAAGCGGTCGATGCCGACCAGCAGCGCGACGCCCGCGACCGGCAGGTCGGGCACCACCGTCAGCGTCGCGATCAGCGCGACGAGCCCGCTGCCCGACACGCCCGCCGCGCCCTTCGACGTGATCAGCATCACCGCGAGCAGCGTCGCGACCTGCGCGGCGGACAGCGGCACGTCGCACGCCTGCGCGATGAACAGCGCGGCGAGCGTCAGGTAGATCGCGGTGCCGTCGAGATTGAACGAATACCCGGCGGGCAGCACCAGCCCGACCACGCCCTTGTCGCAGCCGAGCGCCTCGAGCTTGACGAGCAGGCGCGGCAGCACGGGCTCGGTCGACGACGTCGCGAGCACGATCAGCAACTCCTCGCGCAGATAGCGCAAAAGCCGCCACAGCGAGAATCCGTGCAGGCGCGCGAGCGGCGCGAGCACGAGCATCACGAACAGCGCGCACGCGAGGTACATCGCGACGATCAGCTTGCCGAGCGAGCCGAGCGAATCGATGCCGAAGCGCCCGACCGCAAACGCGATCGCGCCGAACGCGCCGAGCGGCGCGAGCCGCATCACGAGCGCGAGCACGCGGAACAGCACGCGCGCGATCCCTTCGACGAACGCATGCACGATGCCTTCGCGCCCTTCGGTCGCGGCGAGCGCGAAGCCGAACAGCAGCCCGACCAGCAGCACCGGCAGCACCTCGCCGGCGGCGAACGCGCCGACGAGCGTATCGGGGATGATCCGCAGCAGGAACGACGCGACGCCCGCAGCCGGCGCGCGTGCAGTGAACGACGCGAGCGCCGACGCGTCGAGATGGCGCGCCGCGACATGCAGGCCGTCGCCCGGCCGCGCGGCATGGGCGATCACGAGCCCCACGGCGAGCGCGGCCGCGGTGAGCGCGTAGAACAGCGCGAGCGCCTTGACGATCGTGCGGCCGATGCGCGCGCCGTCGCCGAGCGCATTGATGCCCGTCACGATCGTGCAGAACACGATCGGCGCGACCATCATCCGGACGAGCGCGACGAACGCATCGCCGAGCGGCTTGAGCGCGACGCCCGCATGCGGAAACAGGTGCCCGACCGCGACGCCGAGCGCCATCCCGACCAGCACCTGCACGTACAGCAGCCTGAGCGGCCGCGGCAGCGTCATGCGTGATCCCCCGCCGCGCGCTTGCGCCGCGCGGCCGGCTTGCGGTCCTCGACCACGTGCTGGAGGAATTCCTGCGCGGCCGGCGTCAGCGTGCGGCCGCGCCGCCGCACGATGCCGACGCGCCGCGTGACGACCGGCTCGACGAGCGGCACGCTCGTCAGGATCGGATGCGTCGGCAGCGGCATCGCCATCGACGGCACCGCCGCGACGCCGAGGCCCGCCTCGACGAGCCCGAGCATCGTCGTCACGTGCCGCGTCTCGCAGACGCTCGGCGCGCGCGGCGCGACGCCCGCGAGCGCCTGGTCGAGCAGCAGCCGGTTGCCGGAGGTCTTGTCGACCGACACGTAGTCGTACTCGTACAGCTCGCGCCACGTCACGCGCTTCTTCGCGGCGAGCGGATGGTCGCGCCGGCACGCGGCGACGAAGCGCTCCTCGAGCAGCGTCGTGAACTCGACGTCCGCTTCCTGGCTGCCCATGAAGCCGACGCCGAAGTCGGCCTCGCCGCTCATCACCGCGTCGAGCACCTCGTTCGCGCTCGCGTCGATCAGCTTGATGCGGATCTTCGGATAGCGGGTGCGGAACCGCGCGATCGTGTTCGGCAGGAAGTAATACGCGACCGACGGCACGCATGCGATCGTCACGTGCCCGAGCCGGCTCGACGACACGTCGCGGATGCCGAGCAGCGCGGCGTCGAGATCGTCGAGCACCTGCTCGGCGCTCGGCGCGAACACGCGCCCGACCGTCGTCAGCGTGACGCTGCGCGTCGTGCGCTCGAACAGCCGCACGCCCAGCGCCTCCTCGAGCTTCTCGATGCGCCGGCTCAACGCCGGCTGCGAAATGTTGATGGCGTCCGCCGCCTTGCGGAAGCTGCCGAGCTGAACCACTGCCCGGAAAGCCTGCAAGTCGGTGAGATCGAAGTTGATGCCCACGCGCTGCCCGTATGCTGGTCTGAATGCCGATTGGTGCGGCTATTCTGGGGCCTGTGCGCGGGCGCTGCAATTGCACGCCGGATCGCGCGGGCTCATCCGCGATCCGGCGCGATGCAGGCTGACGAAATGCTTACGGATGCGACACGACGCAGCGCACGCGGCGTCGGATCACGCCGCGCGCGCCGGTCAGTACGCGCTGGCTTCGTCGAGCTGCTTCACGTCGTCCGCGTCGAGCGCGAGCCGGATCGCCGCGCCGAGATCGCGCAGCTGCGCGAGCGACGTCGCGCTCGCGATCGGCGCGGTGATGCTCGGCCGCGCGATCTGCCACGCGAGCGCGACGGCCGTCGGCGTCGCGCGATGCTTGTCCGCGACCGCGTCGAGCGCGGCGAGGATCCGCAGCCCGCGCGCGTCGAGATAGCGCGCGACGTGCTCGCCGCGCGTGCTCTTCGTCAGGTCGTCCGTCGACCGGTACTTGCCCGACAGGAAGCCGCTCGCGAGCGCGTAGTAATTGACGACGCCGAGCTTCAGCTCCGTTGCGACCGGCTCGATGTCGCGTTCGTATTCGGCGCGATCGTAAAGGTTGTATTCGGGCTGCACGACCTGATACGCGGGCAGGCCGTCGCGGCGGCTGATCCCGGCCGCCTCGCGCAGGCGCGCGCCGCTGATGTTCGACGCGCCGATGATCCGCACCTTGCCCGCGTCGACGAGCGTCCGGTACGCGCCGAGCGTCTCCTCGAGCGACGCGGAATCCGGCAGATCCGCGTGCGAGAAATAGAGGTCGATGTAGTCGGTCTGCAGGCGGCCCAGCGACTCGTCGACGGCCTTCAGGATGTTGTCGCGCGACAGGCCCGCGCGGCCTTCGAGCAGGCCGACCTTGGTCGAGATCACGACGTCGTCGCGACGGCCGCGGCGCTTCAGCCACTTGCCGATGATCGTCTCCGATTCGCCGCCGCGGTTGCCGGGCGCCCACGCCGAATAGATGTCGGCCGTGTCGATGAAGTTGATCCCGTGATCGGCCAGCGCGTCGAGCAGCGAGAACGATGCGGATTCGTCGGCCGTCCAGCCGAACACGTTGCCGCCGAACACGAGCGGCGAGACCTGGATCGAAGACGTGCCGAGCGAACGCAATGCCATGATGAGCCCCCTTGAAAACGTGTCGAGAAACCTCGCGGCGCGACGCGCCGCGAGCGGAGCGGTCATGCTAGAGGACGCGCGGCACTCGCTCCAAGCGATTTTGCGCAATAAGGTCTTCATGATTCGCGCAAAGCGCATGGCGGAACGACGAACCGATTACAATCGCGGCCACTGTTGCACTGCCTGCCATGACCTACCGACTGATCGCGTTCGACTTCGACGGCACGCTCGCCGACTCGTTCGACTGCTTCCTCGCGGCGCTGTCGCAAGCGTCGCGCCTGCACGGCTTCCGCGACGTCGACGACACGCTCGTCGCCACGCTGCGCGGCCTGTCCGCGCGCGACATCATCCGCGCGCTCGACGTGCCGCCGTGGAAAGTGCCGCGCGTGACGATCGACATGCGCCGCCTGATGCGGCAGCGCATCGCTGACGTGACGCTGTTTCCGGGCGTTGCCGAAACCTTCGATATGCTCGCGGCGCGCGGCGTGCAGATCGCGATCGCGACGTCGAACAGCGAAGCGGTCGTGCGCGACCGGCTCGGCGCGCAGGCGTGCCGTCACGTCGGGCACTTCGCGTGCGGCATTCCGCTGTTCGGCAAGTCGCGCCGGCTGCGCGCGCTCGCGCGCGACGCGGGGCTGCATGGCGCCGACGTGCTGTACGTCGGCGACGAGATCCGCGATGCGGACGCCGCGCGCCGCGCGAACGTCGCGTTCCAGGGCGTCGCGTGGGGCTACACCGCGCCCGACGCGTTGCAGAAGCACTGCGCGACGCCGCTGCTGACCCGCTTCGACGCGCTGCTCGACGTGGTGTGACATGGCGCGTCCGCGCCGCACTGTGCGCGATCTTCGCGCGCCATCCGTAGCACACGCACCCGGACAATCGTCCGCATGCGTCCATTCGTCTTACCAACCGTTACACAAGCGACAGCGCGGTTTCACCTACGGGCAAACCCCTCTCCTAGAATCAATCGGGCCGGGACTCGCTTCGACCGGCGCCGCGGCAGAGCGGCGGTCGAACCCGGCCCGGGCACGCGCCCGGTCTCTCGCACAGCTACGGATCACACTATCCGTCCGTCAACTCGAGCCCCGATTGAAAGGAGATCCCATGAACCGTTTTCCGAACGCTTCGCGCCTTGCGCTGTCTGCCGCCGGTCTGCTTCTCGTCGCCGTGACGGCGACCGCGCAAACCGCCCAACCGGCTCAACCCGGCCAGCCGGCCGAACCGGCACAAACCGCGCCGTCGGGCGGCGCGACGCGGCTCCACGAAGCCGACCAGTCGTTCATCACGGACGGCACGAAAACCGTCTCGACGCAACGCGGCGCGGCACGCATCGCCGACTCCCGCACGTCGGACAGCCAGGTCAAGGCATTCGCGCAACGCGTGGCCGCCGACGATGAAAAGATCATCCAGGCGATGCGCGCCGCAAGCCCGCGCGGCGTCGACGTGCCGCACAACGATCCGGACACGGCCGTGCTCGACAGCATCAAGACCCTGCGCGGTGCGGAATTCGACAAGGCCTATATCGAACAGGTCGCGCTGGCCGGCCAGCAAAAGGCGATCTCGGCATTCCAGGCCGAAATCGCGGCAGGCCGCGACGCGAAGCTGAAGGAAGTCGCGCGCCAGGCGCTGCCGATCCTGCAGGCGCACTACGCGCAAGCGCAGAAGCTCGCGCAGCGTCATCACCTCGCCTCGGCGCAGTAACGCGCCCGCCGCGCCACGCTTGGCGCGGCATGACCGCTTCCCGCCGTCCCGCCGCCGGTCCCTCTCCCGGCGGCGGCCCGACCGCCCGCTACCGCGCGAGCTTGTCCCGCAGCCGCGCCTTCACGTCGGGCCACTCGTCGTCGATGATGCTGAAGCGCGCCGAGTTGCGTTTGCGGCCGTCCGGCATGATCCGCTCGTGACGCACGATCCCCTCCTCTTTCGCGCCGATCCGCAGGATCGCCGCGCGCGACTTCTCGTTGAGCTCGTCCGTCGTGAACTGCACGCGCACGCACTGCAGCGTCTCGAACGCATACGTGAGCAGCAGCCATTTCGCCTCGGTGTTCACGCGCGAGCGCTGCACCGATTCGCTGAGCCACGTGTGACCGATTTCGAGCTTGCGGTTCTTGCGGTCGATCTTCCAGAAGCGCGTGCTGCCGACGACCCGGCCGGTCGCGCGCTCGACGATCGCGAACGGCATCACGGTGCCGTCCGCGCGCCCCTGCAACGCGGTCGCGAGATACGCGTCGATCGTGTCGGGCCCCGGCACGACGGTGATCCGCAGGTTCCATAGCCGCCCGTCGGCGGCGGCGGCCAGCAGCGCCTGCGCATGCGACGGGTGCAGCGGCTGCAGTTCGACGTGCTCGCCGGTGAGGGTCGGTTGTTCGGGCAGAACGGGTGAAGCGGTCATGAGACTTCCCGGAGGCGGGTCAAAGGGAAACGACGAAGGGAAACGACGAAGGGGAGCGGCGGCGCGAAGCCTCCATCATACGGCCGCGCGCCGGCCGAGATGCGCGGCGAGCCGGCCCCGGATCGCATCCGCCTCGTCGCGCAGCGCGCCCGTGAACGCATCGCCGAGCAGGCTCTTCGGCCGGTGCTCGGGCACGATCACGCTGACCCGGTACGGGAACGAACGCGCAAGCGGCCGGATCTGCAGGTCGCGCCCCGCGAAATCGAGCGCGGTCAGCGGATTGACGATCGCCGCGCCGAGCCCCTGGCGCACGAACGCGCACACCGACACGGCCGACGGCGTCTCGACGACCGAGCGCGGCGCGACGCCGAGCTGCGCGAACGCTTCGTCGATCATGATCCGGTACGGGTCGTTCAGCGACAGGCTGACGAACGGGCGATCCGCGAGATCCGCGAGTTCGATCGTCCGCTTCGCGAGCAGCGGATGGCCGTCCGGCAGCACGCACACCTCGTCGGCCTCGAACAGCGGCGTGAGCACGGTGCCGGCTGGCGCGACGTCGTGCTCGGTGAGGCCGAGGTCGTAGCGCTGCGCGGTCAGCCACTCCTCGAGCACCGGCGATTCCTGCGTCGCGACCGACACGCTGACGCCCGCATGCACCGCATGAAAGCGCCGGCACGCGCCCGGCAGGATCGCGTGCGAGAACGCCGGCAGCGCGATCACCGACAGCTGGCCGTCGCGAAACTCGCGCAGCCGCGCGGCCGTCGCCGCGACACGCTCCAGCCCCACATACGCGAGCCGCACGTCGTCGAACAGCGTGAGCGCGGCCATCGTCGGCCGCAGCCGTCCGTGCGCGCGCTCGAACAGCGCGAAGCCGACGATCCGCTCCATCCGCGCGAGCTCGCGGCTGACCGTCGGCTGCGACGTGTAGAGCATCTCGGCCGCGCGGGTCGCGCTGCCGGTGACCATCAGCGCGCGAAACACCTCGATGTGGCGATGCGTGAGCGTAGCCATGTATATCCGTAATGAATCGAATGTCGATAAATCGGCATTTTACTGGATGACCGTTCGGGCGCATCATGCCCCCTATCCGTTCATTCGACCCGATTCCTCCGTCATGTCCCTCGATTCCCGCCAGCTCGCGACGCTCGCGCAACAATACGGCACCCCGCTGTGGGTCTACGACGCCGACGTCATCCGCGACCGCATCGCGCAGCTGCGCCGGTTCGACGTGATCCGCTACGCGCAGAAGGCGTGCTCGAACGTCCATATCCTGAAGCTGATGCGCGACGAAGGCGTGCTCGTCGACGCGGTGTCGCTCGGCGAGATCGAGCGCAGCCTTGCCGCTGGTTTCCGGCCGGACGGCGACCCCGAAGGCGTCGTGTTCACGGCCGACCTGATCGACCGCCCGACGCTCGCGGCGGTGCTGAAGCACGGCGTGACCGTGAACGCGGGCTCGCTCGACATGCTCGCGCGCATCGGCGAGCACGCGAGCGGCCATCGCGTGTGGCTGCGCATCAACCCGGGCTTCGGCCACGGCCACAGCAACAAGACCAACACCGGCGGCCCGCAGAGCAAGCACGGCATCTGGATCGACGACGTGCCGCGCGCGATCGAGATCGTGCGCCAGTACGGGCTGAAGCTCGTCGGCATCCACATGCACATCGGCTCGGGCGTCGACTACGGCCACCTGTCGCAGGTGTGCGACGCGATGGTCGACCTCGTCACGTCGCTCGGCCACGACATCGAGGCGATCTCGGCGGGCGGCGGCCTGTCGATCCCGTACCGCGACGGCGAGCCGCGCGTCGACGTCGATCACTACTTCAGCCAGTGGGACGCCGCGCGCAAGCGGATCGAGCAGCATCTCGGCCACGCGGTGCGCATCGAGATCGAGCCGGGCCGCTTCCTCGTCGCCGAATCCGGCACGCTCGTCGCCGAAGTGCAGTCGGTCAACTGCCGGCCGAAGCACGACTTCGTGCTGATCGACGCGGGCTTCAACGACCTGATGCGCCCGGCGATGTACGGCAGCTATCACGGCGTCAGCGTGCACACGCCCGACGGCGCGACGCCGGAAGGCCGGCCGCAAGCGCATGTCGCGATCGCGGGGCCGCTGTGCGAATCCGGCGACGTGTTCACGCAGGACGCGGGCGGCGTGGTCACGCACCGCCACCTGCCGCAGCCGCGGATCGGCGACCTGCTGTTCCTGCACGATGCGGGCGCGTATGGCGCGTCGATGTCGTCGAACTACAACAGCCGGCCGCTCGCGCCGGAAGTGCTCGTCGATCGCGGCGCGCCGCGCCTGATCCGCCGCCGGCAGACGATCGCCGAACTGCTCGCGCTGGAATTGCAGGCGTAAATGCGTTGTCGCGACCGGCCGCCGCACACAGGCGGCGGCCGGTTTCTCCCCGCCTCCCCCTGACCGCTATTCGAACGCGCGGTGCTCGGCTTCGGCCACGCACAGCGTTTCATTCAGCCGGACCCTCAGGCGCGGATACGCGCGCGGATTGAACTTGATCTCCATCGGCGGACGCTCGCTCGCATGGCTGAGCCAGTCGTAGTCCTCGCACAGGTCGGACGTGATCCGGCTCCATTGCCGCCCGGCCGGCACCGCGCAGGCGGCCAGCCGGTCGAGATCGGTGTCGCACCACACTTCCCAGATGTCGACGCTTTCCGGCGGATGCACGGCGGTCGCGACGCCATAGCCGGTCAGGTACAGCGCCCTCGGCTTCGACAGGCCGACGATCACGTAGAAACCGTAGCCGAGCGCGCCGCCCGACGCCGGGTTCCAGCCGTGCGTCACCTGCTTCACGCCCGCCGACAACGACGCGCGATGCCCGGATCGCGTCGCGTGGTAACCGATCAGCGTCATTGGTCGTACTCCTCTCCATTTCGTTTCGGGATGCCCGCTGCGCACGCGCATCGCGGCCCATCCACGCTAACCGCGCATCCGGCACGGCGCCATAGGCCGTTCGTCACGCCGCGTCCCATGACGACTGCCGCATTGTCCGTGCGCCGCGCGCCACGCAAAGTGCCGCTACGGGTTCGCGCACGCCGCGCGATTCCCGGTCAAAGGATTCCCGCCATGAAACAGTTCGTCCGCGTCATCTCCGTGCGCTACGACTGCGCGGCCAAGCCCGCGCGTCATCCGCGCGAACCGCTCGCGGCCTATGCGACTCGCTTGCAGAGCCATCTGCTCGAACATCTGCACGAGGCGGTCTCCCTCGCGCTGTACGCCGTCCAGGCGGAGCACGGCGCGCCGGACGCGCGCCGCCGGCCCGTCACGTTCGTGACCGCGCCGGAGTTCTACTGGAGCGTGCCGTGGCACGCGCTGCACGACCTGCGCGAGGTGCGCCAGCTGCCCGCACTGCAGATCGATCCGGTATGCGAAGCGATCGCGGAAGTCGCCGCGCGGTTTCCGGTCGAGCATGTCGGGCGCATCGTGATTTTGCCCGGCACCGCGGCGCTGCTGATCGACGTGCCGCGCCCGCCCGGCCGGCGCGCGAGCGCGGCGGTCGCCGCGCACGGCGGCGCGCTGCTCGAATCGCTGAACTGCCTGTATGCGGCGGCCAACTTCCCGCCGCCGTTCGCGCCGGGCGACGACGCGGGACTGCGGCGCGCGCTCGCGTGGCCGAAGCGCCATACGTCGCGCATCGACTACGGGCGGCAGAAGCCCGCGCTCGAAACGCCGTATTCGCGCACCTTCGAGCTTGCCGACGGCAGCTTCGTCGAAGTGCTGAAGGAAAGCGGCATTGCACTGCAAGGCACGACCACCGTGCACGCGCGCGGCGCGCACCTGTCCGACCGGCTCGGCGGCGTGCCCGCGTTCGGCATCGACCTCTGCCGCGACTTCCTTCAATGGCGCGGCGAGCCGCCGCCCGGCTCGACCGACTGCAACGCGGCGCATCCCGACGCGCCGCGCTACGTGATCGACTTCGTGCCGTCGTACGGCGCCACCGTCACCGACGTCGCCTTCCCCGTGCCGAGGTCGCTGCAGTACATCGCGCACAACGACGGCCGCGCCGCCCGGCAGGTCGCGGTGTTCGAGGTCGACCGCACGCGGCTGCGCTGGACGCGCGTCGCGCCGGCCGCCTGCATGCGCCATCTGGGCGCGGATGCCGGCGAGCGGGTCGCGATCCACGAATTCACGGTCGACGTGCCGGCCCCGGGCGGAGCGCAATGAAATGGACACGTTCCGCTTCGCGCGCTGGCTCGACGGCCGGCGCCGCGCGCCCGTGCCGCGCCTGGCGGACGGGCTCGCCGCGCAGCTTTGCGACGAATGCGAAGCGATGGCGCGCTTCGCGCTGCATCACGGGCTGCCCGTCGAGCCGGACACCGTCGCGCAGCTCGCGACACTGATCGCCGACGGCCGCGCGCCGGCCGACCCGCCGCTCACCCCCGCGCAGCAGCGCCTGCTCGCGACGCTCCACCGCAAGCTCGCCGCGCTCGTCGCGCCCGCCACGCCGCAGGCCGTCACGCTGCTCGACCTGCATCGCCGCAACGCGCATCCGCTCGCGTGGCTCGGCCCGGTGCCGCTGATCCGGCTGCTGACCGTCTCCGCGCTCGGCTTCCTGTTCGCGGTGATTGCGACGAGCCTGTCGCCGCACGTGTCGAGCGAGAACATCGATCGCGGCTTCCTGCAGTCCGACGGCACGCTGCTGCTGTGGAACACGCTGTTCCTGCTGTGCTGCGCGGGGCTCGGCGCGTCGTTCGCGACGCTGTTCCAGGCGCACCGCTACGTCGCCGCGTCGACCTACGACCCGAAGTACGACGCGTCGTACGGCGCGCGGCTGATCCTCGGCGTGATCGCCGGGCTGATCCTCGTCGAGATGCTGCCGGCCCAGCTGTTCGCGCAGGGCAGCATGCACAGCTTCGGCCGGCCCGCGCTCGCGATGCTCGGCGGCTTCTCCGCGACGGCCGTGCACCGCGTGCTGCAGCGGCTCGTCGACACGCTCGAGACCCTCGTGCAGGGCGACCGCTCGGCCGACGTCGACGCCACGCTCGTCGCCACCCGCGCCCGCGCCGCCAGCGAGCGCGCGCACTGGCAGGGCGAGCTCGCGGCGAGCCTGCTCGACCTGCAGCAGTCGCTCGACGCGTCCGCGTCCGCCGACGCAATCCGCGCGCGCCTCGCCGCGTTCACCCGCGCGATGCTCGCCGCCGATCCATCGCTCGCGCAGCGCGGCGCGCCGCTTCCCCCCACGCCGCCCAACGACCACCCGGAGTAGCGCCATGCTGTTTCTCTACAACATTCCCGTCGCCGCGATGGGCGCATTGATCGTGGCCGCGACGCTCGCGGCCGCGCTGCTCGGCTATGCCGCGTTCCGGCGCGTGCTGCCCGCGCGGATCGACGCCGAACAGCGCGGGATGATCGTCGCGATGCTGTCGGCGGTCACGACCATCAACTCGCTGCTCGTCGCGTTCTCGGCCGTGTCGGTGTGGAATTCCTATCAGGCCGCGACCGATACCGTCGCGGCCGAAGCCGCCTGCGCGACCGAGCTGGCGCGCGACCTCGTCGCGTTCCGCGTCGCCGGCGGCGGCGGCGGCGCCGATGCCGCGCGCCGCGCGCTCGCCGACTACCTCGCGCGGGCCGCCGACGACGAGTGGCCGCAGATGCAGCAGCACGGCCGCGCCGACCCGCGCGCCGAAGCCGCGTTCGACCGGCTGTTCGCGGCGGTCAATCGCATCGCGCCGACCGACGAGCGCGAACGCGTGCTGCTCGCGCAAGTGCTGGCGCGCGCGAACGAGATGGTCAAGCACCGGCAGAACCGCCTGCAGAATCTCCATTCCGCGATGCCGGGAACGCTCTGGGCCGTGATGCTGGTGTCGAGCAGCCTGTCGCTGCTGTTGCTGTACGCGCTGCCCGGCACGCGCTTCAATGTCTGCCTCGTGTCGATCTGGGCGGTCACGCTCGGGCTCGCGTTCTTTTTCGTGCTGGCGGTGGACCGCCCGTTCGCCGGCGAGGTGAGCGTGCGCGCCACGCCGATCCGGCACGCGCTCGACCGGCTGCGCGCCGAGCTGGCCGCGCCGGCCGGCGCGGGGCCGGCGGCGCACGTCAGCCGGGCGGATTGCAGGCCGGCATGAACAGGCAGCCGGACGGCGGATCGGCCGGCACGTGACGCGACAGCCACAACGCCGCCTCCGTCCGGTTGCTCACGCCGATCTGCCGGAACAGCGCATACAGGTGGTTCTTGATCGTGCCTTCCGCGACGTTCAGCACGCGGCAGATCTGCTTGTTCGACTTGCCTTCGGCCAGCAGCCGCAGCACCTCGCGCTGCCTCGGCGTCAACCGCTCGAACGCACGTTCGTCGCCGGCCGACGCGCCGGGCGCGCGCGCGGGCCCCGCCCCGCCTTCGCCCGGAGGTACGTAGATCGCGCCGGCCGCGACCCGGGCGAGGGCGTCCGCGAACTCGTCCGCGCTCGCGCGCCGGTCGATGATGCCGGCGGCGCCGGCCAGCAGCGCGTCGGCGATCGTCCGGCGGCACACGCCGCCGACGACGCACAGCCACGGCGTCGCGCCGAACGTCTCGTGCAGCACGTTCGGCCAGATCGTGGGCGGCGCGTGGTCGTCGCATTCGATCGTGACTGCGCCGACCGTGTCGGGCAGCAGCGCGTCGCGCAAGCGATGAAGGTCCTCGGGGCGCTGGGCGGACCACACATGCCAGCTCATGTCGCGTTTACACATTACGTCTGCCACGCCTGCCACGAACAACGGCGGGCTGTCGATCATCAGGACGTTCATTTGCACGGTTTCCTCGATAGCGGGATTTAGGTTTTTTTTACTCCCCTTCCGCCGGCTTTTTACCGCTGTTTGTTTAACCGCGCACTAGGCTCGTCGCTCCGGGAAGAATGTCCTAATTCAGCCCCGCTGTCGCATTTCATCCCGTTACAACGGCCTTCCCGGGAGACCGGGCGTGACGAGCGTCATCTTCGCAAGACGCTTCCAATTGCCTAACTTGATTAACGACAGCGAATGTCCGTTGTCTTCAACTGGCAGAGGAGTTTATTCATGGACGCTAATTTCATTGGTTCGGTGATTAACGCTTTACCGATGGACCAAATGATCGCCGGACCATTAAAGGCGATGATCAGCGCGCAAACGCAAGCCGCGAAGAGTTATGCGGATTTCCTGATGCAGGTCTGCATCCAGGGTGGCAAGGCGGTGGCCGTGCAGTTCGACTACGACGAAACGCTCGTCGACGAAAGCGGCGTGTCGAAGGGCGTCGTGCAGAAGACCATGCGCATCCCGCTGCTCGCCGCGATCGTCCACCCGATCATCGCGATCGAGGAAGGCACGATCGACTTCGAGATGGAGATCACCCAGTCGGAAAAGGCGTCGTCGTCGACCGAGGCCGGCGGCGAGTTCAAGGCAAAGATCGGCTGGGGCCCCGTCAGCGTCAACCTGTCCGGCCGCGTGTCGCACAAGTCGGAGCAGACGCGCAGCACCGACACGCGCGCGAAATACTCGATCCACACGCAGATCAAGCGCCAGCAGCCGCCCGAAGCGCTGATGCGCGTGATCGACTTCCTGACCGACGCGGCGACCAAGCCGGTCGTCGCCGCGGACAAGGCGAAGGACGTGAAGCCGCTGCCCGCGACGCCGACCGACGGCAAGCTGATCGGCGAGACGTCGGGCGCGGGCGCCGCCGGCGACGGCGCACCGGCGGCGGGCGCGCCCGCGCAGGCCGGCGAGCACGCGTAAGCGCGCCCGGGTCCGGCCATGTTCAGGCTCTTCAAAAGGCGGCGCAACGCGGCCGCACGCGATGACCGGCCAGCCGCCGACGCGGCGGCGCTCGCGCCGTCCGACGCCGGCGAGCCGCCGGCGTCACCGGCGAGCGCCGCTCAGGGCGGGCAGCCGGACGCGACGGCCGCGACGGCCGCCCCGTTCGCCGCACCGGATGCCGCGCCCGCCGTCGGCGTGTCGTCGTCCGGCGCGGCATCCGGCACGTTGCCCGACACGGCGCCGGGGGCGTCCCCCGGGCCGGCATCGGGCACGCCGGACGGCCACGCGTGCGCCCCGCCGTCCGACGCGCCGCCCCCCGCCCCGCCCGCGCCCCCTGCCGGCACGCCGCCCGGCGAGCCGGCGGACGCCGACCGCCCGCCGCCGCGCGGGCTCGCGCTCGACGAGATCGCGCGCGGCATGCAGCACGCCGCGGCAGCCGCGAATCAGCTGCTCGCGCATCAGTACACGGCCGTGCTCGACCAATTCTTCGACCGGCGCGACGACGGCCTGCTCGCGCCGCGCGAAGTCCAGGTCGCGCTCGACGCCGAGCACACGATGCCGGTGCCGCTCGTCGCGCTCGCGACGCCGCGCGGCCTCGCGCTCGAACGGATGGTCGTGCACCTGACGGTACGCGGCGATTTCACCGAGGCGCATCCGGCTGGCGGCTTCGCCGGCGACGACCAGCGCGGGCGCTTCTACGTGACGCTCGCGCCGCGCTCGTCGAAGAAGGATGCGCAAGGCAACGCGGGGCACCGCGACACCGAGCACATCGACATCGAAATGCAGTTCGCGGCGCTCGCGCCGCCCGAAGCGATCATGCGCGTGATCGACGAATACACGCATCGCCTGGTGCCGCGCGCACGGCACGGCAACGAGGAGCACCACGATGGCGAACCAGCCTGAACGCACCGGCACGCAAGGCATCGAGCTGATCAAGCACTTCGAGGGCCTGCGGCTCGCGCGGTATCTCGATGCGGTCGGCAAGCCGACCATCGGCTACGGCCACCTGATCCTGCCGCACGAGCGCTTCACCCGCCCGCTTACGCCGGCCGAAGCCGACGCGCTGCTGCGGCAGGACCTGCGCAGCGCCGAGCTGAACCTGCGCAAGCTGCTGCGCGTGCCGGTCACGCAGCAGCAGTTCGACGCGCTGATGTCGTTCGTCTTCAACCTCGGCTCGGGCCGCCTGCGCGCGTCGACGCTGCTGCGCTACCTGAACGCCGGCGCGCCGGCCCGCGCGGCCGACCAGTTCCTGGTCTGGAACAAGGCGGGCGGGCGGCCGCTCGCGGGCCTCACGCGGCGGCGCCAGGCCGAACGCGCGCTGTTCCTCTCGTGAACAGCGCACGCGGCGCGCAACGATCGTCACGGGTCGCCGACCCTGCCGTTCGCGCCATTCACCGCGCCGCGCGCCGCGCCTAAGCTGAAGCCGTCGTCTTACGAAGCCGCATCCCCCGCACCTCAACGCATTTCAAGAAAGGAGCCCAGCATGCATGTCATTCCCCCGCCCGGCCGCCCGACGCCGCCCCGTGTCTTCTTCGCGCGCCTGCCCCGCGCCGCGCGCGCCGCCGTTGCCGCGGCCGCGCTCGCCGTCGCGGCGGCCGCGCCACTCGCGGCAAGCGCGGCCGGCGCGGCGCCGCTGCCCGCTTACGCCGCGGACCTGACGCGCACGTCGGTGTCCGGCCTGTCGTCCGGCGGCTTCATGGCGATGCAGTTCGACGTCGCGTATTCGAGCCGGCTGATCGGCGCGGGCATCGTCGCCGGCGGGCCGTTCTACTGCGCGGGAGAGAACGAGCTGGTCGCCCCGGCGGTCGCCGCGATGACGCTGTGCATGCAGCCGGTCGGCCCCGCGCCGTCCGCGAACGACGCGTGGCGCTACGCGCGGACGTTCGCACAGCACGGCGAGATCGACGATCCGGCGAACCTGCGCAGCCAGCGCATCTACGTGTTCAGCGGCGCGAAGGACACGGTCGTGTCGACCCGCGTCGTCGACCAGACCGCGCGCTTCTACGAGCTCGCGCAGGTGAGCGCCGCGAACCTGCAGTACCGGCGCCATCCGGACGCCGGCCACGCATTCGTCACGGACCGCCCCGGCGACGCCGCATGCAGCGCGAACGCGAGCCCGTACATCGACAACTGCGGCTTCGAGCAGGCGCACGACATCGTCCGCTGGATCTACGCGACGCCCGGCAAGCCGCTCAACCCGCCCGCCGTGCAGGCCGGCGGCAAGCTGCTCGCGTTCGACCAGCGCGCGTTCGACCCGCAGCGGCGCGCATCGCTCGACGACACGGGCTACGTGTATGTCCCGGCAGCGTGCGAGCGCGACACGTGCGCGGTGCACGTCGTGTTCCACGGCTGCGTGCAGAACGCCGCGACGGTCGGCGAGCGGATGATCCGCGGCGTCGGCTACAACGAGATCGCCGACACGAACCGGCTGATCGTGCTCTATCCGCAGGTCGCGAAGTCGGTGGCGAACCCGCTCGGCTGCTGGGACTTCTGGGGCTATACGAACGCCGAGCCGACCCGGCCCGGCTTCTATCGCCGCGACGCGCCGCAGATGGCCGCCGTGATGCAGATGGTGCAGCGCCTCGGCGCCGCGCGCCCGTGAGCCGCACGCCGCTTCCATGATCCTCACTCGATTCACACGACAAGGACCCGTCATGTTTTCTTCGCTGATCGCCCAATGGGAAAGCGCGAACCTCGGCGCGCTCGAGCTGTTCGGCAAGGTCGTCGCGCAAACGACCGGCGCCGGCAGCGCGCCCCGCGGCCCCGCCTGGCGCGCGTTCGCGCATACCGCGCTGCTGACCGGACATCGCTATCTCGACGCCTGCCAGGCTGCCACCAACACGCTGTGGCGCGACCAGGTCGAGCGCGTCGGGCTGAAGCAGTCCGCCGCCGCGCTCAAGGAGCTGGCCGCGCTGAACGCCGACCTCGCGACGCGTTTCACGCAGAGCCACCTGCAGCACGCGGGCGCGCTCGCCGACGCCGCCGCGCAATGCCTCGACGATCTCGGCCGCACGCGCGGCCCCGGCGACGCCGCGATGGCGCTCGGCCGCTTCGCCGGCGACCTGCACGCGCAGGCCCGCGCGCACGCGCTGCACGTGTCGTCGCTGACCACCGGCATCGCGCCGGCGCTCGCGCAATGGGCCGACCGCAACCTGCGCGACGACCCCGACGCGAGCGCGACGGAGCAGGCGTCATGAACATCCGGCTCCGGTTCGTCAACCGCTCGAACGATTGCGGCAGCAGCGAGGTGGTGCTGTTCCAGCGCGACGTGATGCCCGATTTCGACGCGCTCGCGATCGCGTGGAAGGTGATCCGCTATTGCGGGCGCGACTGCGTCCATCCGTTCGACTATGCGACCGACATCGAGGTCGCGCTCGGCGACGAGCACGGCAACTTCTCGCCGCGCATCGCCGCGCCGGCGGGCGCGCGCTTCGCGATCGACCCGCTGGCGAGCGGCCGCGGGCGGCTCGCGCCCGACGAGGCGGACGCCGCGGGCGGCGACGTCGAAGTCGTGAACCGCCTGACGCGCGGCGCGGTGAACGTCAACGCGTTCTGCGCGGGCCGGCTGATCGCCGCGAAGCACGCGGTCGCGCCGGGCCAGAAGGCCGTGTTCCGCTTCACGCCCGCGCTGTGGATCGGCGTCGCGTCGCAGGTGCAGGAAAGCCATGCGCTGAACGCCGCGGTGCTGTCGAGCGCCAACACGCTGCTGCCGCTCGCGGGCGTCGCCGCCGCGGACATCGTGATGACGGGCGGCGGCACCGGCGCCGACGCGCAGCCGTTCAGCTTCGCGCTCGAGCAGGTCGAGCGGCGCTAGCGGCCGGCGCGTTTTTTGATCCGTTTTGCCTGGTTTACATGGTTTGGCGGCCCGGCTTCACAGCCGGGCCGGCGGGAAGGTGCGCGGCAAACCGATTGCCGTCTTTCAACTCAAGGAGCAACGACGTGGATATTCAACTGAACCTGATCAACCGCTCGAACGATGCGAACAACTCCAGCATCGTGATTTTCCAGAAGAACGTCGCGACCGATTTCGACGAACTCGCGATCGCGTGGAAGGTGATCCGCAACTGCGGACAGGGCGACAACCATCCGTTCAAGTTCCCGATGACGATGAGCGTGAGCGCGAGCGACGCCTACGGCAACCACATGCCGCAGCAGAACGCGACCAACGGCCAGGTGTTCCAGGTCGTGCGCTCCAGCTCGGGCGACGTGCTGCAGCTCGGCGGCGACCCCGGCGCCAGCAGCGAGGTGCAGGTCCGCAACGACCTGCCGGGGGGCGCGGTGAACGCGACGATCTACAAGGACGGCAGCGCGCTCGCGCGCAAGACGTCGATCGCGCCGGGCCAGAAGGCGGTGTTCCAGTTCAAGCCGACGCTGTGGATCGGCGTCGCGTCGCAGATCGAGCAAGGCGCGCTGCTGAATTCCGCGGTGATCTCCGACATCAACACGGAACTGTCGCTGCTCGGCATCGCGAGCGCCGACATCGTGATGACCGGCGGCGGCCCGGGCCCGCGCTCGCTGCCGTTCACGTTCCTCCTCGAAAACGTCGTGATGGCGTAACCCCCGACGCGCGCCGGCGGTCTCCGCCGGCCGCTTTCATTCAGGCATCCGAACCAAGGTGACTCATGGACATCAAGCTCAATTTCGTCAATCTGTCGAACGACGTCAACAACAGTCAGGTGGTGATCTTCCAGAAGAACGTGTCGACCGACTTCGACGAGCTCTCGATCGCGTGGAAGGTGATCACGAACTGCGGGCGCGGCGACAATCATCCGTTCGTCTTCCCGCTGCTGACGACCGTTTCCGCGAGCGATGCGGACGGCAACTACATGCCGCAGAAGCGGGCGGACAACGGTCAGTTGTTCACCGTGTCTCGCTCGACGTCGGGCAACGTGCTGGCGCTCGCCGGCCCGGCGCCGACGTCGCGCGAGATCCAGCTGCGCAATGACCTGCGCCAGGGCGCGATCACCGCGTCGGTCTTCAAGGACAGCCGCCTGCTCGCGCGCAAGACCGGCATCGTGCCGGGGCAGAAGGCGGTGTTCGAGTTCAAGCCGACGCTGTGGATCGGCACCGCATCGCAGATCGAGCAAGGCGCGGTGATGAACTCGGCGGTGATCTCCGACATCAACACCGAGCTGTCGCTGCTCGGCATCAAGAGCGCCGACATCGTGATGACGGGCGGCGGCGGGGGCACGACCGCGGCGCCGTACCAGTTCAAGCTCGCGAACGTCGTGATGGGCTGAGCCCGGCGACACCGGGCGGCGCGCGCATCACGCGCGCCGCGCCGCGTCGTCACTCGGGCATGCCCTGCCCGCGCGTTTCCGGCAGGAACCACGACACGATGATCCCGATCACGTAGCACGCGCTCATCGCGACCGCCGCGTGCGGAACGCCGCCGAACGCCTTGATCATCGCGCCGGAAATGATCGGGAACACCCATGCGATCAGGCGCGCCACGTTGAACACGAAGCTGATCGCGGTCGAGCGCACCGTCGACGTGAACAGCTCGCACGGATAGATCGCCATCCACACATACGCGCAGCCGAGCGTGAAGAAGCCGTTGATCGGCGCGACGACCTGCATCGCCCCGCACGGGGCCGGGTGAACCCTCATCTCGCGTCGTAGCACCCGATGCTGCGCAGTGCGCGCAACCGCAGCAGATCGTGTGTGTCACCGTCGCCGGCGAGAGAAAAACGTTCCACGCAACGCAGAAAGTCCGCGCGTTTTTGGAAGCACTTTCCTTTTTGACAAAACTAAGATGGCCCTCAGTCGTTCAGCAGTCGTGGTCGCCGGACACGCAGCGCCGCTGCAGCCGGTCTACAACACTCACAAGCCGCACGGGCAATCATGAACACCATGCTTGAACTCTCCGCCGCCCTCCTTCGCCTCGCCACCCCGCGCCTGCGCCATGCCGCGCCCGCGCGGGATCGCACGCCGTAACCCACACCCGCGACAACACGCACCGTCACGCACGCATGCGGCCGGTCCACACCGGCCCCCGCGTTTTCCGCGCCGTGCAACACACGGCCCCCTGCCCGCCCACGGCGACGCCGCCCGTCGCCGCGGACGCGCACACCCTGAATTTTTCGACGACCACCCAGGAGACAACCATGAAGCGCCTCGCCCCGACATTCAAGTTCAAGCAAGGTTTCGCCGCCGCGCTGCTGTGCGTCGTCGCCGCGACGTCGCACGCGGCCGACCTGCTCGACACCGTCAAGCAGGCCGGCGTGCTGAAGATCGCGCTCGAAGGCACCTACCCGCCGTTCGACTACCGCAACGCCGACGGCCAGCTCGAAGGGTTCGACGTCGACGTCGCGAAGGCGGTCGCCGCGCGCCTCGGCGTGAAGCCGCAGTTCGTCACGACCGAATGGAGCGGCATCCTCGCCGGGCTGCAGGCCGGCAAGTTCGACGTGATCGTCAACCAGGTCGCGATCACGCCGGCGCGCAGGCAGGCGCTCGATTTCAGCCAGCCGTACGTGTATTCGTCCGCGCAACTGCTGCAGCGGCAGAACGACACGCGCGCGTTCAAGTCGCTCGACGAGCTGAAGGGCAGGAAGGTCGGCGTGACGATGGGCAGCAACTACGTCGACCTCGTGAAGACGGTTCCCGCGATCGACCTGCAGGTGTATCCCGGCACGCCGGAGAACCTGCGCGACCTCGCCGCCGGCCGCATCGACGCGGCGGTCAACGACCGGCTGATGCTCGGCTACCTGATCAGGAACTCGCACCTGCCGCTGCGCCCCGGCTCCGTGCTCGCAGGCGGCGAGGACCAGATGGGCATCCCGTTCCGCAAGGGCAACCCGAAGTTCGCGAAGGCGCTCGACGATGCGCTCGCGTCGCTGCGGCAGGACGGCACGCTGAAGAAGCTTTCGATGCAGTGGTTCGGCGCCGATACGACGAAACCCGCCATGCAATGACGCAGCCCCACCGGCACGCGCCGCGCGCATGGTCGCGCGACGCGTGCGGCCAACACTCAGGAGACACGTGATGGAAGCACTCGACCTGGTCGTCCACACCCTGCCCGCGATGGCAAAAGGCGCGGCCCTTACCCTGAAGTTCGCGGTGGCGTCGATGGCGCTCGGCCTGCTCGCGGGGCTTGCGATCGCGGTGCTGCGCATCGGCAGCAACCGGCTCGCGGCCGGCCTCGCGCAGGGCTACGTGAGCGTGATGCGCGGCACGCCGCTGCTCGTGCAGATGTTCGTCGTCTATTACGGGCTGCCCGACCTCGGCATCACGCTCGATCCGACGTCGGCCGGCATCTTCACGCTGACGCTCAACGCGGCCGCGTACCTGTCGGAGAGCATGCGCGGCGCGATCCTCGGCATCGGCCGCGGGCAATGGGCCGCCGCGCACAGCCTCGGCCTCACGCACGTGCAGACGCTGCGCTACGTGATCTGCCCGCAGGCGCTGCGCCTGGCGGTGCCGAGCCTCGGCAACACGCTGATCAGCCTGATCAAGGACACGTCGCTCGTCTCCGTGATCACCGTGACCGAACTGCTGCGCTCGACCCAGGAAGTGATCGCCGCGACGTTCCAGCCGTTGCCGCTCTATCTCGCGGCTGCCGCGATCTACTGGGTGCTGAGCACGCTGCTCACGCGGCTGCAGGTCCGCGTCGAAAGCCGTCTCGCGCTGCCGACCGCGCATTGAGCGCGCGGCTCCTTCTCCAGACCAGAACCACGGACAGAACATGATTACGCTCGACAACGTTTCAAAGTGGTACGGCAAGCATCAGGTGCTCGCCGATTGCAGCGCGGCGGTATCGAAAGGCGAAGTGGTCGTCGTGTGCGGGCCGTCGGGCTCGGGCAAGTCGACGCTGATCAAGACGATCAACGGCCTCGAACCGTTCCAGCAAGGCAGCATCACCGTCGACGGCACGCGGCTCGGCGATCCGGCGGTGAAGCTCGCGCAACTGCGCGCGCGCGTCGGCATGGTGTTCCAGCATTTCGAGCTGTTTCCGCACCTGTCGATCATCGACAACCTGACGCTCGCGCAGATCAAGGTGCTCGGCCGCCGCACGGACGAAGCGACCGACAACGGCGTGACGCTGCTCGAGCGCGTCGGGCTCGGCGCGCACGTGCACAAGTATCCGGGGCAGCTGTCCGGCGGGCAGCAGCAGCGTGTCGCGATCGCCCGGGCGCTGTCGATGAACCCGGTCGCGATGCTGTTCGACGAGCCGACCTCCGCGCTCGACCCCGAGATGATCAACGAGGTGCTCGACGTGATGGTCGAGCTCGCGCGCGACGGCATGACGATGGTGTGCGTCACGCACGAGATGGGGTTCGCCAGGAAGGTCGCGCATCGCGTGATCTTCATGGACCAGGGCGCGGTCGTCGAGGACGCGTCCAGCGACGCGTTCTTCCATGCGCCGCGCTCGGACCGCGCACGCGATTTCCTCGACAAGATCCTGCACTGACCGCATGGCGGCCGCGCCGCCGCGGCGAACCGATCGACCCAATCACAAAAAGGACGACGCCTTGACGACCCTGCATTCGACCGACACCGTACTCGCCCATGAAGGCCGCTCGCACGGCCAGCCCGGTGCGCCCGTGAACCCGCCGGTGTACCGGCAGTCCACGCTGCTGTTCCACGACACCGAGGCGCTCGACACCGTGCGCGGCACGCCGCTCGCGTACGGCCGCCACGGCAGCCCCACCACGCGCGCGCTCGAGAAGGCGCTCGCGCGCCTCGAGGGCGCGCATGCCGCGCTGCTCACGCCGAGCGGGCTCAGCGCGATCACCACCGCGCTGCTCGCGGTGCTGAACCCGGGCGACCATCTGCTGATGACGGATTCCGTCTACGACCCCACCCGTTCGTTCTGCGACGAAACGCTTGCGCGCCTCGGCATCGAGACGACCTTCTACGACCCGCTGCTCGGCGCGGACATCGCGTCGCTGATGCGGCCGAACACGCGTGCGGTCTTCACCGAATCGCCCGGCTCGCTGAGCTTCGAGGTGCAGGACACCCCGGCGATCAGCCGCGTCGCGCACCGGCACGGCGCGGTCGTGCTGCTCGACAATACGTGGGGCACGCCGCTGAATTTCCGTTCGTTCGCGCATGGCGTCGACGTGTCGATCCACGCGGCGACGAAATACATCGCCGGGCATTCCGACGTGCTGATGGGCGCGATCCTCGCGACCGAGGCGCTGGCGCCGAAGATCACGCGCTGCTACCGGCAGCTCGGCATGACCGTCAGCGGCGACGACGCGTATCTCGCGCTGCGCGGCCTGCGCACGCTGTCGGTGCGGCTCGAACGGCATCAACGCACCGCGCATGCGCTGACCGCGTGGCTCGCGCAGCAGCCCGAGGTCGCGACCCTCCTCTATCCGGCGCGGCCGGACGATCCGGGCCATGCGCTCTGGCAGCGCGATTTCACCGGCGCGTGCGGGCTGTTCGGCGTCGTGTTGCATCCGCAAGCCGCCGACGCGATGCGCGCGATGCTCGACGGGATGACCTGCTTCGGCATGGGCTACAGCTGGGGCGGCTTCGAGAGCCTGATCATCCCGGCCAGCCCGGCGCGCCACCGCACGGCGACGCGCTGGCCGTGGGACGGCCCGCTGCTGCGGATTCACGCGGGCCTCGAGCATCCCGACGACCTGATCGCTGATCTCGACGCGGGCTTCGCACGCCTGCGCGCGGCTGCGCTCGCGCAAGCCTGACTGATGCATCCGCGCTGCGGCGCGCGCGTCGCACGAGCCGCAGCGCACCGAAGTTTCTTCAACGTTCGACCCCAACCTTAGCGAGGCAAGCATGAAAGACACGCTGTTCATCCTGCGTCCCGGTTTCTTCAAGGATGCCGACGGCCCGTTCTACTGCGGCGATTCCGTTGCCGTCGAAGGGCTGCTGAGTTTCTTCCCGCAATTGCGCGACGCGCTCGACGTCGAATACGTCGACGCGCCGCGGCCGCGCCGGCCGATCGTCGCGCTGATCGGCGAGGACAACCAGTCGGCGCCCGTGCTCGTGCTCGGGCAGGCCCGGACGCCGAAGGATGAAGCGATCGAGGTGAAGGAAAGCAATGGCCGGCGCTTCATCGATGCGCCGGCGGATATCCGGCGCTACCTGTCGTCGCAGTATGGCGTCGCGCATGTCGCGTGAGCCGGCGCGCGTCGCGTCATGACGCGCTGACCGGTGTACGCGGTCACGGGCTTCGCGCGCCGCAAGGTTCGCGGAGTCCGTTCGGGCCGCATCGGTGCATGCGTCACCCCGCCACGGGTCGTCCCGCGAGCTGACCGCCCTAAACCGGAACGCGCACGTCGAGGCCGGCCTCCCGCCATGCCTTCAGCAACGCCGCGCGGCGTCGCGGATAGCGTTCGCCGAGCGGCTTCAGCGCGACGATGCGGTCGGTCCGGAAGTGTCGGAAGTCGTTCCTGAGTTCGCACCACGCGACCAGTATCCGCGCGTCCTCGAAATAGCCCAGCGCGAACGGCCAGACGGTGCGCTCGGAGCGCTTGTCCCGGCCGTCGCCATACGTGATCCGAAGCTTGCGCTCGGTGCGGATCGCAACACGAAGAGCGTCCATGTCGACGGTTTCCCGGTCGGCGACCGTGCGCGGACCGACCAGCAGCGTGGTGCTGTCCAGGTCGCGGCGCAGTTCGGCGGGCAGCACGGCGGATATCTTCGCGAGCGCGTCGGACGCGGCCGACGTCAGTTGCGCGTCGGCGAACTTCGCGACCCAGCGAAAGCCGAGCGTCAACGCTTCCAGTTCGGATGGCGAAAACATCAGAGGCGGCAGCATGAACCCGGGACGCAGCACATAGCCGATTCCCGGTTCGCCCTGGATGTCCGCGCCCTGCGCCTGCAACGACGCGATGTCGCGATAGAGGGTGCGGATGCTGATGCCGAGTTCCTGCGCGAGCAGGCGGCCGCTGACCGGCCGGCGGTGGCGTCGCAGCGCTTGCAGCAGCGACAGAAGGCGTTCGGAGCGTGTCATGGATCGATGCTGCCATTTTCTGGCAGTGTCGTCCAATAGAATGGTTCGCACCTCCAGCCCTTCAGGACGATCCCGTATGACCTCCCCGAACCTCGTCATTCTCTATGTTGAAGATCCGGCGCGCAGCGCGCTGTTCTATGAAAAGCTGTTCGGGCGCGCGCCCGTCGCCGCGTTTCCCACCTATGCGGCGTTTGCGTTCGACAACGGGCTTCATGTCGGCCTGTGGTCGACGAGCGCCCGCGATTTCGTGTCGCACGGCGCCGGCCATCGCACCGAGCTCGCGTTCATGGTCGACGGCGATGCGGAAGTCGACCGCATGCATGAAGCGTGGCAGGCGCTCGACGTGCGGATCGAGCAGGCGCCGATGACGGCCGTGTTCGGGCGGACCTTCGTCGCGCTCGATCCGGACGGCCATCGCTTGCGCGTCTGCACGCCGGACGACTGAGCGCCGCAGGCGTCACCCCGCCCGGCGCACCGGCATCCCTCGCGAGAAATATTTCGCGCCCGCCACGCACCCGACGACGATCGCGGTCACCGCGATCATCGACGCCGGCACCGGCTCGTGCAGCAGCCCGGCAGCGAGCACGAACCCGAAGAACGGCTGCAGCAGCTGCAGCTGGCCGACGCCCGCGATGCCGCCGAGCGCGAGCCCGCGATACCAGAACACGAAGCCGATCAGCATGCTGAACAGCGACACGTACGCGAGCCCCCACAGCACCCCGGCGTCGACGCCGTCGAACGACGCGGGCCGCGTGACCCACGCGAGCGGCAGCATCACCGGCAGCGACAGCACGAGCGCCCACGAGATCACCTGCCAGCCGCCGAGATGCCGCGACAGGCGCGCGCCTTCCGCGTAGCCGAGCCCGCACGCGACGATCGCGGCGAACATCAGCGCGTCGCCGACCGGCGAGGCCTCGCCGCCGTTGCGCAGCGCGAACGCGACGACCGCGCCGCCGCCGATGAGCGAGAAGACCCAGAACGGCAGCCGCGGCCGCTCGCCGCCGCGCCACACGCCGAACAGCGCGGTCGCGAGCGGCAGCAGCCCGACGAACACGATCGCGTGGGCCGACGTCACGTGCCGCAGCGCGAGCGCCGTCAGCAGCGGAAAACCGACCACGACGCCAAGCGCGACGACCGCCAGCGACGCGGCTTCGCCGCGCGTCGGCCGCTGCTGCTTCGACGCCACGAGCAGCAGCAGGCCGAGCACGCCGGCGATCGTCGCACGCGCGAACGTCAGGAACATCGGATCGAGCCCCTGCACCGCGACCCGCGTCGCGGGCAGCGAGCCGCTGAAGATGATGACGCCCAGCAGGCCGCTGAGCCATCCGTCGGTAGACTTTTGCACGGGGATTCCTGATCGAAGGTGAATAGCCGATGATCCGCCCGCCGCCAAAAGCGCGTAAGCTACAGCGCAATACAATTCCGCCAAACTGTACTGGACAAACGTCCGTACAGTTCGTGCCGTTCGCCATGAACCACCTCGATCAGGACCTGGCCCCGCCCGCGCCGTCGCGCACGCGCGTGGAAACCGTGATGGACACGCTGCGCGCGCGGATCGCGAGCCGCGCGCTGATGCCCGGCGCGCGGGTGCCGTCGATCCGGATGATGGCCGACGCGCTGCAGGTGTCGAAGTCGACCGTCGTCGACGCGTACGAGCGGCTCGCCGGCGAAGGCGTGCTCGTCGCGCGGCGCGGGTCGGGCTTCTACGTGTCGGGCCACGCGCCGCCGCTTGCGCTCGCCGATCTCGGGCCGCGCCTCGACCGCGACCTCGATCCGCTATGGTTGTCGCGCCAGTCGCTCGAAGCGGCTCCGACGACCGTGAAGCCCGGCTGCGGCTGGCTGCCGTCGTCGTGGCTGCCGGACGAGAGCCTGCGCCGCGCGCTGCGCGCCGTCTCGCGCGACGAGCCCGACGCGCTCACCGACTATGCGACGCCGCTCGGCCTGCCCGCGCTGCGCCAGCAGCTCGCGTGGCGGCTCGCGCAGCACGGGGTCCATGCGGAACCCGCGCAGATCATGCTGACCGACGGCGGCACGCATGCGCTCGATCTCGTGTGCCGCCTGCTGCTGGAGCCCGGCGATACGGTCGTGCTCGACGACCCGTGCTACTTCAACTTCCAGGCGCTGCTGCGCGCGCACCGCGCGCGGATCGTCAGCGTCCCGTACACGCCGAACGGCCCCGATCTCGCGCGTTTCGAGCAGACGCTCGTCGAGCACCGGCCGCGCCTTTACATCACGAACGCCGCGCTGCACAACCCGACCGGCGCGACGCTCGCGCCGCCCGTCGCGCACCGGCTGCTGACGCTCGCGACCGAGCACGACCTGCTGATCGTCGAGGACGACATCTTCGCGGACTTCGAGAGCACGCCCGCGCCGCGGCTCGCGGCATTCGACGGGCTGTCGCGCGTCGTGTCGATCGGCAGTTTCTCGAAGACGCTGTCGGCCGCGATCCGTTGCGGCTACGTCGCCGCGCGCCCCGAATGGATCGACGCGCTCGTCGACCTGAAGCTCGCGACGTCGTTCGGCAATGCGCAGATCGGCGCGAACGTCGTGCATCGGCTGCTCGTCGACGGCACGTACCGGCGCCATCTGGACGGCCTGCGCGCGCGCCTCGCGGACGCGATGGGCGAAACGATCCGGCGCCTCGCGCGCGCCGGGCTCGGGATCTGGACGGAGCCGCGCGGCGGCCTGTTCGTGTGGGCGCAGTTGCCGGACGGACTCGACGCCGCGCGCGTCGCGCGCCACGCGCTCGACCACGACGTCGTGCTCGCGCCGGGCAACGTGTTCAGTGCGTCGCGCAGCGCGACGTCGTATCTGCGCTTCAACGTGTCGCGCTGCAAGGGGCCGGCGGTATTCGATGCGCTGGCGCGTGCGATGGAGGCGGCGCGGCGCGACGGATGCGCGGCCGCGCCGGACGCGAAAGATCGCGCGCTGGTGCGCGATCTGTGACCTATGACAGCTCGCAGAAGCGCAGCCGGTTGCCGAACGGGTCGGTGATCTGCATCTGCCGGCCCCAGTCGAGCGTCTCGACGCCGGGGCGCGCATACGTGTAGTTCTTCTCGAGCAGTTCCCGATGCAGCGCGTCGATGTCGTCGACCGGCACGAAGATCGCCGAGCCGGGCGTGCTGTCGCCATGGTGCTCACTCAGGTGGAGCAGCACCGAATCGCGCTTGATCTGCGCGTAGAGCGGCAGCCCCGGTTCGAAGCGATGCTCCCAGTCGAGCGTGAAGCCGAGGTAGTCCAGATAGAAGCAGTACGCCTTCTCGATCGAGAAGATGCGCAGGATGGGGATGGCGTGAAGCAACGGCATCGTTCGGGGCCTCGTGATGGGAGGGTCAGGCCGGCGGCTGCGGCGCGGGTGGTCATGATAACGCGCAGACCACCCGCCCTTCACCTCACGCCTCGCCCGCGTGTGCCCGCGCCCGCACGTCGGCCAGCGAGACATCGACCAGCAGCCGCCCGGTATCGAACACCGTCTGGAGCGCGTCGTCCCATTCGCTCTCGACCGCGCGATCGTCCCACGCGACGGGCAGCGTCACGGTCCGGTATTCGCCGGTACGGCGATTGCGCAGCAACGTGAGCCGCCCCTTCTTCGACCGCTTGCCCTGATCGGTGACGGGGTCCTTGCAGACCTCGCGCCACACGCCGCCGC
The DNA here is from genome assembly GCF_002097715.1 of Burkholderia ubonensis subsp. mesacidophila. Classification (NCBI taxonomy): domain Bacteria; kingdom Pseudomonadati; phylum Pseudomonadota; class Betaproteobacteria; order Burkholderiales; family Burkholderiaceae; genus Burkholderia; species Burkholderia ubonensis. The sequence goes on from NZ_CP020738.1 coordinate 2,463,050, forward strand.
GCCGGATCGCCGAGCACTTCATCGCGAAGCGCTGCGTGTCGCGGTTCACCTGCTGCAGCAGCGCACCGCCCATCCCGAACACGACGTTGCCGGCCGCATAGCCCGCGTCGTCGAGCGCGCTCAGGATAGCCTCGATCGAATTCGCGTCGACGCCGTCGCCCTGGATCACGCGCACGTGGTTCAGCACGCGCCGGCCCTTGGCGTTGAGCGTCGAGCCGAACGACGCGTCGAGCGCACGCACGGTCTGCAGCACGATCGTCACCGGATCGCCGGAATCGGGCCGCACGACGAGCGTCGCGCCCGATTCGATCACCGCCTGCTTCAGCTCGCCGCCCCACAGGTCGAGCGCGGCGAACAAATCGTAGGAATCCGATACGACCGACACGATCGCGCCCGGCAGCCCGAAGCGGCGCAGCATGTTCCGGTACGCATCGGCCTCGCCTTCGCGGCCCCACGACGTGATCGTGCTGTGCTCGGCCGCCGGCACCGAATACGCGGCCATCGGCTCGCGGTAGAAGCGGTTCGCGGCGAGCACGCCGAGCACCGTATCCGAGCCCATGAAGCTGACGAGGTGCGCGGCGCCGCCGATCGCCGCCGATTCCGCGCTCGACACGCCGCGCGCGCCGAAGTCGTGCAGCTTGAACGGCAGTTGCGCAAGATCGTCGTCGGTCTTTTCGAGGAAGCGGCGGATCGTCTGCCTGAGGTGCCAGCTCTGCGTCGCGACCGTCACCGGATACCACACGCGCAGCAGCATCGTCTCCAGGTACGACGCGAGCCAGAACACCTGCGGGTCGTCGCATTCGACCGTCATCAGCACGTTGTGCGTCGGCACGACCGAGCCCTCCGGCACCGCGCGGATCTTCACCGGCAGGTAGCCGTCGTAGCGCTCGACGATGTAGCGCCACCCCGCTTCGTTGAACGGCACGCCGTGCACCGTGAAGAAATCGCGTGCGTCGTCGATCATCGCGTGCGTGACCGGCCTGCACAGATATTCCTTCAGCAGCATCTGCAGGCCGAAGAACAGCGTGCGGTCGTAGCGGCCGCCGCGCGACTCGACGTACGAGAACATCGCGGTCGCGTCGGCCGGATATTGCAGGAAGTGGGATGCCTTGTACGAATCCGTGTTGAGGATCGGATTGGCGAGAACCGCGGCAAAGCCGCCGAGATCGTTTTGCATGGCTAGAGCTCCTCTAGGCCGTTGAGAGGCCGCCGCGTCTGTCGCGGCGGACCGGAATGCGGGAATCAGCGGATCACAGCTTTCCCAGGAAGTGATAGGCGATGTCGAAGTGATCCTCGAACATCACGCTGCGCATCTGCGCGAATTCGTTGAGCGGCACCCAGCGCGCCTTGTCGGCGTCGTCGCTGCCCTTCACGCGCGGCAGCTCGCCGGTCGGGAAGTTGAACAGGCACGCGTGCGTGATCGTGCGGCCGCGCAGCGAGCGGGTCGGGTGATCGAACACCTGGCGATCCTTCAGCGAGCCGCGCAGCACGGGCTCGGGCAGCTTCAGGCCGGTTTCCTCGCGCAGCTCGCGGATGCAGGCGGTGTCGAGCCGTTCGTCCTGGTTCACGAAGCCGCCCGGCAGCGCCCACAGGCCGCGGCCGGGCTCGCTGCGCCGGCGCACGAGCAGGATGTGGCCGGAATGCACGACGACCGCGTCGACGGTCACGAACGTGACCGGATACGGCGCCGCCGCCCACGCCTTGCGATACGCGGCGATGAACTCGGCTTCCGCCTTGAGCTGCGCGAATTCCGGCTGCGTGCGGAACCGCTCGAGCCAGCCGAACACGGGCTCGGGCACGGCCCATTGCACGAAGCTGTTGGGGCGTTCCGCGAAGTACTGGTCGCGGATTTCGGTGGCGGAGATGTCTTCCGTCGCGTCGGCCTCGACCAGCTCCCATTGCGGGAACATCCGCAGGTAATACGACGTGGCGTCCTTCTCGTGGCCGATCAGCCCGACCTTCTTGTGCGCGATGTCGCCGAGCGCGGACGCGACGGCATCCTGCACCCAGCGCACCCAGTCGCCATCGTTGTACGTCGAGTCCTGCACGTGCGCGATCGTCACGCGGTCACGCTCGGACGCGTCGAGCAGCGAGGCCAGCATCTGGCGGCGCTCGTCGAACGAGAACGGATCCTTGATGGTGCGGGGCTTGTCGGTCGACCCGATCAGCACGCAGACGCGCTCGGCCCGGCTCAGTGCGGACTTCAGCACATTCAGGTGGCCACGATGCGGGGGCTGGAAACGACCGATGAAGACAAGCGCGTCGAAGCGCCTGGTGTGTTGCGTACTCATGAGGCTCCCTCAAGAGATTGAAACGCTTCGGGTCTGTCCCGAAGGCATGGAGGGGATCGTAGGCTTTTTTTTGAGATGCGTCAATCGAACGCACCCTCGACTTGACGATGCATGACGGAAATCGCGAGACTGGCACGTTACACTCACCCGACTTCATCCGAACTTGCGCGGACGCGCCCCTATCATGAGGATCTCAGTCAGCCGCACCGTCGGCGTCGATCGCAGACGCCTCTTCACGTGGTCGCAGGATTACGCGCGGCGGCTCGTGTGGGACAGCTTCCTCACCGACGCGTACCTGCCTGACGGCAAGACGGCGGACGTCGGCATCGACGCGTTCTGCCGCAGCACCACGGGCGCGACGATGGTGTCGCGCTACATCTCGTACCAGCCGCCGCAGGTCGCGGCGGTCGAGATGGTGAACGGCCCGAAGGTGCTCGCGCGTTTCAGCGGCAGCTGGAACTTCATCGAACGCACGCCGGGCACGACCGACGTCAAGTTCACGTACCACTTCCGTGCGCGGCCGGCCTGGCTGCGCTGGCTCGTCGAGCCGCTGATCGGCGCGTTCTATCTCGTGCAGACGCGCCGGCGGCTCGATGCGTTCAAGCGCTGGGCCGAAGCGGAGGCCGCGCCGCGTTGACGCGCGATGCAGTGGGCAGATGGATGAAAACGCATTCACTGCCGTACAAGTACGCGCGGCTGGCTATGGGTGTCTTGCTCCAGGATCTTGCGTTGCAATTGCATCAATCCATAGATCAACGCCTCGGCAGTCGGTGGACATCCCGGAACGTAAACGTCCACCGGCACTATCCGGTCGCAGCCGCGCACCACCGAGTAGCTGTAGTGATAATAGCCCCCGCCGTTGGCGCACGATCCCATCGACACCACATATCGCGGCTCGGCCATTTGATCGTAAACCTTGCGCATCGCCGGAGCCATCTTGTTGGTCAATGTGCCGGCCACGATCATCAGATCGCATTGTCGGGGTGATGCGCGAGGGATCATGCCGAAGCGATCCATGTCATATCGGGCGCCCGCGGCATGCATCATTTCGACCGCGCAGCATGCGAGGCCGAACGTCATATACCAAAGGCTGTTTTTCCGTGCGGCCGCCATGACGGTGTCGAGCGAAGTCACCACGAAGCCGTCTTTCTCCAGCGTAAATTGTTTGCCCATCATGGTTGGATAGTTGAGACCGGTTTCCCGCGAAGCGCATCATTCGCGGTGCAGCTCAAACGCCTGCGATAACAAGGTGATGAGGACCGTCAGGGATGCGATGGTTCGCCATCGGCTGGAAACGTATGATGCGCGTGCCAGTCGTTCCCCTTCCGAGTCAGTCGAACCGAGTTCAGGCCCAGCGGCTCGGGAGCAACGCCGCGCATGCGCGACCAAAGCTCAACCCAGGCGGGCTCACAGGTAACGGTGACCACGCAAGGGTCATCCGGCCCGTTGGGGAACCAGGTGCGCAGCGACTCCTTCCAGATGCTTTGCTTCAGCGCGGTCTCCGCGGAGACTGCCGGAACGGTCCCAATCGTTACGTATCCTCGATCAACCATACTGAGGAAGGACAGACTGATCGTCTTCCCTTGGCGAATCTCCAACGCTTTGCGCGTTCTCGAGTCGGTCATGAAACGAATCGTGAGATCGCTCCCGATCTCCAGAATCTCAACGACCCTGGCGTTGATTTGACCATGAGCGTCGTTCGAGCACACAAAACAGAAGGTGCAATTGGCGACGATTTCGTGCGCTTGTTGAAGGAGTCGATTTGCATCCATGATGACGTGCGAAAGCGTTTCAGGAAAACTTCTAAAGCCACGGAATAGCGTCAGTCCCACCGCAGATGCAGTGACTTCGCGTGCAACACCATTCAGTGCACTACGGGCAACTGTATACGACGTGCATTATTTTGGCAACACCGATCCAGCACTCCGAATGCGCGAGCAATCTCGTTCGAGTACCGCGCGAACCGGTCGTGGAAAGGGAAGCCGGAGGCAAGCAGCAGGAAAACGGCAAATGGATGTCGACGTTCGGCCGCGGCACGCCCGAGGAAGTCGAGCGCTTCCCTGGCGCGGGCCGGCGCGGCATGCGCGCGACGATCACTCCCCGCCGCGCGCCACCTGCCGCCGGACCCGCGCGTGCGCGCCGAGCGCGGCCGCGATCGCATCGACCGCATCGGCTGCGCGCGCCGCGCCGCACATGAACGCGTCGACCGCGGCGAACCCGTGCTCGGGCCACGTATGGATCGTGATGTGGGACTCGGCGAGCAGCACGACGCCCGTCACGCCATGCTCGCCGCCGAAATGATGGAAATGCGCGCCGATCACGCGCGCGCCCGCGCGTCGCGCCGCGTCGGTCAGTACCGTTTCGAGCCGCGCGGCATCGCGTAGCAGCATCGCATCGATGCCGTCGAGATCGGCCAGCACGTGCGAGCCGAGTGTCGCGCGCGGCGCGGCGATTGCGGCGCCCGCCGTCATTTGTGCGACCCGTACGACGAGTAGCCGCTGCGGGCCGACGAACTGCCCCACCCGCTCGTTCCTCCGCCGCCGCCCGGCGGCGAGCAGCTGAACAGGGTCACGACGATCGTCGCGTAGATGCCGTACAGGATGTACTTGGTCACGACTCGCCTCCATCCGACGCGAATCCCTTCCACACCCATTCGGGCAGCCACAGGACGAACAGGCCGAGCAGCACATACACCGTGCGGCCGTTGAACGCGAACAGCTCGTCGAAGTTGAGGAACACCAGCAGCGCGCTGAACAGGATCGGCAACGGCGCGAAGCTATGCGGGCGCTTGCCGTTTGCTTCGGCATCCTTGCGCTTCGCGGCCTTGGCCGCAGTCGCAGCCGCCGCGCCGCCGGCCGCGAGCGCCGGCACGCCGAAGCGCTCGGCGAGCTTGCCGGCCGAGATCCGCTGCGCGCGCGACCAGACGATCTCGTTCGCGCTGCGCTCCATCGTCAGCTTGTCGTTCTGCCAGCCGTAGTCGACGATCGACGTGCGATCGCCGACCTGCACGCGCCAGTTGAACGCGCCGACCACGTACACGACTTCCGACGCATACGCGTCACGCTTGCGGTAGGTCTTGCCGCCGTCGGTGACTTCGGCGTCGTCGCCGATCGTCGGCCAGTGGTCGAGCACGCTGACGCGCTCCCAGCGCCCTTCGCTCTGCACGAGCCACAGAAAGCCGCGTTTCGGGTGCAGCAGCAGGTATTCGTCCCACGTCTCGTTATCTCCCGGCACCTTGCAGCGCATCATGCCGATCACCGTATACTTCGCGCCGTCGAAGGTGCCGGCCGCGCCGAGCTCCAGCGCGCCCTTCACCGCGTCGAGCTCGCGCTGCTTCGCGAACACGGTCTGCTGCTCGGCCGTGCACTGCACACCCGCATGGCACGAGCCGCACACGACGTAGTCGGCGACGTTCGGCGCATACGACAGCGGCGCGCCGCAGCTCGGGCACGCGAACGCCTGCATCTGCAAGCCGCGCGGCTCACGCGTGTCGGCTTCGACCTCCCGCAGCCCGGTGAACGCCAGCGCGTCGAACGTCATCGCCTCGCCCGCATACAGCGCCGGACGGCCGTCGCCGCCCGCATCGGAGTAGTCGAACGTCGCGAACGCGCTGCCGGTTCGCAGGTCGGCGACACGCGCTTCCCAGCCTGCGTCGACGCGGAACGGCAACTCGCCGTCGCCGCCCGTGCAACGCGCGGTGCGCACGTCCGAAACCAGGTAGCGCAAGCCGCCGTGATTGATCTGCATGCCCGGCTGCAGCGCGTTGAAGGCGGGCCACGAGCCGAGCGCGTCGTCGGGCTGGCGGACCGTGATCGCATACTGGCCGGATGCATCCGACAGCCAGCCGAACGCGCCGTCGTCGAACACGACATACCATTCGCTCCACGCGCCGGCGTCGTAGGTCAACTCGATCCGGCCGAGCACGGTGAACGCACGCTTGCCATAGCGGCCGGCGGCGCCGATCTGCACCGGCGACGCGTCGTCGACCACCGCGGCCAGCTCGCCGATCCGCTCGACGTCGGCGCCGCGCTTGAGCAGCGTGCTGCGGCAAAACGCGCAGACGGCCATCACCGCCGCCGCCGAGCGGAACGTGACCGGCGCGCCGCACTGGGGGCACGAAGTGCTGAACATGCGGGACGCTTATTGAGTGAGTTTCGCGAGAATCTCCGCCTTCGCGCGCGCGTATTCGTCGTCGGTCACGAGCCCCTTGTCATGCAGCGCCTTGAGCTGTTCGAGACGCTGCACGTAATCGACGCCGGTCGCGACACCGGGCGCGGCCGGCGGTTGGGCGGTTGCGGCCGGTGGCGCGCTGCCGGCGATCTGGCCGGCCATCGCCTGCCCGATCGCCGCGCCGGCCGCGAGGCCCGCGCCGACGCCGGCGATGCCGCCGGGGTTCTGCGCGGCGAGCGGAATCGCCTGCGCGGTCTGGTATTGCGTCGCGCGGCCGAGGTCGCCCGCCATGCTCGCGCCGATCCGCAGGTCGAGCGCCTTCTGCAGCTCGGCCGGCAGCGACACGCTCTCGACCACGAACGCGTCGAGCGCGAGACCGTAGCGCGTGAACGCCGGCACCAGCGCTTCGGCCACCCGGTGCGACAACTGCATCTGGTTCGCGGCCATGTCGACGAACGGGACGTCCGCCGAGCCGAATGCGGTGCTCATCGCGGTCACGACGAGGTTGCGCAACTGCTGCTCGAGATCGTCGACCGTGTATTGCGCGCGCGTGCCGCTGATCTCGCGGTGGAACGCGAGCGCGTCGACGATCCGGTACGAGTAGACGCCGAACGCGCGCAGCTGCACGATGCCGAATTCGCGGTCGCGGATCGTCACCGGTTGCGCGGTGCCCCAGCGGCGGCCGAGCTGCAGCCGCGTGCTGAAGAAATAGACGTCGGACTTGAAAGGCGACTGAAAGAGCTTGTCCCAGTTCTGCAGGTACGTGAGCACCGGCAGCGTCTGGGTCGTCAGCGTATGGAGGCCCGGCTGGAACACGTCGGCGACCTTCCCTTCGTTGACGAACACCGCGACCTGCGATTCGCGCACGGTCAGCTTGCCGCCATACTGGATCTCCTGGTCTTCCATCGGATAGCGCCAGGCGAGCACGCCGTCCGTGTCTTCCGTCCACTGCAGGACGTCGATGAATTGCTTGCGGATGAACGAACCGAAACTCATCAGGGTCTCCTCGAAACGCGCGCGGCGTCAGGTCAGGCAGGCTGCGTTGATGATGCCGACGACCAGCGACGCGGTGCCCATCAGGCCGCCCATCGCGGCGTTGCGGTCCTCGATCGCGTGGTTCATGCCGGGCATCAGGCGGGTCAGCGCCACATAGGTCAGCAGTTGCACGAGCATCGCGCCGATCGCCCACAGCACGACCGCGCCGAGCGTCGAGTTGTGCGCGATGCTGGATGCGAGCGTGAGGCAAAAGCCGACCAGCGCGCCGCCGAACGACAGCGTCGCGGCGACGTTGCCGTCGCGGATCAGCGCCAGTTCGTCGAACGGGGTGACCTTCAGGTACACTGCCGCGAACGCCAGGAGCAGCACGAAAGCCGACAGTAAATGAACCGCATAAGAAAAGGCACTATTCATTCTTTTCCTCGGATTGTGTGCTCGATTCGCCGGCCGGCGGGTGGCCGCCCCACGGTTGGCCGGCCCGCGGATGGCCGCCCCGCAAAAATCCGCGCCAGTATATCCACATTGCCGACCCCGGCACAACGGACGCACCATGCTGCATAGGCGCGCGCTCGTCCTGTCGATCCTGGTGCTCGCATCGTGCGGGCTCGGCTACGAACTGATCAGCAGCGCGCTGTCGAGCTATCTGCTCGGCGACTCGATCCTGCAATTCTCGTCGGTGATCGGCTGCTACCTGTTCGCGATGGGCGTCGGCTCGTGGCTCGCGAAGTTCGTCGACGACGACGACGTGCTCGACCGCTTCGTCGACATCGAGCTGCTCGTCGGCCTGCTCGGCGGCGTGTCGGCCGCGCTGCTGTTCGCGGTGTTCGCGTGGCTCGCGGCGCCGTTCCGCGCGGCGCTCTACGCGCTCGTGTTCGCGCTCGGCGTGCTGATCGGGATGGAGATCCCGCTCGTGATGCGCGCGTTCCAGCAGCGACGCCAGGCGTTCCGCCATACCGTCAGCGAAGTGCTCAGCTTCGACTATCTCGGCTCGCTCGCGGTGTCGCTGATCTTCCCGCTCGTGCTCGCGCCGCGCCTCGGCCTGCTGCGCACGAGCTTCCTGTTCGGGATCCTGAACGCGCTCGTCGCGCTGTGGACGATGCACCTGTTCCGCGACGAGATCCGCCGGGTGCGCGCCAAGCAGATGCGCGCGTCGCTCGTGATCGGGCTGCTCGCCGCCGGCTTCGCGCTGTCGGGGAAAATCACGCACTGGGCCGAGCACGGCGTGTACGGCGACGAGACGATCTATGCGGAAACCACGCCGTACCAGCGCATCGTGCTGACGCAGTGGCACGACGACATGCGGCTCTACCTGAACGGCAACCTGCAGTTCTCGTCGCGCGACGAGCATCGCTATCACGAGGCGCTGATCCACCCGACGCTCGACGCGCTGCCGTGGGCGAAGCGCGTGCTCGTGCTCGGCGGCGGCGACGGCCTCGCGGTGCGCGAGCTGCTCAAGCACCGCAATCTCGAGCGGATCACGCTCGTCGACCTCGACCCGGCGATGACGCGGCTGTTCTCGACGTCCGCGCCGCTCGTGAAGCTGAACCAGCGTTCGCTGAAGGACCCGCGCGTGCACGTGATCAACGACGACGCGGTGCGCTGGCTCGAAGCGAATGCCGACGTGTACGACGCGATCGTCGTCGACTTCCCGGACCCGACCAACTTCGGCCTCGGCCGCCTCTATTCGGTGCCGGTGTTCCGGCTGCTCGCGCGGCACCTGTCCGAGAACGGCTATGCGGTGATCCAGTCGACGTCGCCGTATTTCGCGCCGCACGCGTACTGGACGATCATCGCGACGCTGCACGAGGCGGGCCTCAATACATGGCCGTACCACTGCTACGTGCCGTCGTTCGGCGACTGGGGCTTCGTGATCGCCGGCAAGCGCCGCGACTTCACGGTGCCGACGCATTACTCGGTGCCGACGCGCTGGCTCGACGCGCAAACGGCCGCCGAGATGTTCCACTTCCCCGCCGACATGCCGGCGCTGCCGATGTCGCCGAACGAACTCAACGACCAGCCGCTCGTGCGCCGCTTCGACGACGACTGGAAGCACGTGCTGCGCTGATGGACCGCCGCACCTTCATCGTCGCGTCCGCCTCTGCGTCGCTTGCCGCCTGCGGCCGGCTCGGCTGGATCGAGACGACGCCGCGCATCGACTATCCGGGCATGCGCGAAGGCCACGCGCTGCGCGATCATGCGGCGCTTCCGCCGCCGTCCGGCACGTTCGAGACCGACATCGCGATCCTCGGCGCGGGCGCGGCCGGCCTGTCGTGCGCGTGGCAGCTCGCGCGCGCCGGGCACCGCCGCTTCACGGTGCTCGCCGGGCCGGAATTCGGCGGCAATGCGGCCGGCGGCCGCTTCGGCGAGCTCGGCTATCCGAAGGGCGCGCATTACCTGCCGCTGCCGTCGCGCGAATCCGTGCATCTGCGCGACATGCTCGCCGACCTCGGCGTGATCGAAGCCGCGCCGTTCGCCGCGCGGCCGGACTACGACGAACGCGCGATCGTGCACGCGCCCGACGAGCGGCTCTACATCGCGGGCCAGTGGCAGGACGGGCTCGTGCCGACGATCGGCATCGGCCAGGACGAGCTCGCGCAGCAGGCGCGCTTCTTCGCGTACACCGATGCGCTGCGCACCGCGCGCGGCAACGACGGCCGCAAGGCGTTCTGCATTCCGCTCGCCGAATCGTCGCGCGACCCGCGCTGGCGCGCGCTCGACACGCGCTCGTTCCGGCAGTGGCTGCTCGACGAAGGCTATACGGCGCCGTCGCTGCACTGGTACCTGAACTACTGCTGCCGCGACGACTACGGCGCGGGCTACGAGCATGTGTCCGCGTGGGCCGGGCTGCACTACTTCTCGTCGCGCGCCGGCCATGCGAGCGATGCCGGCGACGGCGCGGTGCTGACCTGGCCCGACGGGCTGCACACGATGGTGACCAGGCTGTCCGCTTCGATCGCCGCGCGCACCGGGTCGCACGACTGGTCGCAGGCCGGCTTCGCGGTCCGCGCCACCGAGCGCGCGGGCGGCGTCGACGTGCTGTGCGCGCGCGTCGACAACGGCGCACTGACCACCTTCACGCTGAGGGCGCGGCGCGTCGTCTGCGCGATGCCGCTGTTCGTCGCCGCGCGCGTGTTCCCGCAGCTGCGCGAATACGGCTTCGAGCCCGCGCGCGACCTGCCGCCGCGCGCGCCGTGGCTCGTGTCCAACTTCCTGCTCGACGGGATGCCGGCCGAGGCCGCCGGCGCGCCGCTCGCGTGGGACAACGTCGTCTACGGCGGCGCGGGGCTCGGCTACGTGGTGTCGACGCACCAGCTGATCCGGCTGTCGCCGCCGACACGCTCGGTGTTTTCCGCGTACCAGGCGCTGAGCACGCGCACGCCCGACGACACGCGCCGCTGGCTCGCCGCGGCGAAGCCGGACGAGCTGCGCGACCAGGCGGCGACCGACCTGCGCGCGGTGTACGGCCGCGCGCTGTGGAAGCACGCGAGCGCGCTCGAGATCACCGTGCGCGGCCACGCGATGGCGACGCCCGACGTCGGGTTCCTGAGCCGACCGGGGCTGCTCGCGCTGCGCGACGCCGACGGGCCGGTCGTGTTCGCGCACGCGGATCTGTCGGGGATGTCGCTGTTCGAGGAGGCGTCGTACTGGGGCATGCGCGCCGCGCAGCGCGTGCTCGCCTGACGGACCCCACCGCATGCTTTACAACTTGCTTTCAGCCAGCCGGACACCCGCAGTTCTGTCATTGCGGAGCCGCCGGCAGCCGCTATAATCGCGCCACATTCCGACTGCATCTTGCAGGCCGACGGCACCGCGCCGCTTCGTCGAGCGCAGCCGCATTCACGCGACAACAAGAATGAACCGAACCGTCCAACGCCTTCGCCCGTTCGCAGGCGCCGCCGCGCGCGTGCTCGCCTGCGCGGCCCTGCTCGGCGTGCCGCTCGCGCTGCGCGCCGCAGACGCCGCGCCGGCCGCCAGCGCACATGCTCCCTACATCGTGATCGACACCGGCCACACGCCGGCGCGCCCCGGCTCGACCGGCGCGAGCGGCCGCGTCGAATACCTGTACAACCTCGAGCTGTCGGGCGCAGTCGCCAAGCGGCTGAGCGACGACGGCGACCGCGTGCTGCGCACGTCCGCGGACGGCCGCGAGATCAAGCTGGAACAGCGCTCGACGCAGGCGCCCGATGCCAACCTGTTCGTGTCGATCCATCATGACTCGATGCAGCAGCAATTCATCGACGCCGGCCGGCAACGCGAATTCCACGGCTTCTCCGTGTTCGTGTCGGAACGCAATCCGCATTACGAACAGAGCCTGCGCTGCGCGAAGGCGATCGCCGGGAAGCTCGTCGCGGCGGGCGAAACGCCGTCGCTCTATCACGCGCAGCCGATCCGCGGCGAGAATCGTCCGCTGATCGATCCGCACCTCGGCATCCACCGCTTCGACGACCTCGTCGTGCTGCGCACCGCGCCGATTCCGGCCGTGCTCGTCGAAGCCGGCGTGATCGTCAATCCCGACGAGGAGAAGCGGCTCGCGCAGCACGATACGATCCAGCGCCTGTCCGCCGCGATCGCGGGCGGCATCGAGGCGTGCACCGCGTCCGAATGACGACGCGACGCGCGTGCGTCACCGGTTTTTACCCAGCCAGGAGCATCCACATGAAAAAGAATCTGCTCGCCGCATCCTGCGCGCTGTTCGCGCTTGCCGTTCCGTTCTCCGCGCACGCGGCCGGCTGTGCGAAGCCGCACAGCGCATTCGACCAGGTGTACTGCAGCAGCACGCAGTTCTCGCAGCTCGACCGCGAGCTGAACGACCAGTACGGCCGCCTGCGCAAGCAGCTGAGCGGCGACCAGCAGTCGTCGCTGAAGACGGGCCAGCTCGCGTGGCTGAAGCAGCGCGACGACAAGTGCAGCTATACGCGCGACGACGGGTATTACGTGAACCTCGAGTGCGCGATCGACATGACGCAGTCGCGCCTGTCGTTCCTGCGTGAGCGCGATCGCGAATGCTCGAGCACGGGCTGCGTGTCGTCGAAGATCGGGCAGTAAGACCTTTAGCGCCATCGTTGGGACCGGGATCCGCACGCTCGCGATTCCGGCATCCCTGCCGCGCTCCAAACGTACTGTCCAGGGCCAATGCACACACTCATGCACAACGGTATCGCCCCCATTGGCGTGTTCGATTCGGGCCTGGGCGGATTGTCGGTTGTCGAGGCGATCCGTCAGCGGCTTCCCGGAGAAGCCATCCTGTATATCGCGGACTCCAGGTACGCGCCCTATGGCCCGAAGTCCGATGCGTTCATCCGGGCGCGCAGCCACGCACTCACGGAATGGCTGGTGCAACAGCGCGCGAAAATGCTGGTGATTGCATGCAACACGGCAACGACGCATGCCGTTTCCTATCTCCGAAGTCAGTTCGCGATCCCGATCATCGGCGTGGAACCCGGGATCAAACCGGCCGTGCAGACCTCGGTTTCGAAAGTCGTCGGCGTGCTGGCGACAGCCGCAACGCTGCGCAGCCAAAGATTGCAGGCGCTGCTCTCGGAGAACGATCACGCGTGCCGTTTTGTATGTCAGGCGGGGCATGGCCTCGTCGAACAAATCGAACAAGGCGAAGCCACGGGATCGATCGTCGAGGCGCTGCTCGAAGAGTATCTGAAGCCGATGATCGACGCAGGCGCGGATACGCTCGTGCTGGGCTCGACGCACTATGCGTTGCTCATACCGAGCATTCGACGGGTCTTCGGCACTCAGTTCCGCTTGATCGAGACCGCGACCGCAATCGCACGACGGGTCGACCATCAGCTTGCCGAGTTCCAGCTGCACAACGATGCGAATCCCGTCGACGTCGCGCCCCTGCAATTGTGCTCGACCGCAACATCGGCAGAGCAACGGCTGCCGCTGGCTCGACTGGCCCAGGGACTGGCGCTGGCCGGACACCGGGTGGCCGCCATCGACATCGAGACAAGCTGACCGGTCATCCGGCGCGCCTCACAGAAACCACCGATACTCCCGCGCCCCGATCTCGTTCATGAAGTCGATCTGCTCCTGCCGCTTGTTTTCGCAGTAAACCATCACGAACTCCTTGCCGAGGCCCTCGCGCACAGCCGGATGATCCTGCATCGCGGCAACCGCCGACAGCATGTCCTTCGGGAAAGCGATGCCGCTGCCGCGATCGTCGTTGAGCGGCGCGATCGGCTCGTTGCCCGCGTCGAGTCCGTATTCCATCCCGGCCAGGATCGCCGCCAGCACGAGATACGGATTCGCATCCGCGCTCGCGAGGCGATGCTCGATCCGCAGGTTGCCCGCGTCCGATTCGGGAATCCGGATGCATGCGTCGCGATCCTCGAATCCCCAGCTCGCGCGGCTCGCCGCGTTCACCATCGACCCGTAGCGGCGGAACGCGTTGTGGTTCGGCGCGAACACCGGCATGCAGTGCGGCAGCAGCGCGAGGCAGCCCGCGACCGCATGGCGCAGCGGGCGCTGCCCGTCCACCGCGAGCAGGTTGCGCCCCGCTTCGTCGTACAGGCTCACATGCACGTGCATGCCGCTGCCCGGCGCATGCAGGTACGGCTTGCCCATGAAGCTCGCGCGATAGCCGTGCTTGAGCGCGACGCCGCGCGTGCTGCGGCAGAACAGCGCCGACCAGTCCGCCGCGCGCAGCCCGTCGTCGGTGTGGCCGAAGTTGATCTCGAACTGGCCGGGCCCAAGCTCGGCGGTGATCACCGTCGCATCGACGCCCTGCTCGCGCGCAGCCTCGACCATCTCGTGCAGCACGTCGGCGAACCGCGACAGGCGCTCGATATGCATGTTCGGCTGATCGTCGCGGTCGTCGCTCAGGCGGTCGCGCGGATACTGCGGCAGGCCGTCCGCGAGCTGCGCGGCGAACAGGTAGAACTCGAGCTCGAACGCGACGACCGGGCGAATCCCGCGCTTCGCGAAACGCCGCAGCACGCGCGCGAGCACTTCGCGCGGCTCGAACTCGATCGGCGCGTCGGTGCCGTCGGAGCTGATCAGCATCTGCGCGAGCGGCTGGCTTTCCCAGCGCACCGGCTTCAGCGTGCCGGGAACCAGCCGGCGCGGCGCGTCCGGGTCGCCGTCGTTGAAGCAGTAGTCGCCGATCTTGTACAGGCCGCCTTGCGTGCCGAGCAGCACGCAGTTCTGCGGCAGCTTCAGCAGCGCGCCCGTTGCGACCTTCTCGAGCGCATCGATCGGATAGCGCTTGCCGTAGAAGTGGCCAGGCAGGTCCAGGCAAATCAGGTCCACATAGCGGATCTCGGGGTGCGCGTGGCGGAATGCACGGACTTCATCGACCAGCGCGGAAACGACGTCAGCCATGATTTATCCTTTCGTTCGAGTGCGACGATGCCGCAACGCGGCGAAGCGGGGTCGAACGGCCGGCGCAGCGCCGCACGCCCTCATCGATCAGTACGTCAAACCATGTGCGTCGAACGCGGCATGTCGCCGCGATGACGGCTCAGGTGAACACCCAGATGACCCGCGTGGGTTGGTCGGTCAGGTTCGCGTAGCGGAACCGCTTGTGCGCGGGCAGCTGGAACGCATCGTTCGGGCCGAGCGTGACGGGCGTGTCGTCGCCGTCGAGCCAGATCGTCAGTTCGCCTTCGAGCACGAAGCCGCCCTGCTCGTCGCTGTCGTCGACGGGCCGGTCGCCGCTGCTCGCGCCCGGCGCGAGATGGCTCTCGAGTACCGAGAAGCGCGCGCGCATGCTCGGCGACACGAGGATGTCCGTGATGCCGGCCGCGTAGTACACGGTGCGGCGCTCGCCGGGCCGCGTGACCCACGGCACGGAGCGCGGCTTGTCCAGGCTGTAGAAGTACGTGGTCGGCACGCCGAGCGCCTCGCCGATCGCGGTCAGGTCCGCGACGGTCGGACGCGACAGCCCCCGCTCGACCTGCGACAGGAAGCCGACCGAGCGGCCGATCCTGTCGGCCAGCTCGTTCAGCGTGACCTTGCGGTGCTTGCGCAGATCGCGGATCAGGATCGCCAGGCTTTCGATTTCTTCCTGTTCGTTCATCGTGTGTTCCAGTGAAAGTCAGACGGTGTCGCGCAGCCGGTACCAGGCCTTGCCGAGCGCCTCCAGCGGCGCGGCGAAGCGGCCGCCTCCGGGGAAGCGCGGGTTGCGGATGCGCTGGTACAGCGCGAGGAGCCGGTCGTCGCCGAGCACCGCGTCGGCGACGGCGCGCGCGCCCGCGAGCGTCGGCAGCACGCCGTGGCCGGAAAACCCCTGCAGCCAGTAGCGCTGCCCGCGCCGGCCGAGGTCCGGCGTGCGGCGCATGCTGATGTCGATGTGGCCGCCCCATGCGTAGTCGAGCGGCACGCCGCGCAGCTGCGGAAACACGCGTTCGAGAGGCCGCCGCGTCGCCGCCGCGATGTCCGCGGGAATCCCGCCGAGATACGTGCAGCCGCCGCCGAACAGCAGCCGCGAGTCGGGGCTCAGGCGGAAGTAGTCGGGCACGAACTGGTTGTCGATCACGCAGCTGTTGCGCGGCAGCAGCGTGCGCGCGACCTCGGGGTCGAGCGGCGCGGTCGCGACCTGGTAGGTGCCGACCGGCAGCAGCCGGCGCGACAGGTCGGAATCGAGCCGGTCGACGTACGCATTGCACGCGAGCACCAGCACGTCCGCGCGCGCTTCGCCGGCGGCGGTGCGCGCGACGTAGCCGCCGGCCGTCTCGCTCAAGTCGAGCACGCGGCTCTGCTCGAAGATGCGGCCGCCGGCGCGCTCGATCGTCTGCGCGAGACCGAGCGCGAGTTTCAGCGGATTCAGGTGCCCGGCCTCCGGGTCGTAGAGCGCCGCGAGATAGCGCGCGCTGCCGATCCATTCGGGCATCTCGGCTTGCGGAATCACGCGCAGCCGGTCGTAGCCCCAGCGCTCGGCCGCCTCGTCGCGCGCCTGCGCGAGCATCGCGACGCGGCGCGGCCGCACCGCCGCCCACAGGCTGCCCGGCCGGTAATCGATGTCGAAGCCGTGGCGCGCCGGCAAGTCGCGCACCTCGGCCGCGGCCCAGCGCATGCTGTCCCATAGCGCGCGTGCGCCGTCGCGGCCGAGCGCGTCCTCGAGCGGCGGCATGTCGCACGACCAGCCGAGCAGCGCCTGCCCGCCGTTGCGGCCCGACGCCGCCCACGCGACCCGGCTCGCTTCGAGCATCACGACGCGCTTGCCCGCGAGGGCAAGGCGCAGCGCCGTATGCAGCCCGCTGAAGCCGGCGCCGACGACCAGCACGTCGGCGTCGACACGCGACTCCAGCACCGGACGAACCGGGATCGGCGCCGGGTGCGTGCCGGCGTAGTAGCTTGCGACGTGGCGATCCGACTGCAGGAACATGCGCGCTCCCATGAAATTTCTGTCGAGAAATTTCATGAAAAACTAGCATGACAATTTCACGAAGGCAAGCGCGCGACTCGCCTCGCACGGATGCCCGATGCGAGGCGAGATTTTCGGTGCGCTGTCCGCCTCGCGCAGGACAGCGCGGTTTACGGGTGGCCACTCACACTTCGTCGCCCTTGATGCCCGACGCTGCGTCGATCGCCACGCACACCCGCGTCGAGCGCATCTCCGCGCTCAGGCTTTCAGCACCCCGAAGATCTCGCTCAACATCGACTTCGCGTCGCCGAACAACATGCGGTTGTTGTCCTTGTAGAAGAGCGGGTTGTCCACGCCGGCATAGCCCGAGGCCATGCTGCGCTTCATCACGATCGAGGTCTTCGCCTTCCAGACTTCCAGCACCGGCATGCCGGCGATCGGGCTCGCCGGGTCGTCCTGCGCCGCCGGGTTCACGATGTCGTTCGCGCCGATCACCATCGACACGTCGGCCTCGGGGAAGTCGCCGTTGATCTCGTCCATTTCGAGCACGATGTCGTAAGGCACCTTGGCTTCGGCCAGCAGCACGTTCATGTGCCCCGGCATGCGGCCTGCCACTGGGTGAATCGCAAAGCGCACGTCGACGCCCTTTTCGCGCAGCAGCTTCGTGAGTTCGAAGACCGTGTGCTGGGCCTGCGCGACGGCCATCCCGTAGCCGGGCACGATGATCACGCGCTTTGCTTCGCGCAGCAGCTCGGCCGTTTCCGAAGCGCTCACCGCGACCGCCTCGCCGGCCGGCTGCGCACCGCCGCCTGCTGCCGCGGGCGCGCCCGCGCCGGTACCGAAGCCGCCCGCGATCACGCTGATGAAGTTGCGGTTCATCGCGCGGCACATGATGTACGACAGGATCGCGCCCGACGAGCCCACCAGCGCGCCGATCACGATCAGCAGGTCGTTGCCGAGCATGAAGCCCGTGGCCGCCGCCGCCCAGCCCGAGTAGCTGTTGAGCATCGACACCACGACGGGCATGTCGGCGCCGCCGATGGCCATCACCATGTGCACGCCGAACAGCAGCGAGATCACCGTCATCACGACGAGCGGCGTCATGCCGTCCTGAATGCTTTCCGCATGCAGGAACGTGCGGCCATAGGCGATCACCACCAGCAGCGCGGCCAGGTTGAGCCAGTGCCGCGCCGGCAGCAGCAGCGGCTTGCCGCCGATCTTGCCCGACAGCTTGCCGAACGCGACGACCGAGCCCGCGAAGGTCACCGCGCCGATCAGGATGCCGACGTAGATCTCGACTTCGTGGATGGCCTTCTCGGCGCCGGTGAACTGCACCGACGTATCGATGTAGCTGGCGAAGCCCACCAGGCAGGCCGCGAGGCCGACCAGGCTGTGCATCAGCGCCACCAGCTCGGGCATCTGCGTCATCTGCACCTTCTTCGCGGCGATGAGGCCGACGGCACCGCCGACGACCAGCGCAGCGACGACGTACGGAATGCCCTCGGCCGACACGCGCGGACCGAGCACGGTGGCGAGCACGGCGATGAGCATGCCGATCATGCCGAGCAGGTTGCCGCGCCGCGCGGTCTCGGGATTGGCCAGCCCGCCGAGGCTGAGGATGAAGAGGATGGCCGCGCCGATGTAGGAGACGGTAGTCAGGTTGGAACTCATTGTTGTCGCCCCCTTATTTGCGGAACATCGCCAGCATGCGCCGCGTCACCGCGAAACCGCCGAACATGTTGACGGCCGTGAGCGTCAGAGCGCCCACCGCTAGGCCCAGGATCAGCCCCGACGGCCGGTCGCCCGCGCCGCCTGCCAGTTCGCCCAGCGGAGGCGCGACCTGCACCAGCGCACCGATCGCGATGATCGACGAGATCGCGTTGGTCACGCTCATCAGCGGCGTGTGCAGCGACGGCGTGACGTTCCAGATCACCATGTAGCCGACGAAGCACGCGAGTACGAACACCGTGAAGTGCGACAGGAAGCTGGCCGGCGCATACTGGCCGACCAGCAGGAAAGCCAGCGCGCCGATCGCGAACACGATCGCGAGCGCCTTGGCCGACATCGGTTCGCCGCTGTGGCCGTGGCCTTTCGACTTCGCTGCTGCGGCCGCTGCGGGCACGGCCGCTTGCGGCTTGGGCGCGACGGCCGCCTGCTTGATCGGCGGTGGCGGCCACGTGACGTTGCCCTCGTTGATGACGGTGAGGCCGCGGATCGCGTCGTCGTCGAAGTCGACGTTGATCGTGCCGTCCTTGGCCTTGCACAGCTCCTCGATCACGCGCAGCAGGTTGTTCGCATACAGCGTGGACGACTGCCTGGCGAGGCGCGACGCGAGATCCGTGTAGCCGACGATGGTCACGCCGTGGCGCACCACCGCCTCGCCGGGCACCGTGAGTTCGCAGTTGCCACCCTGTTCGGCGGCCATGTCGACGATCACGCTGCCGGGCTTCATCGACTGCACCATCTCGGCCGTGATCAGCTTCGGCGCCGGCTTGCCGGGAATCAGCGCGGTGGTGATGATGATGTCGGCGTCCTTGGCCTGCTGCGCGTACATCGCGCGCTGCGCCTGCTGGAAGCCCTCGCTCATCACCTTGGCGTAGCCGCCGCCGCCCGAGCCTTCTTCCTCGTAGTCGACCTTGACGAACTCGCCGCCCAGCGACTTGACCTGGTCGGCCACTTCGGCGCGCGTGTCGTTGGCGCGCACGATCGCGCCGAGATTGGCGGCGGTGCCGATGGCAGCCAGGCCCGCCACGCCGGCCCCGGCGATGAACACCTTGGCCGGCGGAACCTTGCCGGCAGCGGTGACCTGCCCGTTCAGGAAGCGGCCGAACGCATGCGCGGCCTCGATCACCGCGCGGTAGCCGCTGATGCCGGCCATCGACGTGAGCGCGTCCATCTTCTGTGCGCGCGACAAGGTGCGCGGCAGCGAATCGATCGCCAGCACCGTGGCCCGCTTGGCGGCCAGCTGCTGCATCAGCTCGGGGTTCTGCGCCGGCCAGACGAAGCCGATCAGCGTGCCGCCGTCGCGCATCAGCGCCACTTCGTCGCTGCCCGGAGGGCGCACCTTGAACACGATGTCGCTGCCGGCCCAGAGTTCGGCGGCCGAAGCCACGACCTCGGCGCCGGCCGCGCGGTAGGCGTCGTCGTCAAAGTTCGCGGCCGCGCCGGCGCCGCTTTGCACGGCCACCGGGAACCCCAGCTTGATCAGTTTCTCGACCACCTCGGGCACGGTCGCCACGCGCCGTTCCCCAGTGGCTGTCTCCAGAGGAATTCCAATCCGTAATGTCATATTGAGAATTATTCGTAGTGGCCGTCGCAAGGATCTCGGGCCGGCCTGTCAAGCTACCAGATTCAAGTGTGGATTGTGTGGCGGGCGCTCGGCTGCGGCGCACGAACCGACTCCGCATTGACCATCACGCCGCCGCTCTGCGCCCTCATCATCCTGCCCGCCTCTACCGACATGAAGAAGTCGCCGCCGCGTTGTCGACGACGACAATCCGGCTCCCTTGCCAAACGGATCGGAGGTGCCAAGCATATCGAGCGTCAGAGTCTTCCTGAAATTTATCTTTTGAATCGAGCGGCATTCATTTCGTGAATCCCCTGCCGGGATGCGCTTGACCTGCGGCGTGACCGCGATCGGGGCATCGGAGCGCGCGTCACGGCTTCATCGACCGGATAGCATCAGCGTTCGCCTGCAAGACGTGGAGCGTCGACGCGTTCGAGACCCTGCTCGCGAACCCCGACGCCCGTGACCTGATGAATCTCGCGTTTCAGTCGATCCGTGAAAGCTACGTGCGGTTCCAGCAGTTGCTGGCCGACATCCTGCGCGATGCCGCCGGCGCCCGCCAGACCGACGAATCTCCCGACGAACTGGCGCGCGTGATCGTCTTGTTACCCAAACGAAACGTGTTTCGGGCGAACCGCCCCGCAATCGGTCACGACTGAAACATTTTCAGCCGGCCAGCTTTCATTACGTAACGTTACTTCAACGGAATGAAGGGCTTCCGGCCGCTGGCACATAGTTCGCTTTCCAAATCAACCGGATTCGAGCGCACGCATGGCGGCCGTCCCCGCCCGCATGCGCAATCGATCCGCAGTCGTCCGTTCCCGCTCACTCCCGGCCGGCCGGATCGAAATATCCTGGCCCGTACGGAAGCGTTCCGGTTCGAACGCACTGGCGTTCGCGGCAACGGCCCGGCCCGACATGCCGGACCGTTCGCGCCGCCCACCTGATCATTTCTGAAACGCGCCGCATCACACCGGCGGCGTCGGGAGGACACCATGCAAACCCTTGGACCGAAACGGTCGTCACGCTGGCCGGGCGTCGTGCTCTGCGGCGTTTTCTCGGCGCTGGTCGCGGCAGCCGCGATCGCGCCGCCGAACGCATACGCGGACGGCAAGCCCCCACCGCACGGTCACGGCCAGCTTCCGTCCGGCAAGGAAGCCTGGGGCAAGCCGGCCTATCCGCCATCGGGCCCGCATCCGGGCGACACCGTCAACAAGACGACGACGAAAAATCGGACTTCGAACCAATAACGACAGACGCCACACCTTTCTCGAATGTCGGGGGACTCGTCCGAACCTTCGGACACGACGCGTGAGGATTGACATGAGCGTTTTGCGAACACTATCCCGCCGGTTCGGGCCGCTGGCGCGCTGTGCGGCCGCGACAGGACTGCTTGGGGCGGCCGGCGTCTGCCATGCGGTGCCGAGCGATGCCCAGATCGACCTGAAGATCCTGATCGTCGCGAGCCAGCAGGCCGGCAGCTCGCCCGAACTGACCGCCGCCCAGTCGATCCTCGATCGCGTGGGCATCCCGTACACGGTCTACGCGTACGACACCAACAACCCGACTCTGCCGCCGCTGGAAAACGGCGACCACGCGCTGTACCAGGGCATCATCCTGCCGATCAGCGACTACCGCTACATGAACCCGTTCGCCGGCGGCGCGCTCGCGCAGACCCTCGCGCGCTACCAGTTCAAGTACAACGTGCGGCTCGCGAGCTTCTACACGTGGCCGAGCGACAGCGGCTGCCTGCAGTACGTCAACTACCAGGACACGACCGCGACGCCGCTGTCGTCGCTGCTGACGTCGACGGGGCAGAGCCTGTTCCCATACATGAACGCGGGCACCTCTTCGGGCAATCCGCTGACGATCGCGAACGCGTGGACGTATTTCGCGTCGCCGGCCAGCCCGCTGCCGATCGGCACGACCGTCACGCCGATCGTGCAGGCCACCGGCCCGGGCAACACGACGTACTCGGTCGGCGCCACCTGTTTGTTCGCGAACACGACGCCGCTCACCGGCGACAGCGCGTCGCGCGAGACGATGTCGCTGATGTTCGACAACAGCCAGTACCTAACGCACTCGATCACGCTGTCCTACGGAATCGCGAACTGGCTCACGCGCGGCCTGTTCGTCGGCAGCCGCCACGTGTACGTCGATCCGCAGGTCGACGACAACGGCATTCCCGACGAGATCTTCCCGTACGCGCAATCCGAGGCGACCGGCCTGTGGTACGACGCGAGGACCGGCGCCACGACCAGCACGACCCCGCCCGGCCAGTGCCCGCTCGGTTCGACGAACCCGTTGACCGGCCTCACCGCGTGCGAATACCGGACCACCGGCGCGGACTTCGCCAACGCCGTGACCTGGCAGTCGCTCGTGAACACGACAACCCCGAACGCATCCGCGGTCAAGCTCTCGCTGGCGTTCAACGGCGAAGGCTACAGCACGGTGTATGGCGGCCAGGGCCTCTACCCGCCGGGCGGCATCGATTCGCTGTCGCTGCAGACGGCCTTGCAGCAGGGCAGTTTCAAATGGATCAGCCACACCTACGACCACGAACTGCTGGATCCGCCGTATACGACGACCGCCGCGCAAGTCCAGGCCGAGATGCAGAGCAACGTGAAGG
The DNA here is from genome assembly GCF_002097715.1 of Burkholderia ubonensis subsp. mesacidophila. Lineage (NCBI taxonomy): Bacteria > Pseudomonadati > Pseudomonadota > Betaproteobacteria > Burkholderiales > Burkholderiaceae > Burkholderia > Burkholderia ubonensis. The sequence goes on from NZ_CP020738.1 coordinate 2,485,741, forward strand.
TCGCGAACAGGTTCAGGTTCACGAACTTCAGCAAGTGGACGCTCGTGACGCCGGAAATCTCGGGGCTGTACAACCCGACGACGCTCGGCGCGCTCGTCGCGTTCGGCACGCAGGTGCTCGTATCCGACAGCTCGAAGCCGACGCCGCCCGTCGGCACGGCCGGCTGCCCGACGAACAACAGCGGCGTGGCCTGGGCGCTGCCGGCGTTCAATGCGGGCAAGTACAACTGCGTGAACCAGGGCATCTTCGAAGTGCCGCGCTACGCGACCGCGCTGTTCTACAACGTGTCGCAGCCGTCTGAATGGGTCGCCGAATACAACTACTTCTACGGCGCGAACGGGATCGACCCGACCCGCTGGGGCTATGACCTGACCTACGCGCAGGTGCTCGACAAGGTGTCCGACCAGCTCGTCGTCTACCTGCTCACGTTCGACAACCGGCCGCTGATGTTCCACCAGACGAACCTGCGTGCGTACAGCGGCACGAGCACACTGCTGGGCGACCTGCTGAACGCGACGTTCAAGAAGTACGACACGTACTACAAGAACCTGCCGATCCAAAGTCCGTACCTGTCGACGATCGGTACGCTCGCGAACCAGCGGATGGTGTACGACTCGTCGAGCGTCGCGGCGACGCTCACGCCCGGCAAGTCGATCGTGGTCAGCGCATCGCGCACCGACGGGAAGTCGGTCGCCGTGCCGGTGACGGGCGTCACGTTCGGCGGGTCGACCGAAACCTATGGCGGGCAGAAGATTTCCAACCTCACGCTGCTGCCGGCAACCGCCTATACGACGCAGATCACGCCGGCGCCGGCGTGGCAGTGAGCGCCGTCCCGGCATGCGCACGACGGCGACACCCGCCGCGCGACAGGCGCCCGCCACCAGGCGGGCGTCTTCCATGCCGCGTCAAATCGTGCCGTCCACCGTGCCCCCTCCAAGCTTGCGCAGCAACTCCGAGCCGCGCTGCGTCAACCGGGCGATCCTTGCACCGCTCTCGCGCCGCTCGATCTCGACCAGCGCCTGACGCTGAAGCGTCACGAAATCGAGGCGCTGGACTGCCACTTGATACGGGGAACGCTGCACGAGCAGCAACGTGGATAATTCGTGGGGACTGAGCATTCGCTTCTCCAATCGACGTGAGTCGCTATCCAGCCGTCCGAAGCATCCTAGCCGGCAAAAAAAGCCGAACCGCTACCGGCTTGTTTCAACGCGTTACGCCGTTACATTCGCCAAACGGCGCAGCCCCTGTTCATGAGGCCGCGCCGCCGCGTTGTCATCGATCGTATCAAGTGCGCGACACACGTCGAACGATCACGCGTGCGTGACAGTGAGCATCGTCCAGACGAAGACGCGGAAGATGAGGCTATCCGCGCAGCAGCGGCGTGATGATGCGCTCGTGCCGCTCGGCCGTCCACGATGGATGCGGGTCGTCCCAGCCGTTGTCGACGAGGAGCCCGTTGCGGTCGATCGTGAAGTTCACCGGGATGCGCCAGACGCGACCATAGGCGCTGGCGTGCGCACTGCCGAGGAGGCCGACCGGAAAACTCCGGCCGGCCGCCACTTGCCGGACGTCCGCGAGATTCTCCGGCCCGTCCAGGCTGAAGCCGAGCACGCGCAAGCCTTTGGCCGCATGACGCGCGGCATAGGCGGACAACAGCGGCAGTTCGGTTCGGCAGGGCTCGCACCAGGCCGCCCAAATGTTCAGGATGACGACGTTTCAGCGCAGGTCTTCGGTGGAGATGCTTGGTCCATCGTGCGTGTGCAGGACCACTCCGGGCGCGGGACGCGCCGACCGCCAGGCTGCCGGCCGCGCGCAGCCAGTCGCGCCGCATCCGGCTGACCGGCTGGTAACAGGCTAATGGCGCTGCCCGATCTGTGCGCGCAAGCGCAGCAGGACAGCCCCGGCTTCACGGCAGCGCAAGGTCGCTTCGACGCGTGGCTGACCGCTGAAGCGCTCGCCATGCTGGCCGCGCTCGTGATCGCGGCGGTGCTCGGGCATATGTCTGCGACGATCCGCTGACGCCGCCCCGGTCGGACGATGCTAGCGGCCACGCAGCAAGGCCGTCAGACAGTATTTCCCGTAAATCAGGCAATGGTCCGGACCGGCTTCCGGGGCCCCGCTGCCGGACGCGACGTCAGCGGCGGCGCTTCCGGCAACGGGCGTGTGCAAGACGAGGCCCAGGGCCGCCAGCGCGGCAACGAGTGCGAGTGCGCCGGCGACGCACAGTGCGAATGCCTTCTTGTGATGCGGATGCGCGCGATTCATCGCAGTGCCCCCGTGAGCGTCTCCCCAGCGAGTCCGGTCCCCCGATTACCGGCTGGCGCCGGATGCGGGCGACGCCGATGCCGTATCGTTCGCCGAAGCCGAGTCGTCCGAAGCCGCGGCGCTGCCGTCCGATGCGGCGACGGATCCGGATGCCGACGCCGCATTGCCCGGCGTGCTGCCCACGTCATCGTCGTCGGCATGACTGCACGCTGCGAGTGCCATGACTGCCGTCAGCGCTGCGACGTAAAGAAATTTCTTCATGTTTCGATTCCGTTGTTTGCGTGTGAACTGCGTTTGAAAATTCAGGGGCTGCCGCGCGTCGCGGCGACGTGAGGCGCCGGCGTCACGGTACGACTCGCATGGCGCGAATGACGCCGACGAGCAACGACACCCAGACGAGCGACGTCAGGAAACACGCCCACATCACCAGCAAGATGCGCTCGATCAGGCTCAACGGCGCACCGCGCAAAGTGCGTCGAACGCGTGCCAGACGAACGCGAGTATGTCGCCCCGCCAGTCTCAGCGAGCGTGCCGAAGCGGCTCGAATCCGGCTCAAGATGTCCACCCTTTTGTCGACCTGAACGCACGGCGCGCGGCAGGCATGGTTGCAACGCATGCGGGCATGCCGCGCGGCTCGTGCGAGCCGCGCGGCGCCGCGACTACTTCAGGAAAGTCATCTGCACCACCTTCACGACGACCAGCGCAACCGCAATCAGCAGATAACCGCGCAGCACGCCCATCCAGACGCGCTTGGCCAGCGTCAGGTTCGGCGGCGGCAGTTCGTCGAGCGGCGGCATCCGCCATGTGTCACGTGCGCCTTTCGGCCACGCCTGCACCGTGCTCGCGCCGTCCGACGACTCGCGGCGCAGCTTGCGAACGGCAACCGTCGCCGCATAGCCGACGATGGCCAGCAGCGTGCCGCCTGCGAGCAGCTCGAGAATCGTTTCACCGGCCATGTCCGGATACAGCACCGACGCGGTCAGGATGATCGACAGCATCACGAGCACCCAGATGACCGCGCCGGTAAACAGGTTCAGCTTCTTCGAGTTGACCCACGGACCCAGCACCGCCCTGTCGTTGCAGAGCAGCAGCAGGAATACCGTCGCGCTCGGCAGCAGCACGCCGGCCAGCGTCTGCACGGCTTCGGTCAAGAGGCCGAGCGGGCTGCCGGGAATCAGCACGATGGCGGCGGCGGCGGCGATGATGCCGAAATACACCAGATAGAAGCCCTTCGCATCCGTCACGCTGCGATGCAGCGAATGGCGAATCCTGAACACGTCGCCGATCGCGTAAGCGGTCGACAGCGATACCGCGGCTGCGCCGATGACGGCCGCATCGAACAACGCAATGGCAAACAGCACGGCCGCCGTATGGCCCGCGTATTTGTCCAGCCCGGCGATGATGCCGCCGGCGTCGGTAAAGTTGCCGAACTCGGCCTTGCCCGCAAAGAGCTGTGCGCAGAACGCGATCATCGCCACGGCGCCGATCAGCACGAACGCGATGCCGATCCACAGGTCGGCCTTCTCGTACTTCATGAAGCGCGGCGTGATGCGCTTGTCGACCACGTAGCTCTGCTGGAAAAACAGTTGCCACGGCGCCACCGTCGTCCCGACGATACCAATCACGAGCAGCATCACGTCGGAAAGCTTCGAGTGCGCGGGCCAGTTCGGGATGAAGAAATCCCGCGCCATCTGGCCGACCGGCGGGTGGATCGAGACCAGCACCGGCACCAGCAGCAGCATGGTCCACAGCAACGTGGTGCCATAATTCTGCCCGGCCTGCGTGTAGGTACCGAACGCGCCTGCGTCGTTGTCGCCGACCATCACGATGAGGCCGGGGCCGAGAATCGCGAGCAGCGTCCGGAAGCGCGCCCACCAGCTGGTGCGTGGCGCGACGTCGTGGTGGGCGATGGTGCCGAGCGCGCCCTTGATGTCGCCGAGATGCGCGTCGTCGAGGACTGCACTGCGTTCGCGCACAGTGTCGTGCGGCGAGATGTTTGCGGGTGAGAACATTTTCTCTGCTTCCCTGATGAGCAATTAGTAGAACGAAAATGTGCGCCAGCCGGCATGTGCAAGGGCGTGAGTCGTCGAACGACGGGCGTCGTTTGCGCAGGCCGGAGCGGCGCGCCTGCGGTTACGAAACAAGGGCTTTGAGCTTGAGCCAGAAAGCGGCGATCCGGTGCGATTCGCGTGATTTCAGCGACAGCATCGCGGCGTAGCTGGCGCGCGATTCGTCGATATGCGGCAGGTTCGATAGAAGAAGGCCGAAATTCATGATTTTCTCCGTGCGTCCGGCTTGACGCGCTATTGCGAAAAGCCAGCAGACACGGAGACCGGGCGCATCATGGGCGCGGCGACAGAGGTCTACTCACTTTTCTCGATCAATGATGAAAGCAGAGGTGAGCGGCATAAGGGATAACTGTCAGTGCCCGGCATTTCGGCTCCTTATCAACGGTGGTTGCGCACGATTGCTACGTACGCGTTTATCCACGCGCCCAGGAACGAATCGTCCAGGCGCGAACGAGCGTGGCCGCGCGTTGATGCTCGCGACGCAATGCCATGCGGAACGCACGCAAACGCGCGCGCCCATATGGCGCTAATCAACAAGGTGCACGGAGGTACTGCCGGGCGCGCACCGTCTGCCTGATGGCAAGACGGCGGCTGGGAAAAAGGAGCGCGGACGTCCTGCCGATCAGGCAGCGAAACTGGTCGAAGGTCTACAACTACAACTGTCCAAGGTATCAGCCCCTTTTGTGACGACTTTTAAATTCTAGGCGTCATGAGAACGCGAAGTCAACACGATTCGCTAAGCATAACCAAGGTATTTTCAATACATCCTTTCGTCAGCATTGTGTCCTTTCAAATCCCCCCTTTCAGATTCGCAACGACGAAACACAAATGAAAGAAATGCAGGCGGAAACGCAAATCATGCACATCGACGCAACGATTTTCCTGAACATTCAGCATCCGGTTTCATTTATGCGATTTTTACTTGCGCTTTGAAGCGCACCGCGGCCAGGTCAACTGGAAGCGCGACGAGATCGTTGATGGAGAGTGTGATCTCAACGACGCCCCCTTCCCTTCGAGGATCCACGATGAAACGCCCGCCACGCGCTGCTTTCGCATCCGTCGTTTTCGCCATCGCTCAAGCCGCCATGGCGCAGGCGCCGGCAACGGTGCAGCTGGAGGACATGACCTGGACCGAACTGCGCGACAACGTACACGCGGGCAAGACCACGATCCTCGTCCCGATCGGCGGGACCGAGCAAAGCGGACCGTATGTCGCGCTCGGCAAGCACAACGCGCGGGTCAAGGCGCTGTCCGAACGCATCGCGGCCGGCCTCGGCAATGCCATCGTCGCGCCGGTCATCGCCTACGTGCCCGAGGGCAGCTACGCGCCGCCGACCTCTCACATGCGCTTCCCGGGCACGATCACCGTGCCCGACGACGCATTCGAAAAAACGCTCGAGTCCGCGGCCAACGGCTTCAGGATTCACGGTTTCCGGAACATCGTCTTTCTCGGCGATCACGGCGGCTACCAGAACGACATCCGGCAGGCGGTTGCCCGGCTCAACAAATCCTGGGCCGGCTCCGGCGCGCGCGCGTTCGCGCCGCCCGAGTACTACGCCGCCAGCTCCGACGGCTATGCGCAGATCCTGCGCCAGCACGGCGTGCCGGACGCCGATATCGGCACCCACGCGGGGCTCGCCGACACGTCGCTGCTGCTGGCGGTCGCCCCGCAGATGGTGAGGCTCGACAGGCTGCGCGGCGCGCCGAAACCCGGCGCGGCCGATGGCGTCTACGGAGGCGATCCGCGTCACGCCAGTGTCGAGCTCGGCCGGCTGGGCACCGATGCGATCGTGTCGCGCACGATCGATGCCATCAGGAAGGACATCGCTGGCCGCTGACGCACGCGGCCCCAGTCTTCTCATCCAACCGCTCACGGACCTTGTCATGCAAGCGTGCTCCCGCCGCCCCATCCGCTTCTCCCGTCTCGCGATCTTCATGGCCGCCGCGCTCGCCGGGTTCGACGCCGGCGGCGCGCTTGCCGCGCCCGCCGTCACGACCGTGCCCGGCATGCCGCCCGTGTCGAACCCGGCCAATCTTTACGACGACACGCAATCGGGCCACATGAGCACCGCCGTGGCGGGCGCGCTGCCGCGCGTCTACGTGCCGAACCTGCGCTCGAACGACATCTACGTGATCGATCCGGCCACGTTCAAGGTCGTCGACCGATTCCCCGTCGGCCGCAGTCCGCAGCACGTCGTGCCATCGTGGGACCTGCGCACGCTATGGGTCGCCAACAACGCCGAAGGCCGTACCGACGGCAGCCTGACGCCGATCGATCCGAAATCGGGCAAGCCCGGCAAGGAAGTCACGGTGGACGACCCGTACAACATGTATTTCACCCCCGACGGCAAGGAAGCGATCGTCGTGGCCGAAGCGCATGCGCGGCTCGACTTCCGCGATCCGCACACGATGGCGCTCAAGTCGAGCCTCGACGTCCCGCAATGCAAGGGCATCAACCACGCCGACTTTTCCATCGACGGCAGGTACGCGATCTTCACGTGCGAGTTCGGCGGCAAGCTGGCCAGGATCGATCTCGTAAACCGCCAGGTGACCGGCTACCTGGAACTCGACAAGAAGGGCATGCCGCAGGACATCCGCGTGTCGCCGGACGGCAAGGTGTTCTACGTCGCCGACATGATGGCCGACGGCGTGTACCTCGTCGACGGCGACCGCTTCACGAAGACGGGCTTCATCAGGACGGGCGTCGGCGCGCACGGGCTGTATCCGAGCCGCGACGGCACGAAGCTCTACGTGGCCAATCGCGGCTCCAACCTCGTCCACGGGACGCGCCGCGGCAAGGGGAGCGTGTCGGTGCTCGACTTCGCGACGCGCAGCGTGCTCGCGACCTGGCCGATTCCGGGCGGCGGCAGCCCCGACATGGGCAACGTCAGCGCGGACGGCAAGACGCTGTGGCTGTCCGGCCGCTTCGACGACGTGGTCTATGCGATCGACACCACGAGCGGAACGGTCAGGTCGATTCCCGTCGGCATGGAGCCGCACGGCCTGGCGGTCTGGCCGCAACCCGGACGCTTTTCGCTCGGCCACACGGGGAACATGCGTTGACGGAAGACCGTGCCGCCGGTTGCAGGACAGCGGCCGGGCCAACGCCTCCGCCCGCACACACGCGGCACGAGACGTTGCGGCATACTCGTGGCACGATCCGCGAAGCCTGTTCGCTACACGGGAGAAACCACGATGAATTCGAATCTCAGCCGGCGAACGCTGCTTGCCTTCGCGCTCGCCGGCGTTGCCGCGGCGGCCGCCGCCCCCGCGCGGGCCGAAGACACGGTGCGGTGTTTCGGCATCGCGAAGGCTGGCCAGAACGACTGCGCAAGCAAGACCGGTGTGCACGACTGCGCGGGCGAGGCCCGGGTCGACAACGACAAGGGCGACGTCAAGAACGTCCCGAAAGGCACCTGCGTAAGAACGGGCGGCACGACCGGCGCCTGGTTTGCGTGACGACGGCACGCTGATCGTCGCGCGTCCACGCGCGCGGCACCTGCCGGCCCGCCCCAACGCGCCCACCCGGTCCGCTCAGCCGGCCTGCCGCGCGCCCGATCGGCGGCCACCATCGACAATTGCGCTTGCCCTTCCCGCCGCGTCCACCAGATGATCGATGAATGCCCGCACCGTCGCGGGCAGGTGCCTGCGCTGCGGATAGGCGACATACAGCTCCAGCGGCGCGGCCGGCTTGTCGAGCGCGATCGGCACCAGCTCCCCGCGCTCGATCAGGTCGCGGCACGCGGCCTCGACGACGATCGCAAAGCCGACGCCGCGCAGCGCGGCCGCCACCGCAAGCGTGCCGCTGTCGACACGCAGCCGCTCCTGCACACGCAGGGTGATCACGCGCCCGCCCGCGCCCAGGAAACGCCACGGCCGACCGTCCAGCGCGCCGACGGTCGTGATGCACGGCAACGCCTCGAGCGACTCGATGCGTTCCGGACAGCCATGCGCATCGATCACCGACGGCGCCGCGACGACCACGCTCGGCCAGCTCAGCATCGGCTTCACGACGCATGAACTGTCCGGCAACGCCCCGCGGCCGACGATGACCGCCAGATCGAGATCCTCGAGCCCCGTCTCGAGCCCGGCGAGACTCGTCGAGCAGCGCAGGTCCACGGCCGGGTGACGGCACGCGAAATCGGCCACGGCCGCACCGAACAGTTGCGGGCCGACCTCGCTCGGCAGGCTCACGCGCAGCCGGCCCTGCAGGCTGGTCTGCTCGGACGCCAGTTCGTCGAGGGTTTCGTCGAGCGCATCGAGCATCGGCCAGCATCGCTCGAACAGCAGCCGGCCCGCGTCGGTCAACGTCAGGCGGCGCGCGTGCCGCTCGATCAGGCGCGTCTGCAGGCTCGCCTCCAGTTGCGCGACATGCCGGCTCACGTTGGAAGTCGGGATCTGCAATTCCCGCCCGGCCGCGGTGAAGCTGCCTTTCGCCGCCACCGTCGCAAAGACCCGAACCGCATTGAGATTCATCCGCGCCATTCGAGCGTTCTCCTTTTGATCATCGCGTGTTCCATTTCAGCGACTAGGCGACGCGCCCCGCCTGAGGCGACCATCGCGGCTTTGCGTACGAGAAAGCACGAGAGAAGCCCATGGCCGCACCGAATCCGTCAACCGGACAGCACCGTCCGCCCCCTTCCGCACGCGGTATCGCCGTCGTCGTCGCGGCGATCCAGTTCACCAACGCGCTCGAGTACATGGCCGTCAGCCCGCTGTTCCGGCGGATGGCGCCCGACTTCGGCGTACCCGACTCGTACGCGGGCTATGTCACGGGCGTCTATACGCTGACGGCGATCCTGTCGGGGCTCGCCGCGTATTTCCGGTTGAACCGCCATGATCCGCGACGCACGCTGATCGTCACGCTGTCGACGCTCGCCGCGACGACGCTCGCCATCGCCGAAACGCACAGCTTCGCATGGCTGCTCGTGCTGCGCGCGCTGGCCGGCATCGCCGGCGGCATCACGATGGGCTGCGGGCTCGGCGTGTTGCTGGCCTGCGCATCCGCCGCCGAGCGGCCGCGCCTGCTCGCGACGGTCATCGCGTCGTTTTCGCTCGTCAGCATCGTCGGCATCCCGATGGTGCTGCATACGGCCGAACGAGTCGGCTGGCCTGCGGCGTTCCGGCTGATCGCCGCATGCTGCGCCGGCTGCGCGCTCGTCGCGGCGACGCGGATACCCGCGATCGCGCCGCCGGCCGTCCGGCCGCGCGCGCTCGACCTCGACGCCGGGACGGTCCTGCATGCCGCCGCGAACGCCGTCTCGCAATTGCCGTCGCTGCTGATCGTGCCCGTGCTGGCGCCGCTGCTCGCGCTGCTTTCCGCCGATCCGGGCAGCCTGCCGCGGCTCTTCTTCGCGGGCGGCGTCGCCGGCTTCGTCGCATCGCACGCGGCCGGCCGCCTCGCGCGCCGGCTCGGCGAACGGCGGCTCGCGTGGCTCGCGACGGCCGGCATGGTGATCGATATCGCGCTGCTGATGGGCGACGCGATCGGCGCCCAGGGCTTCATGATCGTGTTCATGGCGTCGACCTATGTGCGCCTCGTCGCGACCTCCAGCGTGAGCGCGGCGTTTCCCGCGCCGGAGCGCCGCGCCGGTTTCGGCGCGCTGCAAACGGCGGCGACGCATCTCGGCACGACCGTCGCGTTCGCGCTCAGCGCGTGGCTGCTCGGCGGCCGCACGGTCACGCTCGCCGGCATCGCGCCGCTTCTGTGGGCCAGCCTGATCGGCTCGCTGGCGTTGCCGGCCTATCTCCGCTTGCTGCGTGGCGGGCACGCGTGAAGGCGCACGGCGGCGACGCGGCAGGCGGCGCCGATTCGACGGCTCCGGCGCCGGGTCGCAGGCCGAAGCCCGTCCCGACGGCCTCGCCGACTGTACCTTTCCTCCGCCGAAATCGAGGTCGATAATGATGCTGTTCCTGACCAGCCAGGAGAGACGCCATGACCGAGCGCGCTCCGTCCCCCGACGACCCCGATCTTGCCCAGGGCGTGCCGTTGGCCGATGTTCCCGAAGGCGGCATGATCGCGGGCCATGTCGGCGATGAACCGGTGCTGCTCGTGAGGCAGGCGAACGCATGCTTCGCGGTCGGCGCAACCTGCACGCATTACGGCGCCCCGCTCGCCGACGGCCTGCTGGTCGGCGACACGCTCCGCTGCCCGTGGCATCACGCGTGCTTCAGCGTTCGCACCGGCGAGGTGCTCGGCGCGCCGGCGCTGACCGACCTGACATGCTGGCGCGTCGAGCAGCAGGACGGCAAGGTGTTCGTGCGCGACGCGCTGCCGGCGGGGCCGGCGCCAATCCCGTCAACGGCGTCGGCCGCGGCGCACCCCGAATCGGTGGTGATCGTCGGCGGCGGCGCGGCCGGCAACGCGGCGGCCAGCACGTTGCGGCGGCAAGGCTATCAGGGCCCCATTACGCTGCTGAGTGCCGATCGCGCGTTGCCGTACGACCGGCCGAACCTGTCGAAAGACTATCTCGCCGGCACCGCGCAGCCCGACTGGCTGCCGCTGCATCCTCCGACGTTCTATGCGGATCACGACATCTCCGTGCACTGCGGCATGCGCGCGGTCAGTCTCGAGCCCGGCCGGAAATCCCTCACGTTATCGGACGGCAGCGAGGTCGACTACGGCGCGTTGCTGCTCGCCACCGGCGCCGAACCGGTGCACCTCACGGTCCCCGGCGCCACGCTGGCGCACGTCGCGGTGCTCCGTACGCTGGCCGACTGCAATGCGCTGATCGCGCAGGTTGGCGCTGCACGCCGATGCGTGGTGGTGGGCGCGAGCTTCATCGGGCTCGAAGTCGCGGCTGCGTTGCGCACGCGCGGGCTCGACGTGCAGGTGGTCGCCCCCGAAGCGCGTCCGATGGAGCGGATCCTCGGCGCGGCGCTCGGCGACATGGTCAGGGCGCTGCACGAAGCGCACGGCGTCGTGTTCCATCTGGGGGCGACAGTCGCCGCGATAGAAGTGGATCGCGTGACCTTGTCGACCGGCGTCGCGCTGCCCGCCGACCTGGTCGTCGTCGGAATCGGCGTGCGCCCCGACCTCGCACTCGCCGAGGATGCCGGCCTCGCGACGGATCGCGGCGTGACGGTCGACGCCTTTCTGCAGACGAGCGCACCGGGCGTCTACGCGGCGGGCGACATCGCGCGCTGGCCGGACCCGCGAACCGGCGAGCGCATCCGCGTCGAACACTGGGTGGTCGCCGAGCGCCAGGGCGCGACGGCCGCGCGGAACATCCTCGGCGAGCGGCAGCGCTTCGCGGCGGTGCCGTTCTTCTGGAGCCAGCACTACGACGTGGCGATCAACTACGTCGGCCACGCGGAGCACTGGGATCGCATCGACGTCGACGGCGATCCGGCCGCGCACGATTGCACGGTCACCTACTGGCGCGACGGCCAGCAGCTTGCGGTTGCCACCGTCGGGCGCGACCGGGCGAGTCTCGAAGCGGAAGCCGCGTTCGAGCAAGCGACGCCGGCATGATGGCGATACGCACGACAGGAGGACGCTCACGATGACGACGCAGTTCAAGCTGGGGGACCGGGTCCGCTGGACCGATCACATCGCCGCGCATCGGGGCCGCGTGCTCACGCGCATCGCCGACGAGGACGACGCATGAAGCTCCCGTTCTTCACGGTCGGCCATTCCGACCGCTCGCTCGAAGACTTCATCGGATTGCTGAACGACGCCGACATCGCGCTGCTCGCGGACGTCAGGAAGATGCCGAGGTCGCGCACCAATCCGCAGTTCAACGAAGCGACGCTGCCGGTCGCGCTGGCGCCGTTCGACATCGCCTATGAGCACGTCGCAGCGCTCGGCGGCCTGCGCGGCCCAGCGCGAGCCGTGCCGGACGACGTCAACGGCTTCTGGACCAACGACAGCTTTCATCGCTACGCCGACTACGCACTGTCCGCGGCATTTCGCGCGGGCCTCGATCACCTGATCGAACAGGGGCATCGGCGGCGCTGCGCCGTCATGTGCGCGGAAGCCGTGTGGTGGCGCTGTCACCGGCGCATCGTCGCCGACTATCTGATCGCGCGCGGCGAGACCGTCTTCCACATCATCGGGCCGAACCGCATCGAGCCCGCGCGCCTCACGCCGGGCGCCGCCGTTCAACCGGACGGAACGATCGTCTATCCGCGCAGCGACGCCGACGCCGACATCGAAGCGCCGGACGCGGGTTCGGGCCGGGCCGAATGAATCCGGCGCGCGTCCGGTCGCACGACGTGCGCGCGACCCCGCCGCAGCCGGGCCTTCCGGCGTCCGCGATCCTGCATTACCATCTCGCGTCCGCCGCGCCCGGCCCGGCGTCGTAGCCGGCCCCGCCACCCACGCCATCCTTCCGCTCCCGCACCGATGCTCACGCTCGTCATCCTCGCCGGCCTCTGGGCCGGCCTGCAAAACTCCCTCGCGGGCGGCGGCTCGTTCGTCACGCTGCCCGCGCTGATCGTGTCGGGCCTGTCGCCGCTCTCCGCCAACATCACGTCGACGGTCGCGCTCTTTCCCGCGCAGGTGACGACCGGCTGGGCCAGCCGCCACCATGTGCGGGGCGCGGGCCAGTTGCCGTTTCGCGCGCTGTTCCTGATCAGCATCGTCGGCGGCGCGCTCGGCGGCCTGCTGCTGCTGAAGACGCCGTCGTCGATCTTCTCGCGGCTCGTGCCGTGGCTCGTGCTGTTCGCGACGGCCGTGTTCGCGTGGGGCAGCTTCCTGCGCAGGCCGAGCGAGGAGACGGTCCATCTCGGCCCCGTCCCGACCGCCGTCGCGCAGTTCGCGATCGCGATCTACGGCGGCTACTTCGGCGGGGGCATCGGCTTCCTGATGATGGCGGCGCTGACGATGGCGGGCCTGTCGCCGCGTCACGCGGCCTCGACGAAGAACGCGCTCGCGGGCGTGATGAACGCGTCGGCGGTCGTGCTGTTCCTGACCTCGCCGCACCTGCACTGGCCCGCCGCGCTTGCGCTCGGCGGCGGCGCCGTCGTCGGCGGGCTGTGCGGGTCGTGGGCGCTGCACCGCGTCAACGAGCGGGTGCTGCGGATCGGCATCGTGGGCATCGGCGTCGCGCTGACCATCGGGCTGTTCGTCAGGCCGCTGTGACGCACGCGGCGCACGCCGCGACTGCCGCGCCCCGCCCGTTCAGCCGAATGGCCGCACGCCGATCAGCCAGCCGTGCAGGAACAGCGCGAACACGGCCCAGGCCACGAGCCCGACCGCAATGGCGACCACATTACGGGACGTGTTGCCCGCCGGATAGCGCACGCCGTTGCGGCGATCGCGTGCGCGCGAGGTGAGGAAGTCGACCAGCGACCAGACGAAGAACGCGCCGAACAGCACGACCGCGTGCAGCGTGCCGTTCGCGAGCAGGTGCGCGACGGCCCACACCATCACGCCGGCCAGCATCGGGTGGCCGACGAGCCGCTTGATGCGGTTGCCCGGCACGTACGCCGCCGCGATCAGCACGAACGCGAGCGCGGTCAGCACGCCGGTCAGGTGCCGCACGCCGACCGGCGGCATCCACAGGAAGCTGGCGCCGGCGCGCGCGAGCCCGTAGCCCCAGACGATCAGCACGAAGCCGACGATCGACGCGATCGCATAGCCCCCTTTCCAGCCTTTTTCGCCAAGCCGCGCGATCTGCGCGGACCGCCAGTCGTCCGCGACGATGCGGATCGAATGCACACCAAGAAAGATCACTAAACCAAGAATCAGGACAAGCATCGGCTGTCTCCGTCTGGACGTGAGTGGGGAAGCGTGCGCCACGACAAACGCGCCGATCATAAACGCCGGGCCGGCCGTTGTGAAGCGCGCGGGCTGCGGCAAGCTACCGCCCCTGTCCGTCATCACGGCAACGCCGTAAGCAGGTTGGAGGCGAGAAAGCGAAAGGAGAAAGCCGGACCGACTCACGCCGATCGAACGGCGTCGCGGCAATGGCGCATGCCGCGCCGGGAAACTGCGGCATCCAAACGCCCGCAGTGGGAACTGCTGTAAAAACTAACGCGCGCGCGGCGCTGCCGCTGCGCGCTTCGCCTTGCGCTTCGGCGGCCCTGCCAGCAACGCGGCCCGATACGCGCCGCGACACCAGTCGAACAGCGCGCCCGCATCCTCGAGCACGTCGGCCGGGGTTTCGTAATAACCCTCGAGGTTGACGGTGCGCGTGCGACCCGAATAGGAAAACGGCCCCATCCCGGCCGCGACGAACGCGGGCCGGCTCACGTCGTCGACGCGCAGGAACAGCGACCCGCGCGACATGAACCCGAACATCACGCCGTCGATCCGCAACGCCGCGCCGCTGAAGAATCGCGCGACCTCGACCGTGCCGAGCGCCCCGAGCCGACAGGCGATTTCCTCGCCGTGCGCCTTTTCCGCCTGCCAGCTCATGCGCACTCCGTGCAGCGCTGCGTCCACGCGTCGAGCACCGCGTCGGCGTCGCGGACGATCGCCGCATGGCGATTCAACTGCAACTGCCCTTCAAGCCACGACGCGACATAGTTCGGGATCGTGCCGATCCCGTGCGAATCGTGGCCCGCGAGGTTCGCGCCGACCAGCCGATCGGCGACGAGACGCGCCTCGCGCTCGCTGCTGCCCGCCTGCGCCCGGATCGCGGCGACGAACGCGTGCAGCGGTTCGGCGCGCACGCGCAGCGGGTCGGTTTCGGGCGGCCGCGGCTCGGCCATCGGCGCGTCTCCTCGTAGTCAGCGCGCGGTGGCGATCACGTCGGCGACCGCCGCGGTCAGCTTCTTCGCGTACGGCACGTGCAGGAACTCGTTCGGGCCGTGCGCGTTCGACTTCGGCCCGAGCACGCCGCACACCATGAACTGCGCGGCCGGGAAGCCTGCTTGCAGCACGTTCATCAGCGGGATCGTGCCGCCGAGGCCCATGTAAGCGCAGTCCGCGCCGAAGTGGCGGCGCGACGCGGCGTCGAGCGACGCCGCCAGCCACGGCGCGACGTCGGGCGCCGCCCAGCCGGTCGCCGCCCCCGCGTCGGGCTTGAACGTGACCTTCGCGTTGTACGGCGGGTCGACTTCGAGCAGTTCCTTCAACTGCTGCACGGCCTGCGCGGCGTCGACGAGCGGCGGCAGGCGCAGCGACAGCTTGAACGCGGTGCGCGGACGCAGCACGTTGCCCGCGTCGGCGAGCGGCGGCATGCCCGCCGCGCCCGTCACCGACAGCGACGGCCGCCATGTCGAGTTGAGCAGCGCCTCGCGCGGGTCGGTCGTGGTCGGCAGCACCGGCTTGCCGTCCGCGCCGCACGCCCACGGCAGTCCCTTCCACACCGTGTCGCCGAGAATCGCGGCGGTCGCCTCCGCTTCGCGCAGGCGGCTCGCCGGAATCTCGCAATGGAACCCGCCCGGCAGCAGGTTGCCGTTCTTCGCGTCCTCGAGCCGTTCGAACAGCTGGCGCATCACGCGGAAGCTCGACGGCGCGATGCCGCCGAACACGCCCGAATGCACGCCTTCTTCGAGCACCTCGACCTGCAGGTCGCCGGACACGAGCCCGCGCAGCGACGTCGTGAGCCACATCTGGTCGTAGTTGCCGGCGCCGGAATCGAGGCACACGACGAGCGACACCTGGCCGAGCCGGTCGCGCAGCGCGTCGACGTACGGCAGCAGGTCGTAGCTGCCCGACTCCTCGCAGGTCTCGATCAGGCCGACGCAGCGCGGCCGCTCGATGCCCTGCTCGTCGAGCGCGCCGAGCGCCGC
Source organism: Burkholderia ubonensis subsp. mesacidophila (assembly GCF_002097715.1). Taxonomy (NCBI): domain Bacteria; kingdom Pseudomonadati; phylum Pseudomonadota; class Betaproteobacteria; order Burkholderiales; family Burkholderiaceae; genus Burkholderia; species Burkholderia ubonensis. The sequence goes on from NZ_CP020738.1 coordinate 2,501,760, forward strand.
GAGGCTCGCGTAGATCGCATAGCCGTCGTCCGCGCCGCCGCGGCCGTACAGCTTGCCGTTCTCGAACTTCGGCGTCCACGGGCCGAGGTCCGCGCGCCAGCCGTCGAATTCGGGCTGCTTGTCAAGGTGGCCGTACAGCAGGATCGTGTCGGTGCTGCCCGAGCGCGTCGCGGGCGTCTCGAAGAAGATCACCGGCGTGCGGCCCGGCAGACGCACGATCTCGAGCTTCAGGCCCTTGACCGGCTGGCGCTCGGCCCACTGGGCGGCGTCGGTGACGACGCGCTCGAGGTAACCGCGCTTCTCCCAGTCGGGATCGAACGCGGGACTCTTCGCGGGAATCGCGATGTAGTCGGTCAGCGCATGGAGGATTTCATCGTTCCACTTGCGCTCGATGAAGGTAACGAGCTTGTCATGGTCGAGGACGGGGGTAGTGTCGACGGAGGTCATCGTGGGTGCCTGGATCGGGCTGACGAAAAACCAGATGATACGCCGATGACCTCCTGCCCGCGCCCCTTTCCGCGCCGTTCAGTCGGTCTGCGGAAACGCAGCGCGAAGCCCCGCCGCGCAAGCCAGCGCATCGTCCCACAGGCGGCGCGTCAACGCGAGCGCGTCCTCGTCGCGCGCGAGCGCCGCGGCCTCGCCCGCCCACAGCACCGAGAAGTCGTCGCGGCCCTGCCGCTCGAACGCGTGGCGCAGCGGATCGACGACGGCCGTCGCGAGCGGAAACGCGGGCGCGAGCGCGCTCATCGGCCCCTGCTCGCGCATGAAGCGGGTCAGCAGGCCGCGCGCGGGGCGGCCGGTATACAGGTTGGTCAAGCGCGTGCCGTCGTCGCGCGCCGCCTTCACAGCTGCGCGATGCAGCGCCGAGCGGCCGGCCTGCGCCGTCAGCAGGTAGCCGGTGCCGATCTGCACCGCGCGCGCGCCGAGCGCGAACGCGCCCGCGATGCCGCGGCCGTCGGCGATCGCGCCCGCCGCGATCACCGGCGCGCGCACCGCATCGACGATCTGCGGCAGCAAGGCGAACAGGCCCGGCTGCGCATGGATGTCATCGGTCAGGAACATCCCGCGATGGCCGCCCGCCTCGGCGCCTTGCGCGATGATCGCGTCGACGCCGCGCGCGTCGAGCCAGCGCGCTTCCTTGACGGTCGTCGCGGACGAGACGACCAGCGCGCCCGTGCGCCGCACCCGCTCGAGCAGCGCCGCCTCCGGCAGGCCGAAATGGAAGCTCACGACGGCCGGCCGCAGGTCCTCGACGACCGCGCACATCGCGTCGTCGAACGGCGCGCGCCCGGGTCCGCCCTTCCCCGTCGACGGATCGAGTCCGGCTTCGGCGTAGTAGCCCGCGAGCGCCGCGCGCCAGCGCGCGTCCACCGCGTCGTCCGGCGCGTCGTCCGGCGCGGGCGGCGTGTGACAGAAGAAATTGACGTTGAACGGCGCCGGCGTGCGCGCGCGGATCGCCGCGATCTCGTCGCGCAACTGCTGCGGGCCGAGCGCCGCGCAGGCCAGCGAGCCGAGCCCGCCCGCTTCGCAGACGGCGATCGCAAGCGGACTGAAGGAACCGACCATCGGCGCCTGAACCAGCGGCAGGCGCGAAGGCAGCGGGGAAGGCAGCGGCGCGCCGGACGCCGTGCGCGTGCCGTGATCGAGAGCGGAATCGACGATGTTCATGGGCGAAATCGAAATCGGGGTCAAGTAACGCACGATGATACGCCGCAAGGCAATTCGCCGCCGGCGGAGTCGCGCAGCCCGCGAGGCCACCGCGGCACCCCCGGTGAAATTCAGATTTCCTTGAGATTTCTTGTGGCTCGTTCGTCCATTCAATATCGTGCAGCGCGGGTCGCATCCGACGACCGCTCACGATGAACCAAATTTTTCGGCACGAACTTGCTTATGGCGATTGAAATGAATCTCAGAAAACTGGCGCCGCTCGCGGTCGCCCTGGCCTTGGCCGGCTGCGGTGGAGACGCGTCCGTTTCGTCCTTGCCGCAACCGGGTGAAGCGACGACGCAGCAACCGGCCGCGATAGCGAACCTGAACGAAGCGACCTCCGGCAAGCTGGATGCCTTGCTGGCGATACGCGCGGCGCATCAGGGCGACGATGCCGGCCAGCTCGTCGAAGCGCTGTCCCGCGAATTTCTTGGCACGCCTTATCGCGACAACATGCTCAAGGGATCGGCAACCACGCCGGAACAACTGGTGATCGACTTCAGCGGGCTCGATTGCTTTACCTATCTCGACTATGTCGAGGCCGCGAGACGGGCAACGACGAGGACCGAATACGCGAGTCGTCTCGTCCAGACGCGCTACGTGAACGGCGACATCAGCTTCCAGCACCGCCGTCATTTCTTCACCGACTGGGCCGCCCGGCCGCAGGTGCTGGCCGACGACTTGACCGCGTCGATCAGCGCGCGCGCCGCCACGGTCACGAAGCAGCTCAACCGGAAAGGCGACGGCGGCGCGTACCTGCCGGGATTGCCGGTCGTCCAGCGCGACGTCGTGCATATCCCGAGCGAATTCGTCGACGACTACGTCGTCAGCCAGCTTCGGACCGGCGACTTCATCGGCATCTACGCGAAGGCGGACGGCCTCGACGTCACGCACGTCGGCTTCTTCGTCGAAACGCGCGACGGGCCGATGCTGCGCAATGCGTCGTCGAAAAAGGCCAACATGAAAGTCGTCGATTCGCCGTTTCTCGAGTACGTGAAGAACACGCCGGGCATCGTGGTGCTGCGGCCACGCGCGTGAGCGATGGCGTGGCGCCGCCCCGGTCAGCGCGCCGTCACGCCACGACCCATCCCGCGCCGGTACGCGGCCGGACTCGTCGCCGCGATGCGCCGGAAATGCCGGCGCAGCGACTCCTCCGACCCGAAGCCCGCGCGCGCCGCGACCTGCGCGAGCGGCAGCGCCGGATTCGCTTCGAGCAGGTCCTTCGCGACGTTCACGCGTTCGCGGATCAACCACGCGAGCGGCGACATGCCGGTCGCGTCGGCGAACTGCCGCTGCAGCGTGCGCGGGCTCATCGCGGCCTGCGCGGCGAGCGACGCGAGTGTATGCGGCTCGGCCGCGTGCGCGCGCATCCAGTCGATCAGCCTGGCGAGCCGGTCGCTGCCGCCCGGCGCGACCGGACGCGGCACGAACTGCGCCTGGCCGCCGTCGCGATGCGGCGGCAGCACGAGGCGCTGCGCGACGCGATTGGCGATCGCGCCGCCGTGATCGCGGCGCACGAGATGCAGCAGCATGTCGAGCCCCGCCGCCGATCCGGCCGACGTGACGACCTGCCCTTCGTCGATGTACAGCGCGTCCGGATTCACGCGCACCGCCGGATAGCGCGCCTGCAGGCGCTCCGCGTAGCGCCAGTGGGTCGTCGCGGCCAGGCCGTCGAGCACGCCCGCCGCGGCCAGCACGAACACGCCGGAACAGATCGAGCAGAGTCGCGCGCCGCGCCGGTGCGCGGCGCGCAGTTTCTTCAGCAGCGGTTCAGGCGGCAGCTCGTCCGGATCGCGCCAGCCGGGAATCACGATCGTGTCCGCGCGGTCGAGCATCGCGAGCCGGTACGGCGCGGCAACCGTGATGCCGCCGGCCGCGCGCACCGGGCCCGGCTCGCTCGCGCACACCGCGAAGCGATACCAGTCGACGCCCAGTTCCGGGCGTTCGAGCGCGAACAGTTCGACCACGCAGCCGAATTCGAACGTGCAGAGGCGATCGTAGGCGAGCGCGACGACGAGATGGTTTTGCATGGCGCGATGTTACCGGAACTTGTCGATCGCGCCACTGCCGCGCGGCGTGCCGAACCGCGATACTGGCCCCATGTTCACCGCGCATCGCCACCTGGAGAAACCTCGCATGTCCTGCGTCACCGACGTTCCCGCCGCCGACAGCCCCGCCGCCCTCGCGCATTTCGAAGCGTCGCTGCGCTTCGAGACCGATTGCTGGGACGTGCACGACGCGCTCGCGTCCGGCGCGCCCGATTTCGTGCTGCTCGACGTCCGCGGCCCCGAGCAGTTCGCCGCCGGCCACGTGCCCGGCGCCCGCAACCTGCCGCATCGCAAGATCGTCGCGGGCAAGCTCGCCGGCTACCCGGCCGGGACGCTGTTCGTCGTCTACTGCGCCGGGCCGCACTGCAACGGCGCCGCCCGCGCCGCAGTCCGCCTCGCGCGGCTCGGCCGGCCGGTCAAGCTGATGATCGGCGGCATCACGGGCTGGCGCGATGAAGGTTTCGCGTTGCGTAACGAAGCCGGCCCGGCGGACCATCTGGCCGCCTGATCGAATCCAAAAACGCAACAATCAATTGCCGGCACGCGTACGAGAAAAGCGCGACAATCGGTCCCATTGCAGTCCGGATGGAGCAGCAACATGCAGACCGAAGTCCTGATTCAAGCCGCCGGCTCAGTCGCCGCGGTCGCGCTCTATTTTCTGCCGGCGATCATCGCCGACCGGCGCCGCCGCCACGACAAGCTGACGATCGCGCTGTTCAACGCGCTGTTCGCGTGGACCGGCATCGGCTGGCTGATGACCCTGTACTGGGCCTGCCAGCCGAATCCGCAAGCCGACGTCGCGCAGACGATCCTCGCCCAGCGCCGCGGCATCAGCATGCGCACCTTCTCGACCGGCCTCATCGAACGCGTGCAGCGCCGCGTCGCCGCCCAGGAGGAATGGGCGCAGAAGCAGGGCTGCCGCTGAACGCCAACTCCTGTCGTTCACTCATCGCACCGCCTCGAACTTCGGCATCCTGACGTTGGTCGAGTCCCGGTAGCGCCAGCCCGGCGCGTCGCCCGGCGGCAAGCCGCCGCCGCGCAACAGCGCCCTGATCGCCCCCACCGTCACCGCCCGCGCGATCCGCTCGCCAGGACAGCCGTGCGGCCCCGCGCCGAAGCCGAACCCGGGCCCCGGCGGCCGGTCCGGCACGAAACGGTGCGGATCGCGCTGCACGGCCGGATCGCGGTTCGCCGCCGCGAGCACGACCAGGATCGCGTCGCCCGCGTCGACGGTCACGCCGTCCAGCGTCGTGCGCGCCGCAACGAAGCGGCGTGTGTTCTGCACCGGCGCGTCGAAACGCGCGACTTCCGCGACGAACGCATCGAGCGTCGCGTCGTCCGTCACCGGCGGTTCTCCGGCGGGACGCTTGGCCGGGTCGAGCCACGCGGCCGTCGCCTCGCAAGTCTGCGACAGCAACCCGACCAGATTCGCGATCAGCGCGCCGCTCGCGTGCCAGCCGGCCTCGTGCGCGGCGCATTGCACCGCCGCGACGAGGCTGCTGTCGTCCGCGCGCGCCGCGGCGACGAGTGCCGTCATCCGCTCGAGCAGCCGCCCGGCCGCGTCGCTTGCACGGGCCAGTTGCGCCGCCGTCGACAGCGGCGACAGCGCGGCGACGAAGTCGGTCACCCACGCGGCGACGTCATCCAGCTGCGCGTCGTCGAAACCGAGCAGCTCGGCCACCGCGCACACCGGCACCGTCAGGCACCACGCATTCAGCGCATCCGGCGCCGCGTGCGCCGGCAAGCGCTGCGCGGCGAGCGCGGCCGTGCGGCGGCGCAACGCGCCGGCGTCGACCGACGCGAGCGCCGCCTGCATTGCCCGCTTCGGCGCGTCGTGCCGCAGCGCGCCGTCGTTCATGCGGATCAGCTGGCCGAACAGCTCGCCCGCCGTCGTGCCGCGCAACGCGGGCGGCACCGGCGCGGCGAGCGGCCGGACCCGGCACGCGGGATGGCCGAGCACGGCGCTCACGGTCGCGGCGCGGCTCGCCACCCACAAGCCGAGCGTCGCGTCGAACACGAGCGGCGGCCCGTCGACGAGCGCCGCATAGTAGGGGTAGGGATCGCGGTGCGTGACCGCGGCAATCGGATCGGTCGGGTTCATGCACGCAGTATCGGCCCGGCCGCGCGCCGCATGTTTCCGGCCGGCGTGAAACGTCGATGCAGCCGGCGCCGCCGCCTGGCCGGGCCGCCGACCGCGCGATTTGCCCGGGTGCGCGCTATGCGGCGGACCGGTAGCGCTGCGCCTGCATCCTCACGCGCACCCGGCCGGCCGAAATCGCGCGCGGTTCCGGCACGACCGTCTCGTGATGGAACATCTCCTGCCGGAAGTGCCCGCTGTCGTCGAACCACTGGCAAATCAGCCAGTCGGCGTCGTCAAACACGACCGGGCCGGCATAGATCACCGTCATGCGCGGCCCGCCGGTTTTCAACGTCACGACGTCGCCGACGCGAAACCGGGTACGGTGCATATCTCGGATCGTCATGGCTCTCTCAGAAAATTTATATATTCATTTTCCGGCGCCCTTCCGCCGGTATTTTTACATCGCCATGGAGATTATCAATCACAATAAAAACCGGCAACTGCCAGATGCAAAAAAACACAAAATACACCCCGCAAACGCCCGCCAGCCGGGCGATTTACCGGAATGATCCGCGGGAATCTGCCGCTTCTGCTTATAAACCCTGATCAAAAAGACAGGGGACCGGGATTTCGGCGCGCCCCTGTTGGCCAGCAGTTATTTAATCGAAAGCCGCCACGATTGATTAACGTCAATCGGAATTTCGGCTGGAAACGATCCCACGCTTAATTTCGGCGTCAGTTTTCGAACGATAGCGGCAGATTATTCTCCGCGGCGAACCAATGGTCGAGCTGGCGCGACGGAATCGCGTCATTCGCGAACAAAAACGTGCCGTCCCGCATCATTTCCGTCGCGCCGCGCAGGAAGGCGCCGAGCGCGGCCCGCGCCAGCGCGCTGCCCACGCTCATGCGCTTCACGCCCAGCGCCGCGAGCGCATCGACGCTGAGCGACACACCCTGCAGCCCCATCACGACGTTGACCGGCGCGTCGACCGCGCGCGTGAGCTCGGCGATCTCGCCGGGATCGCTCAGGCCCGGCGCGTACAGCACGTCGGCGCCCGCGTCGCGATACGCGACGAGGCGCGCGATCGTGTCGGCCAGGTCGCGCCGGCCGTGCAGGTAGTTTTCGCAACGCGCGGTCAGCGTGAACGGGAACGGCAGCGCACGCGCCGCGGCGACCGCCGCCGCGATGCGCTCGACCGCCGCGTCGTGCGGATAGATCGGCGCGTCGGCGCGGCCCGTCGCGTCCTCGATCGAGCCGCCGACCGCACCGGCCTCGGCGGCGAGCCGGATCGTCTCGGCGACCGTGTCCGGCGCGTCGCCAAAGCCGTTCTCGAGGTCCGCGCTCACCGGCAAGCCGCCTGCCGCGGCGATCTCGGCGATATGCGCCAGCATCGCGTCGAGGCCGACCGCGTTGTCCGGCAGCCCGCGCGCATACGCGTAGCCGGCGCTCGTCGTCGCCAGCGCGCGGAAGCCGGCCATCGCGAGCAGGCGCGCGGTGCCGGCATCCCACGGATTCGGCAGGATGAACGCGCCGGGCTGCGCATGCAGCGCGCGGAATGCGTGCGCGTGGCGGGACTGAAGGTCAGGATGGGTCATCGCGGGCTCCGTCGGAATGGGGAAGCCCCAGCATACGCGCGTGGCGTGCAGCGACGATTCGGCGCGCGTTGAAATGTGGATGCGCGAAGCGGGCGGGCCGCGCTTCGCCATCCATCGGAATCAGGCCACGTAGGCGCCCTTCGCGTGCAGTTCGGCTTCCGCGCGTTCGAGCTCGGCGATCGCGTCGCTGCCCTCGAGCGCGAGCAGCTGCGCGACGAGCGCTTCGGTGAGCGCATGCGCGGCGACGAGCGACGGGAAGAACGACGGGCTGTCGTGCGTGAAGATCAGTTGCGCATCGGCATGCAGCGCGATCGGCGACACCGCGCTGTCGGTGATCGCGACGATCCGGCTGCCCTGCGCCTTCGCGGCCTGCGCGACGCGCGTCGCCTCCGCCGAATACGGCGCGAAGCTGACGATCACGGTCACGCTGTGCTTCGCGATCGTGCGCAGTTCCATTTCGAGCGAGCCGGCGACGCCGGCGAGCAGCGACACGGTCGGCCGGAACAGCCGGTAGCCGTACACGAGCCCGAACGCGACCGGGTAGCACGAGCGGAATCCCGCGACGTGCACGTGCGATGCCTTGCGGATCAGCTTCGCCGCTTCGGCGAGTGCGTCCGCGTTTTGCGCGGCGGTCGCGGCGAGGTTGTGCTGCTGCGCGGCGAGCAGGTCGTGCGCGAGCGACGCCTTCGCGTCGGGCCGCACGAGCGAGCGCGCGCGCTGCGTCAACGGCTCGGGGCGCGTGCGCACGCGCGCGACGCACAGGTCGCGCAACTCGTTCCAGCCGGGGAAACCGAATTGCTGCGCGAGCCGCACGAGCGACGCGGGCTGCACCTGCGCGCGCTGCGCGACCTTGCGCATCGACGACACGGCGACTTCGTCGGGATGATCGAGCAGGAATGCCGCGCCCGCCTGGAATTGCGGGCTCAGCTCGGAAAATTGCGCCCGGATCCGGGACGCGAGTTCGTCGAAATTGGCGGCCATCTTGGTGAGAACGGGAACCGGTCGCTCATGGTATCACCGGCCCCGTCCGCGCCCGTCAGCGCACCACGTCGATCCGGTCGGCGTCGACCTTCACGCGGCCCGACCATTTACGCTCGAATTCGCCGGTCAGCTTCACTTCGCTCTTGTCGCTGACGGGCTGGCCGCCGGCCCACAGCTTGTCGTCGATCTCGACGCGGATCGTGCCGGTCGCATCGGCGAATTCGTAGTCCTCGCCGCCGACGTGCTTGACGATGCGGCCCTGCAGCTGCACGTGCTGATCGTCCTTGCCGTTCGCGAGCAGTTCCTTCACGGTGGTGGGCGTCAGCGCGGACGGCCCGGTGTATTGCGCATAGACGGCGGCCGGCAGCGCGGCGAGCGCGATCGTCAGGATTCTGGCCAGTTGCTTCATGATGAGCTCCATTTGTTGTCGTGATGCCGCGTTCCCGATGAACGCGACGCCCGCAGATTACGGAACGTAAGATTAAGCAAAGCTGAAGGCCACGGCGACGCGACGTGGAGACGCATTGGACGAGTACGAAGCCGCCTTTCACGACATGCGCGGGATTTTGCCGCGCAACCTCAATGTCTCGCACCGGCGTGGCCGGCACCTGAATTTGTGCAGCAACCTGCTGCACAATTGCTCGCCTCGCTTAAGCTCCCGCTAAGACGCCCGCGCTTATCATGGGCGCATCGGGCGCGGCCTTGCGCCCTCACGGAGAAACACGAACCCATGCGCGTACTGCTCGTCGAAGACGATCCGCTGATCGGCAGCGGGCTCGAACAGGGTCTGAAGCAGGAAGGCTTCGCGGTCGACTGGGTGAAGGACGGCGACGCCGCGTCGCTCGCGCTGCGCACGACCGGCTACGGCCTGCTGCTGCTCGATCTCGGCCTGCCCAACCGCGACGGCCTGTCAGTGCTCGCCGCGCTGCGCCGCCGCGACGAGAACCTGCCGGCGATCGTCATCACCGCGCGCGACGGCCTGTCCGACCGCATCGCCGGACTCGACAGCGGCGCTGACGATTACCTCGTGAAGCCGTTCGCGCTCGAGGAACTGCTCGCGCGCATCCGCGCGGTCAACCGGCGCCACGCGGGACGCGCGCAGACCACGCTCGCGGTCGGTCCGCTGCGGCTCGACCCCGTCAAGCACGAGGTCTGGCTCGACGACGCCGAAGTGACGCTGTCGCCGAAGGAATTCGTGCTGCTGCACGAGCTGATGCGCGAGCCGGGCGCGGTGATTTCCCGCGAGCAGTTCGAGGAGCGCCTGTACAGCTGGGGCGAGGAAATCGAAAGCAACGCGGTGCAGGTGCATATCCACAACTTGCGCAAGAAGCTCGGCCACGACATGATCCGCACGGTGCGCGGCGTCGGCTACCGGATCGGTGACGCGGCATGACGAGCGTACGGCGCGCGCTCATGCGCTGGCGCGGCGCATCGCTGCGGCGCCGCCTGCTGTTCTGGCTGCTGCCCGCCGCCTGCGTGATCGGCCTGCTCGCGAGCGCGGGCACCTACTGGGGCGCGCTGCGCGAACTCGACGACCTGCTCGACGACCAGATGCGCAGCATGACGAAACAGATCGTCGTCGGCCCGAACGGCGAGCTGTCGTTCAGCCGCGACGCCGGCGGCAAGCACCACTTCAAGGTCGACGATCCCGACGCGGTGCTGCTGCAGGTGTGGCGCAACGGCGCGCTCGTCTATTCGACCGACCGCGATCTGACGCTGCCGCCGCCGGCGCAGACCGGCATCGCGAGCGTCGACGTCGGCGGCCAGTCGTGGCGCACCTACGTGACCGAACGCGGCGGCACGACGATACGTGTCGCGCAGGCGCGCCACGCGCGCTGGGAAGCGATCGCAGGGATCGCCGTCCACCTGCTGTGGCCGGTGCTGTCGATGCTGCCCGTGCTGGCGATCGGGCTGTGGTTCGGCATCGGCGCGGGGCTGCGGCCGCTGCGCCTGATCGCCGCCGGGCTCAAGCGCCGCAATGCGAACAATCTCGAACCGGTGGACGTCGCGTCCATGCCGAACGAGGTGCGTCCGCTCGCCGAAGCGATCAACGACCTGCTCGCCCGCCTCGACCGCTCGTTCACGCTGCAGCGGCATTTCATCGCCGACGCCGCGCACGAGCTGCGCACGCCGATCATGGGCCTGTCGATCCAGTCGCAGCTGCTGCGTCGCGCGACGACGCCCGACGAACGCGAGCGCATCCTCGCGCAGATCCACGCCGGCACGACGCGGCTCGGCCATCTCGCCGAACAGCTGCTCACGCTCGCCCGCCTCGAACCGGACGCGCAGACGGCGGCTTTCGCGCCGATCGATCTCGCCGCGCTGTGCCGCGCGGTGGTCGCGGATCGCGCGCGCGTCGCCGACGCGCATCGCGTCGACCTCGGTGTGATCGGCACGTCGCCCGTCACGGTCGCCGGCAACGCCGACACGTTGCGCGTGCTGCTGAACAATCTCGTCGACAACGCGATCCGCTACGCGGGCGATGGCGCCTGCATCGACGTCAGCGCGCGCGTCGACGGCGCGACGCCCGTGCTCGAAGTGTCGGACGACGGCCCCGGCATTCCGGAAGCGGAACGGGCGGACGTGTGGGAGCGGTTCTATCGCGGCGCCGGCGCGCAGACGGCGACGTCGTCGGGCAGCGGGCTCGGCCTGTCGATCGTCAAGCGGATCGCCGAGCAGCATCGCGCGACCGTCACGCTCGGCACGAGCTCGGGCGGACGCGGACTCACCGTCACGGTGCGCTTCAATGCACCAGTGTGAAGCCGTCGCGATGCCCGGCTTGTCCACAGATTTTGTTGGCAAGCTTGTGGATATCCTGCGCACCATCGCGCTAAGCCCTTGATCCGACGGGCTTTGGCATGCGTGATGCAGGGCGGGCGCGCGGAAGCGGCGCGCCGCGTGCGATTGTTTCGCGGCTCGCACCGCGCCCGTTGCGCGCGCCACCTGCCGATGCTGCGTCCGGCGCAAGCGCCGCATCGCGCCATTTACCCACAGATTTTGTTGGCAAGCTTGTGGATATCCTGCGCAAGCCCGCGATAACCCCTTGATCGCGCAGCGAAACACGCTGCGCGTCACGGATGCGGCACCGCGGCGCGCCGGCAACTTGACGCCCGCGCGTGCGACACCTCAAGATCGAGCTTGCCGCATGAGGCTAGGCGGGCGCCGGCTTCGTACGACACGCACAGCGACACCCTGTCCACGCCGCACAACGACCGTCAACGTGTCCGAGGGGAAGGCCATGCATCATTTCAGCGCGCTGAAGTTGCTCGCCGTACTCGTCGTCTTCGCCGTCTGCTTCTATCCGTATGTCCGCATCGTCCGCCGAACCGGCCACTCGGGCTGGTGGGTGCTGACGATGATCGTGCCGATCCTGAACTTCATCATGCTCTGGGTGTTCGCGTTCGTGCGCTGGCCGGCCGTCGACGATCAGCAAAGCAGCTGAGCGTCGCCGTATCGCGAAGCGGCCGGCCGGTTCGCGACGCTTCGCACACCCTCGCCGTCCGTCGACACGCGATCGCACGATCGCGGCGGCCCGACTTTTCCCCAGATTTTGTTGGCAACGATGTGGATAGCCTGCGCATACCGCGATCAAGCACTTGATCAGAAAGGCCTTTCTTGCGCTGTCGCGAATGAGGCACCGGCACGTCGATCCACGCGACGCACGCCATCGCGGGCAGGCGCAGGCCCGGCGCTTTTGTCCACAGATTTTGTTGGCAAGCATGTGGATAGCCTGCGCATACCCCGATCAACCGCTTGATCCGAAAGACTTTCCTCGCGCGGGCGCGAATGAGGCACGCATGCGCAAGCCGGCCGCTTGTCCACAGATTTTGTTGGCAAGCGTGTGGATATCCTGAGCATGCGTGACGTAAGTGGTTGATCTCACAACGCTTCGACACGCGCGCCACGCATGTGGCACGGACTTGCGCCGCGTCTTGCTTCGCTCAGCCGAGCGCCGCGATCGCGATGCGCGTCGCCGCCACGATCACGCCGTCGTCCCTCTTCGCATCGGCGTGCGCCTGCGTGTAGTACACGGTCAGCACGATCGGCCCGCGCGCGGGCGGCCAAAGTACGCCGATGTCGTTGAGCGTCCCGTAGTCGCCGGTGCCGGTCTTGTCGCCGACCTGCCATCCCGGCGGCACGCCCGCGCGAATCCGCTTGTCGCCCGTCTTGTTGCCGCGCAGCCATTGCGCGAACTGCGCACGCTGGGGCGCCGGCAACGCATCGCCGAGCGCCAGTGCGCGCAGGCTCGCCGCCATCGCGGCGGGCGTCGTCGTATCGCGCGCGTCGCCCGGCAGCGCGGTATTCAATTCGAGTTCCCAACGGTCGAGCCGGAACGTATCGTCGCCGATCGAGCGTGCGAACGCGGTCACCGCCGCCGGCCCGCCGAGCAGTTTCATCAGCAGGTTCGCGGCCCCATTGTCGCTGTACTGGGCCGTCGCCTCGCACAGCTCGCCGACCGTCATGCTCGTGCCGACGTGTTTCTTCGTCACCGGCGACCACCCCACGGGATCAGTCTGCCGAACCGTCACGCGCTGCGCGAGCAACGCCGGACGCGCGACGGACTGCGCAAGCACCGCCGCGATCAGCATGGCCTTGAACGTGCTGCAGAACGGGAACCGCTCGCCGGCGCGATGCTCCACGCGCCGGCCGGTCGCAGTGTCGAGCGCGCACACGCCGAGGCGGCCACCCACGGCGCGTTCGAGTTCCGCGAGCGATGTCGCCGAACCCGCGGAGGCGGCATTCGCCTGCGGCGACGCGCCCGCCTTCAGGGTCAGCGCGAGCGGCGCCGTCAAGGCGGCAAGCAGCAGGGTTCGGCGTTGCGATGAGTAGGTCATTCCGTTTATCTCGTGGTGGATAGAATCAAGTTGCCGGCCCGGCGAGACGAAATATCGCGACTTTACGGTTGTCTGACAAGCAACGATAATTGAGTGCTGACAAAAGAATTTCTTATGACAAAGCTCCGCCCTCACCTTCCGCTGAATGCGTTGCGCGCCTTCGAATCGTCGGCGCGCCACCTGAACTTCACGCGCGCCGGCCTTGAGCTGAGCGTGACCCAGGCCGCGGTCAGCCAGCAAGTCCGCGCGCTCGAGGAGCGGCTCGGCTGCACGCTGTTCACGCGCCTGCCGCGCGGGCTAGGTCTCACCGACGAGGGTCGCGCGCTGCTGCCCGTGCTGAGCGATGCGTTCAGCCGCATCGAGACGGTGCTCAAGCAGTTCGAGGGCGGGCGCTTCCGCGAGGTGTTGTCGCTCGGGGTTGTCGGCACGTTTGCCCTAGGCTGGCTAATGCCGCGACTAAAGCGCTTCGGCGACGTCCATCCGTTCGTCGAACTGCGGCTGCGGACCAACAACAACGTGGTCGACCTCGCGGCCGAGGGGCTCGATTTCGCGATCCGCTTCGGCGTCGGCAACTGGCCGGGGACGCGCAACGAACGGCTGCTCGACGCGCCGCTCACCGCGCTGTGCACGCCGGAGATCGCCACGCGCCTCGCGCAGCCCGGCGATCTCGCGAACGAAACGCAGCTGCGCTCGTACCGCACCGACGAATGGCTCGGCTGGTTTGCGGCCGCGCAGCTCGAACCGTGGCCGGTCAACGGCCCCGTGTTCGACTCGTCGCGGCTGATGGTCGAGGCAGCCATGCAGGGCGCGGGCGTCGCGCTCGCGCCGGCCTGCATGTTCACGCACGAGCTGCAGCTCGGCCAGCTCGCGCGGCCGTTCGACATCGACGTGCAGGCGGGCGGCTACTGGCTCACATCGCTGAAATCGAAGCCGCTCACGCCGGCGATGACGCTGTTTCGCGACTGGATCGCGAGCGAGGCGGCCGGCGCAGCGCCCGTCGAGTGATCGCCCGATGGCGCGTCCGCCCCCATTTGTCCACAGTTTGTGTTGGCAAGGATGTGGATATCCTGGGTATCTGGCCCTTAACCCATTGATCCCACACGACTTCTCATTGCGATGCACGGATCGGGCAGGCCGCCCGGGCAGCGCCGCGGCGAATGTGCCGCGGCCCCGCATTGCCAACCTTGGCGACGCAATGGCGCGCAGCTTGTCCACAGATTTTGTTGGCAAGCCTGTGGATATCCTGCTGACGCGGCGCGTAAGCATTTGACGCAACAGGGAATTCGATCTGGCGCCACCCAGGTGGCAAGCACGAGGCACGCGTGATGCGATCGCCGCGCGCCGCACCGGTGGCGCGTACGTTCTCCACAGATTTTGTTGGCAAGCTTGTGGATATCCTGCGCATGCGCCCCCTAACTCATTGAGCGCACGGCATTTTGTGTCGCGCATGCACGATTGGGCAGCGCGGTTGGAACCCGCATGGAAGCGCGGCGGCGCGAGCGCGCCGCCGCGTAGGGGCTCAGCGCTTGTCGAGCGAGCCGCGCAGTTCACGCGCCTTGTCGCGCAGCGCCTCGTAGCCGGAGCGCGCATGCTCGGGCAGGTCCGGGTCGCCGATCAGCGCGCCCAGGGTTTCGATCAGGCTGAAGAGAATGCCTTTCGCCGCGCCGACGGCAATGCTCTGCGATTCGATCGACTCGTGCAGGTGGTTGACCGCCGCTTCGAGATGCTCGAGCTTCTGCTCGCCGTCGTCGGGCCGCTTGTCGGTCGTCATCGTGTGCCTCCGGGAATGTTCGAGGGTCATGTCGCGATTCTATGCCGCTGCGCGCGAACGTGGCGCGACTTCGCGCAACGTTCGTGCGGCCGCAGCCGGCCGCGCCCCTACAGCACCGCGACGACCTTCACGCGCCCCGGCTCCGCCGCCGCGACCACCTGGCCGTCGACGCGCCGGAACGTCAGCGACACGCTGTCGTCGCCGACCCGCAGATCGTCGATCCGCAGCCAGTCGACGCCTTCCGGCAGTGCCGGCCGCTCGACCCGCACTTCGTGACGCGCGGCGTCGACGCTCACGCCGAGGCATGCCTGCAGCATCATGAACGGCGCGCCGGCCGCCCACGCCTGCGGCAGGCACGCGACCGGATACGCGGTCGGCGGCTCGCCGCGCCGGCGCGGGAACCCGCAGAACAGTTCCGGTAGCCGCATCTCGAAGCTCACCGCCGCCTCGAACAGCGAGCGCAGCAGGTTCAGCACGGCGGCCTTGTCGCCGTAGCGTGCGAGCCCGCGCGCGGCGAGCGCATTGTCGTGCGGCCACACCGAGCCGTTGTGATACGCCATCGGATTGAAGCGCGGCTGGCCGGCCGCCAGCGTGCGCACGCCCCAGCCGGTCTGGAACAGCGTCGAGCCGAGCGCGTCCGCGACCGCCGCGCCGCGCGCCGGCTCCGGCAGGCCGAACGCGAGCAGATGCCCGGCGTTCGACGCGAGCACGCGGCACAGCTCGCCGTGGCCGTCGAGCGCGATCCCGTAGAAATTCGCGTCGGGCATCCAGAACAGCGCCTCGACCTGCTCGCGCAGCATCTTCGCGCGCAGCGCATAGCGCGTCGCGTCAGCCGCATGGCCGCGCCGCTGCGAGCACGCCGACATCGCCTCGAACGCCGCGCACGCATACGCCTGCACTTCGACGAGCGCGATCGGCCCATCGGGGAAACGCCCGTCCGCGTGGAACACCGAATCGTGGCTGTCCTTCCAGCCCTGGTTCGCGAGCCCGCGCTCCGACGTGCGCTGGTAATCGAGCAGTCCGTACGGATTGCGGTCGCACTTGTCGCTCACCCACTGGATCGCGCGTTCGAGCGCGGGCCACAGTTCGTCGATCAGCGCGTCGTCGCCGGTGTGCTCGACATACGCGCCCGCCAGCACGACGAACAGCGGCGTCGTGTCGACGCCGCCGTAGTACAGCGCGAACGGCACCTCGCCCGTCGCCGCCATCTCGCTCTTGCGGAACTCGTGCATGATCTTGCCCGGCTCGGCGTCGCGGAACGCCGACGTCTCGCGCGCCTGATTCGCAGCCAGAAAACGCAGCACGCCGCGCGCGAGCGACGGCTGCAGCCACAGCATCTGCAGCGACGTGATCACCGCGTCGCGGCCGAACGGCGTCGAGAACCACGGAATCCCGGCATACGGATACGGGCCGGTGTCGAGCTGCGTCGTCAGCAGCCCGAGATCCGCGAGCGAACGGTCGAGCCACGCGTTGAACAGCGGGTTGCCGGTGCGCACGCGGGCCATCGTCGCGCGCCGCGCGCGCATCGCGCGGTGCACCGCGACGAGCGCGGTGCGCAACGGGGCGCGGCCGCACCCCGGCGCCTCGCCGCGCGCCGCGCCGACCGTCGCCTCGACGGTCAGGTAGATCGACACGCACGCCTGCGCGGCGATCGTCAGCCGGTAATCGGCGCGGTCGACCGACAGCGCGTCGGGCGCCGGCGAGAAATAGAGCGTCACCGCGCGCTCGACGCGATCGAGCCCGTCGTAGCGCAACCGCACCGCGCCCGCGTCGATGCGCGGCGGCGCGATCGTGCCGCGCCGCGTGCGGCGCGTGCCGCGTACCTCGAACATGTCCTTGAAATCGGCTGCGAACGACAGCGACAGCGGCACTTCGGCCTCGCTCGCGCCGTAGTTCGTCAACGTCAGCGCTTCGTACAGCACGTTGTTCGCGAGCACGCGCATCCGCTCGATATGGATCACGCCTTCGGGCGTCTCGTGGCCGCCGAGCGGCGGCAACGGCCGGTTCGTCAGGTGCGCGGTGAACGACGCGTTGTCGGCGCTGGTCGCGCCCGACAGCAGCGACGGCGCGCGGCCCCCGAAGGTCAGCCGCCATTTCGACAGCACGCGCATGTCGTCGACGAACAGGCCGTCGTCGTGCCCGCCGATGTCGCCGAGCGCGTCGCTGACCACGAACGCGTCGCCGGCCTTCAGCACGTACTGGTTGTTGCGCGCGGCCGCCTGCGGGTCGGCCTCGGGCGCGATGAATGCGGGGCCCGACGCCTGGGTCGGGGGCACAGGCGCGACCTGGGGGCCGCGCGTCGTCGTCTCGTCGGCGTGATTCGGCATCGATGCTCCTGTGTTGGGCAGCACGCGCAGCGCGCGTCGCTCGTTCCGCACAGGATAGGCCAGATTGCGCCGCCTCCGCAGCGACGAAAAAACCGCGGCCCCGCGCGGCGTCGGTGCCGTGCGGGGCCGCTCCCGTGCCAGGCGCGGGTCAGAGGCGGGTCAGAACTTCCACAGGATGTTGCCGAGCACCGCGTTGTCGCGCACGCCGCTGCCGAACTGGCCGCTGTACGACACGCCGAGCGTCAGGTTCTTCGTGACGCTCGCATCGAGCCCGAGCTCGAGCACCGCGCTGTCGCGCGCGATCGGCACGCCCGCGACCTGGAACGACGTGCTGCCGGCCGCGAACGCGAACGTCGACGTCGGCCGCACGTTGCCGAACGCGTGCCGCCAGCCGACCGTCGTGTGCGCGGTCAACGCGCTCGTCGCGAGCACGCCGAGTTCCGTCGCCGCGCGCACGCCGAGCGTCGAGAAGCCGACGTGGCTCGTGTCCGAACCCGTGCTCAGCGCGGCCGCGCCGCCGCTTTCCGTGTAGGCGTTCGTATGCAGGCGCACGTAAGCGAGCCCCGCGAACGGCTCGAGCGCGAAGCGCCCGACGGGAAGCGCGTAGCCGACCTCGCCGAATACCTGCGCGGTGTTCGCGTCGTAGCTGGCCGAGTTGCTGTCGCTGAAGCCCGCATACGACGGATGGCGGTCGGCGTTGATCCGGTGCCACGTATAGGCCGCGCCGCCGCGCACGCCGAGCGCGTCGAACTGCGCGCCGCCGTACAGCACGACCGAGTAGCTGTTCAGCGAGGCCGACGAAGCCTGGTCGTTGTCGAGCGAGCTGTGCGTGACGCTGCCCGCGAGGCCGACGCGCGTGCGGTCGTTGAGCGCCATGTCCGCGCCGGCGATGAAGCCCGTCATGCTGCGGTTGATCGTCGACGCGTTGCCGTCGCCGGCCAGCCGGCTGCGGCCGCCGAAGCCCTGCCCCCACACGACCGGCCGGTACGGCACGTTGCTGACGCAGCCGGCGTGCGAGCCGAGCCGCCGCTCGGGCGGCAGCGCGTTGCCGCGCGCCGCGGCGGCGCCCGTGTCGTCGCACAGCGCCGAGCCGCCCGACGACAGCGCCGCGAGCGGTCCCGACCCTGCCGCGAGCCCCTGGCGCACGCGGTCCGACACCGCATCGCGCACATAGCGGCTGTCGGTCATCAGCATGCTCTTCGCGCTCGCGTAGAACTCGCCGTCGAGCTGCCGGAACGCGGTGCGCGCGGTGGGCGCGTCCGCGACGAGCACCGAGTCGTACACCGGATTGCCGTCCTTCAGCGAGCCGATCGCCTGGGCGACCGCCACTTCGTTCGGCGTGGTCGCGACCGACGTGAACGACGTGCCGTTCGTCGACAGCTGCAGGTACACGTGACTCGCGTCATAGCTGAGCGTCGGCGTCACGAACGCATAGGTCGAGCTCACGCCCGCGAACTGCCCCGTCACGCCGCCGCCCGCGCTCATGATCGTGTACTGCTGGTTCGCCTGGTACGACGCCTGGCTCGCGATTACCTGCACGTTGCCGCCGTTCAGCGTCGCGCTGCCCGTCGCAGCGAGGCTGCCGCTTTGCTGCGGCGTCGTGGCGACCTGCATCGTCGAGCCCGGCTGGAACGTCACGTTGCCCGCGACGTTCAGCGCCTGCCCCGGCTGCGACAGCGACGCGGTGCCGCCGCTCGAGACGACGAGGCCGCCGATCGTGCCGGTGCCCGTCACCGTCGCGCCGCCCTGCACGGTCACGGTCGACGCGGCCAGCGAGCCGTTGACGGCCAGCGTGCCGGCCCCGACCGTGGTCGGCCCGGACAGCGTGCTGGTGCCCGTCAGCGTCAGCTGTCCGCTGCCCGCCTGCGTGAGCGAGCCGGTGCCGGACAGTACGCTGGCGACCGTCACGTTGCCGGACTGGTTGAAGACGAGCGCGCCGTTGTTGGCGATGTTGCCCGCAACGCTGCCCGACGTGCCGCCGTTGCCGAGCTGCAGCGTGCCGCCGGCCGCGATCGTGGTGCCGCCCGTGTACGTGTTGCTGCCGGTCAGCACCTGCGTGCCGCTCGCCACCGTGACGCCGGCCGAGCCGGCGATCGTGCCGCCAAACGCCGCGCCGTTGCCGTTCAGCGCCAGCGCATTCGCACCCAGGTTCACGTTGGTGCCGGCCACGCCGGACAGCGCGCCGATCGTCTGCGCGCCCGTCGCGCCGCTCGCGTCGAAGGTCGCGCCCGTGCCGGCGAGGTTCACCGCGCCCGTCGATGCCAGGCTGCCGCCCTCGCCGAGCGCGAGCGTGCCGGCGTTGATCGTCGTGCCGCCGGTGTAGTTGTTCGCGCCCGTCAGCGTCGTCGTCGCCGCACCGTTCTTGACGAGACCGCCTCCGCCGGAAATCGTGCCGCTCAGCGCGAGCGCGTTGCTGCCGCCGAGCGCCAGCGACGCGCCCGTTCCGAGGTTGACCGCGTTGCCGAGCGTCATGCTCGTGGTCGTATCGAGCGTCGCCGCGCCGCCGACGTTCACCACGCCGACGCCGAGCGCCGCGTTGTTGCCGAGCACCAGGCTGCCGCCGTTCAGGTTCGTACCGCCCGTGAACACGTTCGCGCCGGTCAGCGTCTGCGTGCCGGTACCGGCCAGCGTCAGGCTGCCGGCACCGCCGATCGTGCCGTTGTACGTCGCGTTGCCGCTGCCGGCCAGCGTCAGCGTGTTGCCGCCGAGGCTCACGTTCGTGCCGGCCACGCCCGCCAACCCGCCGATCGTCTGCGCGCCGCCTTCGCTGATGTCGAAGGCAGCGCCCGCGTTGGCCAGGTTCACCGTGCCCGTCGCCGCCAGGCTGCCGCCCAAGCCGATCGCCAGCGTGCCGGCGTTGATCGTCGTGCCGCCCGTATAGTTGTTCGCACCGGTCAGCGTCGTCGTCGTATCGCCGTTCTTGACGAGACCGCCCCCGCCGGAAATCGGGCCGCTCAGCCCGAGGGCGTTGCTGCCGCCGAGCGTCAGCGCCGTGCCGGTGCCGAGGTTGATCGCGTTGCCGAGCGTCATGCTCGTGGTCGTATCGAGCGTCGCCGCGCCGCCGACGTTCACCACGCCGACGCCGAGCGCCGCGTTGTTGCCGAGCACCAGGCTGCCGCCGTTCAGGTTCGTACCGCCCGTGTAGGTGCTCGCGCCGTTCAGCGTCTGCGTGCCGCTGCCGGCGAGCGTCAGGCTGCCGGGGCCGCCGATCGCGCCGTTATACGTCGCGTTGCCGCTGCCGGCCAGCGTCAGCGTGTTGCCGCCGAGGCTCACGTTCGTGCCGGCCACGCCCGTCAACCCGCCGATCGTCTGCGCGCCGCCTGCGCTGATGTCGAAGGCAGCGCCCGCGTTGGCCAGGTTCACCGTGCCCGTCGCCGCCAGGCTGCCGCCCAAGCCGATCGCCAGCGTGCCGGCGTTGATCGTCGTGCCGCCCGTGTACGTGTTCACGCCGCTCAGCGTCGTCCTCCCCGCGCCGTTCTTCACGAGGCCGCCGTTGCCGTTGATCGCGCCGGCCAGCCCGAGATCGTTGCTGCCGCCGATCGTCAGCGTCGAGCTGTTGGCGAGATTGACCGTGTTGCTGAGCGTCACGTTCGTGCTCGTGTCGAGCGACGCCGACGCATTGACGTTCAGGTCGCCGGTGCCGAGCGACGCATTGTTGCCGACCACCAGGCCGCCGCCGTTCAGGTTCGTGCCGCCCGTAAAGTTGTTCGCCCCCGACAGCGTCAGCGTGCCGCCGTCGTTCTTCGTCAGCGCGCCGCCGCCCGACACCGTGCCCGACAGCGTAAGCCCGGTCGCGCCCTGCACCGTCAGCCCGCCCCCGGTGAGCGTCACGGTGTTGGCGACGTTGAGCCCCGCCGTGCCCGCCTGCAGCGCGCCGCCGGAGGCCGTGATGTTGCCGGTGCCGAGCGACGCGTTGTTGTTGATGATCGCGACGCCGCCCGCCAGCGTCGCGTCCTGCGCGGTGGACGCGCCGTTGATCGTCCAGTTGCCGCTCGTGAGGTTCAGGTGATTGAAGTTGATGTAGTTGTTGACCGCGATCGTGCCGTTCGCGGGGGTGCCCTGCTGCAGCACGAGGGTGTTGTTGCCGCCCGCGCCGCCGTCGACGATGCCTGTCTGCGCCACGTTGAGCGTGTTCGGGCCGACCGTGATGTTGAACGCGCCCCCGGTGCCGCCCGCCGCGTTGACCGACGAGCCGGTGACCGCGGTGAACGTGTTGTTGCTGTTCGCGCCCATCGACACGCCGCCGTTGATCGTGCCCGAGTTCACGAACGTGTTGCCCTGCCCGGGCGTGCCGTTCGAGCCGAACGAGACGCGGCCGTTGATCGTCCCGCTGTTCGTCATCTCGACCTTGCCGCCGCCGTACGCGGCGACCACGGGCGCATCCGCGCCGACGAGGGTCGCGCCGACCAGCGGGTTCGAGCCGATCGTGCCTGTGTTCGTGATGTGCGACGTGCCGCCCGTGCCGTTCTGGACCGACAGCGCCATGCCCGTCACGCCGCTGACCGCGACCCCGGTCGAGCCGTTCATCGTGCCGTTGTTGATGACGTTGGTCGAAATGCTCGCCGACGCGTTGCCGACGACCGCGCCGCTCGACAGCACGCCGAGCCCCGAGCCGAGCGCCGACGGGTCGATCGTGCCGTTGTTGGTCAGCGTGGTGTTGTTGCCCGTCAGCGACATCGCCGTGCCGCCGACGCCGAGCAGCACGCCGACGCTCGCGCCCGGGTTGACGGTCGCGTTGATGTTGTTCGCGCTGTTCGCATAGCTCGGCTGGAGCGGGTTGGCGACGCCCGAGCAGGTCACGGTGGTGCCCGCCGTGCTGCAGGTCGCGTACGCGGGCACGATGCCGGCCCCGCTGAGCGCAAGGCAGACGCCGGTGGGCAGCAGGAATCGCGGAAGTGGCTCTCTGATTTTTCTCGTACGCATGCGGCTCATGCTTTCTCTCCCTGAGTCGGAAACAGACGGCAAGAAACGAATCGAAGGCGCGAAACGACAACTGCGGGCCACCGCGGCAAGCGGAAAACACGGGACGAACGAAGCCCCTCCGACGGTCCGGAAATGGAGTCGGATTCATTCAGGTTGCAATGCGGAAAATCAGCCCGGAAACGCGAAAGCGGTGTTAGCCGAATGACATGACGGTGGCCCCTCTGGCAGCGACGTTCTGGTTGATTTGATAACTGCCCTGCTAATTGTCAGACAAGGTATATCAAAGAGGCCCTATTTGCCAAACGATATGTCGTCGTTGGCGTGAAAATTAGAATACGTCGGTATTTTCCCGCACTGAATTTCCCGTACTGGCGGGCGTCGCATTGCGCTCCGATTTCACTGGCAAATCAGAAGAGCGCCAAATCCAAATTAATTGAACGATTCCCTGAATTCTTGCATCGCGATAAATGGATGCCCGTAGAATTATTAAATACATCCATAATTCAAATCCGAATGCACCGCATCAAAATCGATTACATCCGCTCAATTTGATCTGGATCATTTCGATTTTCGATTCGCCTGAATCGAATGGCATGAAAGCTGCTGTTGCAACGGCCTGATCCGTTACGAAAACAGGCTTTGCAGGAACAGCATCGGACGGAACGAGATTGGCCGGGCATCCGGATCCAGCCACAAACGGATCGCATACACGGCGTAGGCCGGCGCCTCGCGCCAGCTCGAGTAGAGGTCGCGCAGCTGGAATTGGCGCGGATACGCGGCGTAGATCCGCACGTCGCCCGCCCCTATGCGCTGGAACGCGAGCCGCGCCCGCGCGAGGTGGTAGTACTGGCTGACGAGCAGCACGCGCGACGCCCGATGCGCGCGCAGGTAGGCCATCGCATGCTGCGCCGTCGCGAGCGTGTTGTCGCCCTGGTCGTCGACGACGATCCGGTCGGCCGGCACGCCGCGCGCGATCAGGTAAGCGCGCATCGCGGCGGCTTCGTCGAGCCCGGGCCCGTCGATCGCGCCGCTGACGAAAATCACCGGGCACCGGCCGGCCTGGTGGCAACGCACGCCCACGTCGAGGCGGGCGGCCAGCAGCGGCTTCGGGGCGCCTTGCGCATCGAGCGCATTGCCGAAAATCACCGCGACGTCGGCCGCCCCGTCGGGCATGCGCAAACCACCGACGACCAGCCCGACGGCGCACAGCAGCCACACGAACGCGACGAACGCGCATGCGCGGCCGATCCGGCCGATGATTCCCCGGTTTCCTGCCTGCTTCAATATGGTTGGCCTCTCAGGTCGCCCGATTCCGCAACCGGCGTCGCCGGTGCGCGTCACGCGCCGCTCGCGCGGACGCGACGGCGCGTGACACTAGCATGCCGCGCCGAAACCTGTCCACGAACCGGGGAGACGGAGATCGCCGGCCGACGCCGGCAGCGGGCACCGGGAGCCGGGCCGCGTGGAAGGAAAGGAAGAAAGGAAGCGGAACGCGCCGCGTGTCAGGCCGCCGCGCGCATCGGCACGCGGCCCATCGCCGCCGCCGCGCCGCGGACCGCGCAGGTCAGCGGATCGTCGGCGACCCGCGCCGCGAGCCCGGTCTCGTCGTGCAGCCGCTTGCCGAGGTTCGCGAGCAGCGAGCCGCCGCCCGTCAGCACGATGCCGCGGTCCGCGATGTCGGTGACGAGTTCGGGCGGCGCGTTCTCGAGGGTGCGCTTGACCGCGCCCACCACCGCGTTCAGCGGCGCGACAAGCGCGTCGGCGACGTCGTGGTTGCTGAGCTCGATCGTGCGCGGCAGGCCGTCGACGACGCTGCGCCCGACCACCCGCATTGTTTCGCGCGGCACGCCGGCGCTCGCGGTGCCGATCGTCTTCTTCACGTGCTCGGCGGTCTGCTCGCCGAGCTGCACGCCGTACAGCGCGCGGACGTGGTTGACGATCGCCGCGTCGAACTGTTCGCCGCCGACGCGGATCGCCTCGCGATAGACGACGCCGCCCAGCGCGACTACCGCGACCTCGGTCGTGCCGCCGCCGATATCGACGACCAGCGAGCCGATCGCGTCGGTCACCGGCAGGCCCGCGCCGAACGCGGCGGCGAGCGCCTCGTCGACCAGCGTGACGCGCGCGGCGCCGGCCGCGAGCGCCGCCTCGGACAACGCATGCCGCTCGACGGCCGTAGCGCCTGACGGCACGCACAGCGTGACCTCGACGCGCCGGCCGAACCGCGAGCGCGTGCGCGACATGTCGATGAAGTGACGGATCATCTGCTCGGCCGCGTGCGCGTCGGCGATCACGCCGTGCTGCAGCGGCCGCACCGCCTCCAGATGGACGGGCTCGCGGCCGAGCAGCGCTTTCGCGCGCTCGCCGACCGCCTCGAGCGTCGGCCGCGTGACCACGCTGTCCGGCTTGCGGAAACAGATGACCGAAGGCTGATTCAGCACCACGCCCCGGTCATGCGTGTAGATCCGCGTGCTCGCGGTACCCGGATCGATCGCGACGGGGTGCGCGAACAGCTTTCCGAACAGCGGTGTCGACATGATCAAACCTTTACGAGCGGGCAAAAACGTTTCCGGCGACGCACGACGCGTGCCGGCCCATCCCCGCCTTAGCGGCAAATTATGCCGACACTTTAGACAGTTCACGTGATTTTTTCGCGAAGGTATCGTTTGCGCCACGCCGACTGCGTCCCGACAACGCGCTCCGGGTCTCGCTTCCGCCCCGCAAAACACGTTAATCTCTCGGTTTTGCCTGCTTCCCGCAGGCTTCCGACGCCCATCACGCCTGCTAACCACGATGACAGCGCCTGATTCTTACCGCTGGCGAGGGGTGCGCAGCCTCTGCCCGACGCTCGCCGCCCTGTGGTGCTGCGCCGCCATCGCGCAACCCGTGCCGGCCGCGGGCGCGTCCGCTTCGCCCGACGCCGCCCCGCCCCCGAATGCTTCGCACGCCTGCCATCCCGACGGCGGCCCGGCCGGCCGGCCGGCGGTCGGCCTCGTGCTGTCCGGCGGCGGCGCGCGCGGCTACGCCCATCTCGGCGTGCTGAAGGTGCTCGAGGAAAACCGCATCCCGATCGATTGCATCGCCGGCACCAGCATGGGCGCCGTGGTCGGCGGCCTGTACGCCAGCGGGATGCCCGCCGCCGACATGCAGAAGCGCCTGTCGGAAACGAATCTCGCGGACGTCGCGTTCGACGTGACCGAGCGCGCGGACCTGCCGCAGAGCCGCCGCGAGGACGAGCGGCTGTACGCGAACGGCGTGACGCTCGGCTTCAGCGGCAAGGGCGTGAAAGCCCCGGCCGGGCTCGTGCAGGGCAACCGGCTGCAGGCGCTGCTCGCCGACTGGACCGCCGCCATGCCGATCAACCAGCCGTTCGACCAGCTGCCGATCCCGTATCGCGCGATCGCGACCGACCTGCAGACCGGGCAGATGGTGGTGCTCGACCGCGGCTCGCTGCCGCTCGCGATCCGCGCGAGCATGGCGATGCCGGGCCTGTTCGCGCCCGCCGAGATCAACGACCGGGCGCTGGTGGACGGCGGCCTCGTCAGCAACCTGCCCGTCGATACCGCGCGGCAGATGGGCGCGGACGTCGTGATCGCGGTCGACATCGGCTCGCAGTTGCGGCCGCTCGACGCGCTCGCGTCGCCTGCCGACGTGATGCAGCAGATGGTCGGCATCCTGATCCGCCAGAACGTGGCGTCGCAACGCAAGCAGCTCACGTCGCAGGATGTGCTGCTCACGCCCGAGCTCGGCTCGCTCACGTTCACCGACTTCCAGAAGGCGAACGAGGCGATCGCCGCCGGCGCGGCCGCCGCGACCGCGGCGCTGCCGCGCCTGAAGCGCTACGCGCTCACGCCGGAGCAGTACGCCGCCTACCGGGCGTCGCACACGCAGCCGCTGCCGCCGGCGGTCCGGATCACCGACATCGAGATCCGGACCAACGGCGGCGTGCCGAAACGGGTCGTCCGGGACGCGCTGCACGTGAAGCCCGGCGACACCTACGACCCGAACGCGGTCAGCCGGGACCTGCTGTCGCTCACGACGAGCGGCAATTTCGAGAGCGTCACGCAGCAGGTCGTCAGCCACGGCGACGAGAACCGGCTCGTGATCGACGCGCGCGAGAAATATTGGGGTCCGAACTTCCTGCTGTTCGGCCTCGGCATGTCGAGCAGTTCGACCGACCAGGGCGGGTTCCGGCTGCACGTCGGCTACCGGCGCCCGTGGCTCACCGAATCCGGCCTCGAGTTCCGCACGGACGCGACGGTCGGCAGCGACCTGGATGCGGTGCACGTCGAGCTGCGCCAGCCGCTGTCGGTGAAGTACGGCGACTACATCGCGCCGTACGCCGAATACCAGCGCCGCTACGCGAATCTGTACGACGAAAACGTCGACGTGAAGGTCACGCAGTACATGATCCAGACGGCGCGCGCCGGCATCGACTTCGGCGTGCCGATAGGGCGGCTCGGCGATTTCCGGATCGGCCTCGCCTATACGCACAGCCACGGCTCGCCGACCTACAACCTGCCATTCAACTTCGACGACAACGGCCAGACGACGCTGCTGTTCTCCAGCTACTCCGCGGACGCGCTGTCGGCCCGTGCGCGGCTCGTGATCGACCAGCTCGACGATCCGATGTTCCCGCGCAAGGGCTACTTCGCCGATTTCCGCGTCGAACGCTCGCTGATGTCGCGCAACGGCGCGTCGTCGGATACGATCGATTCCAGGATCACCGACGCGCCGTACACCGAGCTGTACGGCAAGCTGATGGTCGCGCAGCAGTTCGGCCGGCACAGCGTCAGCGCGGGCGTCGAGGGCGGCAAGAGCATCGGCGGCACGAACCTGATCAACGCATTCAACTTCACGCTCGGCGGGTTCCAGCACCTGTCGGCCTACGCGGCCGACCAGCTGAACGGCGATTCGCTCGTCTACGGGCAGATGACCTACATGAACCAGCTGGCGACGTTCACTTCGTCGCCCGTCAAGGCGCTCTTCGTCGGTGCGAGCGCGGAGGTCGGCAACGTGTGGTCGGGCGGCTCGGGGATCGGCGGCGGCGCGCTCAAGCAGAGCTACACGTTCTTCACCAGCCTGACGACCACGTTCGGTCCGGTGTACATGGGTATCGCGCTCGCGCCGGGCGGCCGGCGCAACATCTACGTGCAGCTCGGCCGCACGTACTGACGCGGCGCGCGGGCGCGCGCAAGGCCGGCTGCCGCGCCGGTCATGCGGGCCAGCTGATTTCGAAGCGCGCGCCGCCGAGTTCGGCCGGATCGACCGCCGCGATCCGGCCGTTGTGCGCATGCAGCACCTGCCGCGTGATCGCGAGGCCGAGGCCGTAGCCGCCGGTGCGGCGGTCGAGCCGCACGAACGCGTCGAAGATCCGCTCGCGCTCGGATTCGGGCACGCCGGGGCCGTCGTCCTCGACGTAGACGCCGATGTTGCCGTGGTCGATCGCGATGCCGACCGCGATGCGCGAACGCGCGTACTTGCTCGCGTTGCGCAGCAGGTTGCGCATCGCGTACGACATCAGCCGCCGGTCCATCTCCACGCGCACGTCGGTCGCGATCGCGATGCGCGTCTCGATCGTCTTCTCCGGATACAGCAGCGCGGCGTCGTTGACCTGATGCTCGAGCCATGCGGCCAGCGCCGTCGGCTCGAGGTTCGACTGCAGCGAACTGTATTCGAGCCGCGCGTAGGTCAGGCTCATGTCGATCAGGTCGTCGAGCTCGGTGACGTCCAGCGCGATGCTGTCGAGCGCGCTCTCGTACTCGGCCGCCGAGCCGGGCTCGCGCAGGATCTCGAGCGCGAAGCGCACGCGTGCGAGCGGCGTGCGCAGCTCGTGCGAGATGCCGTTCGTGAGGTCGCGCTGCGCGGCGATCAGGCGCTCCATCCGCATCGCGAGCGCGTTCAGCGTGCGCGCGAGCGGGCCGATGATCACGCTGTGCGATTCGCGCGCGCGCGTGTTGAAGCGCCCGCCCGTGAAGTCGATCGCGCGCTCGCGCACCATCACGAGGTCCGACCACACCGGCCGCATCCAGCGGTACGCGGCCAGCGCGGGCGCGGCGAACACGAACGCAAGCACGAGCCACACGTCGCCCGGCAGCGCGTCGAACGCATGCCACACGAGGCGCGGCGACAGCACGAAGCAGAGCGCGAGCGCCGGCACGAGCGCCGTCAGCAGCACGAGGCCGAGCAGATGCAGGTAGGTGCGCACGTACA
This sequence comes from Burkholderia ubonensis subsp. mesacidophila, assembly GCF_002097715.1. Lineage (NCBI taxonomy): Bacteria > Pseudomonadati > Pseudomonadota > Betaproteobacteria > Burkholderiales > Burkholderiaceae > Burkholderia > Burkholderia ubonensis. Next base: position 2,530,241 of record NZ_CP020738.1, read on the forward strand.
GGCGCGACCAGCTCGGGATGCGGTCGGCGCGCGTGTCGGTCCATGCGCGGCGGAAATGCATCCAGCGCCATTTGACGTAGCGCAGCGGCGACAGGGGGGGCGCATCGGGATGCGCGGCGGTTCGTTTGATCATCTCGGGTCTCGGCCAGGGCCTGTTCACGCTAACAACGGGCTTGCGCCGGCCCGCGCGGCGTCAGTCCCACGCATGCTTGCTGAACTGGTAGCCCTTGCTGCGGATCGTCTTGATCCGCTGCGGGTTGCTCGCGTCGTCGCGCAGCTTGCGGCGCAGCTTCGAGATACGCCCGTCGATCGTGCGGTCGAGGCCGTCGAATTCGACGCCGCGCAGCTGCAGCATCAGGTCGTCGCGGCTGACGACCTCGCCCGCATGGCAGACGAGCACCCACAGCAGGTCGAACTCGGCCGACGTCAGGTCCGGCAAGCTGCCGTCCGGCAGCACGACGGTGCGGTCGGTGCGGTCGATCGAGAACTTGCCGAACGTATGGCGCTCCGGCTGCGGGGCCGAGCTGTCGGCGACGCGCGCCGGCGCGCGGCGCAGTTGCGCCTTGATCCGTGCGAGCAGGATGCGCGGCTCGACCGGCTTGTGCACGTAGTCGTCCGCGCCGATCTCGAGGCCGAGCAGCTCGTCGAACGGCTCGTCGCGCGCGGTCACCATGATGATCACGCCGTCGTACTGCTTGCGCGCCTCGCGGCATATCTCGAAACCGTCCTTGCCCGGCAGGTTCACGTCGAGGATGACGAGATCCGGGCGGGTGGACAGGATCGCCGGCACGGCGGCATCACCGTGCAGCACGGTGTCGACTTCATAGTCGTTCTTGCGCAGATAGCCGGCGATCAGCGTGGATAGGCGAGTGTCGTCTTCGACGAGCAGGATCCGGAAAGACATGGGCAAACAATCGGTTCAACAGGGAAGCGGCGCCGAAACGGACAAGGTTCGGCGGCCGAAACGTACCGCATGATACTGCGCCTGCCGGTCGCGCATCTTCATATCTCAAAAATGAGGGCACAAATGCCGCCCGGCGACGCATGGCGCTTGACGAATCCGCGCCGAGACGGTTCCATACGGGCTCGCCGCAATCCGGGCGCCGCGCCGCCCTCGCCTGACGTCATGAAATACCAAGCGATCCTCGAACGCATCCATACCGAACTCGCCCCCTGGATCGGCCAGGGCCGTGTCGCCGACTACATCCCCGAACTCGCGAAAGTGCCCGCCGACAAGTTCGGCATGGCGGTCGTGACGCTCGACGGAAACGTTTACGCGGTCGGTGACGCGCATGAGCGCTTCTCGATCCAGAGCATCTCGAAGCTGTTTGCGTGCACGCTCGCGTTCCAGCTACTCGGCGACGCGCTGTGGGAGCGGGTCGGGCGCGAGCCGTCGGGCAACGCGTTCAACTCGCTCGTCCAGCTCGAGACCGAGCGCGGCAAGCCGCGCAACCCGTTCATCAACGCGGGCGCGCTCGTCGTCACCGACGTGCTGTGCCGCCGCTTCGTGAAGGCCGAGACCGCGCTCGTCGAATTCGTGCGGCGGCTGATCGGCGCGACCGACATCGACTACGATTCGCGCGTCGCGCTGTCGGAGCTGCAGCACGCCGAGCGCAACCGCGCGATGGCGCACTTCATGGCGAGCTTCGGCAACATGCAGATGCCGCCCGAGACGGTCGTCGACGCGTACTGCCGCCAGTGCGCGATCGAGATGAACTGCGTCGAGCTCGCGCGCGCCGCGCTGTTCCTCGCGAACGGCGGCGTCGCGCCGGCCACCGGCGAACGGATCGTCGATTCGAGCTCCGCGAAACGGCTTTCGGCGCTGATGCTGACCTGCGGCACCTACGACGCGGCCGGCGACTTCGTGTACCGGGTCGGCCTGCCCGCGAAGAGCGGCGTCGGCGGCGGGATCGTCGCGGTGCTGCCCGGCGAGATGGCCGTGTGCGTGTGGGCGCCGGGGCTGGACGCGAATGGGAACTCGCTTGCGGGGACGTTGGCGCTGGAGTGGTTGACGACTTATTCGGGAAGGTCGATTTTTTGAAGCGGCGAAGTTAGGCGCGCCTCATCTGGCGCAACGGCGGCAGATTCCTATCGGCGCGCGCCGGCGCGCTCAATGGGGAATTCGGCCATCGGCAGCAATCGGCCCACCTCGGCCGTTCGACATCGGGTAGGCCGGACGTCTCTTGATGACGGGCAGCGGTCAATCGAGCGCGAGGCACGCTGGCAAGTCATCGGTATTTGCGGGCGGTTCACCACCGTCAGCGGGACGGCGACCGCTCAACGATCAAGACCGCCCGTTTAGAGCAACTCGGCCTCCGTGACTACTGGCTGCCTCGGGCCAAGCGGGATTCGTCTTACAGCTACACTATCAGAAGTCGCGCGGGCTACGCCCTACGAATAGAATCGCTCATCAGCAAAAGAAGGTCGTGTACGAGCTGGCGATTCGATAGATAGAACAGCAACATCTCAACATCAACGAAAGCGGGAAAACTCACGCGACCAATCACGTCTTGTACGCGCCTCATCACCATCAAGTAAAACTCATAGGCGTCGCCTTCAGCGATAGTGCCCGATTTCAGCCAGTCGGCCAGCGTATTGACATACTCACCGTTCGGGACGTCTGGGATGTGCTTGCGTTGTCGCTTGAGGTAGCTCAGCGCCGCCAGTGTTTGTGAGTCCAAGGTGCTGAGCAGCTTATCGCGGCCAGGGGGAACCGGAAACGCCCGCGCATCAACCCCCTTCATAACGTGGATCGCATTCAGCGCGAAGGCGATCCGGGCGTCATAAATCAACGCCCATTCAGGCCAAACGAAGTTCAGCCATTTCGACCAACTTGCGATGCCCTTGAAAGGAAAATTGCAGTTCGCTTGAACACGTAGTTCCTGGAGTGAGCATATGGCAGAGAGGTCCGGGATGGCGGCATTCGTGTACACGCGCGCATATGCTTCAATGGTATCGTCCCCGTTGCTTCCCAGCGCGCCCCACTGACAGATCACAAATTTGCAAAGCTCGTTCATCTTGAACTGCCGCGTGTTTCCAGCCAGCAGGTGAACTTCTCTCGCCTTTCTCGCGACGTCAGACCGCAGTGCATTGGTGGCGGCCACACCACCTTCCTTGTCGATCGCGATAAGACCCAGCTTTGCAGCCTCTTTCGGAACGCCCTTACCCATCTTCCACTTGTAGTCCTTTAGTACCCCGACGTGCGGATCCAAATACGCCGCTACTGCGTCCCCGAACCTCTTTGCCTCTTGATTCATATTCCTGTCGAATCCTTTCCGTCATCCAATATCGTCGCCGGGCCTTGAATGCGGGCTTCTGGTCGTAAGTACATGTTCGTGGCGAGAAAGACTCTCCACAATCGCCATATCGACAAACTGTTTGACTCAGTCACCTGATTGCCCGCCCGCACCGAGTTCAACCGTTAACGATACGGGCCGCCCCCCTGCGAAAGCACTTCCATAATGCGCTGGACCTGTATCGACTCACTAACGCCGGTTGCACACCAGACAGCAAAGTGTTCGCAATTGTTGAACACAAGGTCATAGCCGCCCTTCCCCAACTGGCCGAGCGCTCGGTCTGCAATCTCATCGGCAGAAAATGTCTTGTATAGATTAGCATTTGGACTGAGCACCGGGCGGCTCCACGGTTGTCGCGGCTTTGCAATGAAGGACGAAACCCGATAGGTTTCGTGCCTGCGAGACTCATAAATCGATGCCGGGAACGTCACTACCTTCAGTTCCGTTGAGCCGTCCATGAACTCTTTGAGCGTCGTTTTGATAATTCGGTTGGCGTCGCCTGATAGTTCGCCTGCCCCATTCCTGTTGTTGAAGTGCACGACGGCCGAATCTGAAATGTAGATACCGTAATGGTCGTATAACCCGAGACGGCGGCTAACCTTGACCACTGCACCCTTTGTAAGCGCATTGTTCATCGAGAGCTTCGGCACCGTTCCGTGCCCAATCGAAACGGCGTACGGGTCTTTCATGATCGCGGGGAAGCTTTCCACTGCGTCTTTGATCCCACTGAATGCGTCCGCAATTGAATCCCAGATGGACATGACTCGATCGCTGAATTTAGTTGTCGGCATCCCTTTTATCGACACGTGCGCTGTAATCTTTAGAGTTTTCGTGGCTCTTGGGCGCGATCTTCTGATGCGTCTCCAGCGCCATTCGTTGCACGTGTATCGAGAAGCATCGGATGGAAAGGCGCGCAACTGCGCGAATCGTGGGGTGCTCTCGAATCGAATGGCGGTTTTTCGTGCCCGATTAGACATTTGGATGTCTAGGCTGCGGCGATCGCGAGCGGCTGAAGCTGGCCGGCAACTGCCGGTGGTGATCGGCGGAAACCGACCCAGAACGGTCTGTCGAATTTGCCGCTAGCGGTCATTCGTTATAGCGTTTCGGCGTCGGTATAATTTGATCCACTACAGTGCTCCCGCGCTCTTGCCAAATGCCATACGAGGCCATATGTCGGCGACATGGACAATGCTCAGTTCACGACTTCGAAGATAATCGACGATGCCGGAGCCAGGGCGTAATGGAGCGTAGCGATTCCCTATCGGGTTGACGCGTATCGGTTTGTCGGATAACTGCTATCGTGCGGCACGAGGCTCCTCCCATGCAACAATCAACGTGGTACCGGCGACGCATTCGATGATGAGATTGGCGTCGAAACTCGAACTCCCGTATTGTTGATCGCAAGCGCATCGTTGACGATCTTGGCCACAATTCGTGCGTTACCCATTACCAACGCATCTACACCATGTGCGGCATCGGGGGTGGGCGAATTTTCAAACTTAGACAAAAGAGGTTCCCGCTGATAAATGGAGATCAGATGTTTAATATCATCGTTTGATAGATGAGCCGCATCGATTCTATTAATCGTTGCGAAATAGAGAGAAGAAGGCATATTGGTCGAGTACAGTGCGAAAATGTCTTCATTCATCGTTTGACGAGTAGCATTCCACACTTCGGGAGCAATCTGAGGGTTACGCTTTTGGACATCAGCGAGCAGATTTTCCGCCATTGAATGCTCGACTCGCATTGGATCTCCACCACCAATGCACGCCACCAGTTGTTTGATTAGATCTTCTCGTTCCAAATCACGCCGGATCGCAGGCGGACGCAACGCGCCGGGAGCACGCTTGATAATTTGCACTGCTGCGTCGACGGCAGCGGATTCCTCTGGTGTCAGCGCAATTGTTGAATTTTTGGCGACTTCTTTATCAACCTGTGCAGCGCAACCTTGAGCAACACGTGTGGTCAGTAGAAGTACGAAAAACGACAGTTTGAGAATTTTCATTTAAATTCACTAAAGGATCGCTGACGCCTCACGCAGCGATTTCGAATGGTCAACATTGGTCCCTATGCACCGCTATCGATTGGTCTTCCGGCATCTGGATTTTGTCTTTGGAATATCGGCGCCATTGCTAAATCTATCGCACCGGCACACGCGTGCAAAGTGATCTGCCGCGCATCCGGCGGATTGTCGAGGATCTTGCACCTGCTGTCGACTGTCCGGTTGTGGCCGGCTACTGTCCGATGCGGTCGACCGAGATCGACCCGGAACGGTCTTTCGGCATGTCGAAGCACCAACGGCTCTTTACGAAGTCAAGCGGACTTCCGTCGCAGGAAGGCTACTGGCGGATCATCGCACTTTATCGACGTGGGCGCGGGTCGGGGCCTTCGTCTGCACTCTGGCGGATTGCCGAAGGTGGTGCGTCGAGCATGGGCGTCGCCGACAAGGCACAATATGGCGCGAAAGCATAGCAATTGCTGAGATCCTGTAACTCATTCGCGGATAGCCGACTCGAATATGCCCATCAAGAAGATCACTGACACCGGTCAAACATCAACTACTCTCGACCAATTCGGTCGCGCAGGATTTCCCTCTCGACTCACTATCGTGCCAGTCTATAAAGATGAGACTGAGACAATGTCACGTGCCAGAGTGAACGACACTTCCGCCCGTTCGTTCCATGTGAGAGCGCGCCTAGCAAAAGCTATGACACACCCTAAGGGAATTGAAGTCAACTTCGATGCGGAGACAGGTGGCTCTTTCTTCATTGCCAGTACCGGGGAGGCCTATGAGATCTCAACAACCAATGACGTCAAGTGCACGATTGAACTGAATTCCCGGCGGGAGCTTGCAGCGGTCAGTTTCCGATGTGACGCGTACTCGTCAGGCGAGGCACGTTTAGTTTTTCACAACGTCGTCCGGCCGTTACTCGATTACTTTTGTTATCTCGCGGATGTTCCATACCACATCGACCAGATTTCAATCGTTGATGAGCTTCACCACATACAAGATGTCGAAGTATTTCACTCTGAGATCTCGAAAGTGCTGGGAACTGGCGCAACTCCCGTGCTAGGGCTATTGGTCCCTTACTACGCCATGTACCGAGAGGGGAAGAACTCGACCAGTATGATCTATAAGTTTTTTTGTTACTACAAGATACTCGACGGTCTTATGACCGCACTCCAGCCAAAGCTGAAGAAGGCGGCTAAGGCGGCTGGGATTTCTTCCGAGTCCCTTGTACACTTGGTTCCGGAACCAACCGAGCACGACTTCTACGATTCGAAGCAGATGGAGTACGTCGGGAAATCGATGCAACTCTTCATGAGCGAATATCTGACCAAGCGATACAGAGACGCCGTGGCCCACTTTGTCTTGAAGGATGGCACGACCTTAAATGTTAGCGACCTTCGACAGATAGACAAGTACGTTAGTATTCTTCCGATCGTGGAAAACTGTTGCCGAAAAGCTATCGGAACGTTTGAGCATTTCCTATCGCAAAATTCATTGGCGGTAGGCTAGGCAAACCTCGCAGAAATTGGGCTACCGACGTCCGGGACCGTATCAAGTCATGAATTATATCGACTTCTGACAGCGCTTAGAATTGGAAGGTCATTGATCGGGCGCGCAATTCGCTATTGACTCGTTTTCCCAAAACACCCGCTCGTTTCGTGCCGGCTCATCAGTAGAAGGGACCGAAGACGCGACGCTAATTCTCGGCGATCGAGCGACCACTTTATGAATGAAGCCGCCACTTGAGTGTCAGCGTGACGACGTTGGGCGATTGTCGCTTCACGGCCGAACCCGGTCATCGAAGGCAGCACAGCGCTCGCCCGCTTGGGTGGCGCCGGGATGACATAGTCGGTTTATATTGCCGGAGTTCCAGCACGTTGGCGCTGGAATGGCTGACGACTTATTCGGGGCGGTCGAGTTTTTGACGTGCCGAGGTCGAGCGCGACTGATCCGGCGCCACGGCGGCGGGTCAATCGCGGCGCGCGCTGGCCTGCGCAACGGAGAATTCGCCCTTCTGCAGCAGTCGCCCCGGATCCGACGCTCGAAGCGACGCCGCTCAACGCGCATCGGTCAATGCCGGCCACCTCAATGCTGGCCAAGATACAGCCTGGCCTGGCGAACCTCCGGCCGAACCGTGTCCGCGTCTTGCGTGAGCGCAACGAGCTTTCCGTAGTAGAGCCTCGCCTTCTGTTTTTCCTGCGCCAGATCTGCCGCCGTCGCCGCGCCATACAGGCCGCGCAAGCGGTTGGGAGTCGCCTGCATGGATGCTTCATATTCCTTCAGCGCATCGGCAGGCCGCTTCAGATCGAGCAACATCTCGCCCAACTGTTCGCGCATCGGGTAAAGCCGGTTCTCCATCGCAACATTCTTCTCGCTCCCATCCTCGAGGTCGGCCGCAGCGCGCATCTGCTTGAGCGCGTCGTCGTCCTTGCCCCGGGCATGAGCCAGCCACGCCGACGCGGCCAGAATCTGCACCTGGACCTGCTCGGCCCAGTAAGGCTGGCTTGACTGTTCGAGTTTCGCGCGCAACTGCGTGAGCATGTCGATATTCGTCTGCGCGATGTCCGCCTTGCCGCTGCGAGCGCAGCCCAGCGCGCGGGCAAAGTACGTGATCGCCTCGGCCTGCGGCCAGCGGCTGCCGCGCGGCTCCAGCGCGGCAGCTTCTTGCCAGGCGCCGCGCTCGAGCGCATAGCGTGCCGGGATGGCTTCCAGCCCGGTATAGGTTCCCAGTCGGTCGAACGGGAATTTCGTGGCGGCGTTGGCGTCGTCGCGGACCTGTCTTGCTAGCGCCTCCTGGCCCAGCTGCAGGTACGCGTACTCCATGAAGTCCCATGAATGAGGCGCCGACGGGTGGGTGGCACCCGGCCAGCTCCTCGCGGTTTCTTCGCGCATCACCTTCAGCGCCGCTTCGTTCGATTTGACCGACGCGGCCCACATGCCGAGCATCGAGTAGATGTGCGAGGGCATATGCACTGCGTGCGGCGCCGCCGGCGCGATCTTCGCGTATTTGTCGGCGAACGGCAATCCACGCTGCGCGAGCGGTGGATAGTCGTAGCTGTGGATCAGGTAGTGCGCGATACCGGGATGGTCGGACTGCTCACGGTAGATCTTCTCCAGGATTGCCGCCGCCTTGAGTTGATTGGCGTACGTCTTGTCACTGGGCAGCGCGGCCTCGTTGAGTGCAAGCGCGTAGAAAATCGCGGCTTCCGAATCGTCGGGATATTTCTGCGTCAAGCGCGCCATGGCGTGCTCGTATGCCAGCGTGCGCTGACTTTGGGGGACCTTGTCGTAATCCTTGTAAAACGCCTCGGCCGCCAACAGCCAGTCGCGCTCCCGTTCGGTCCCGGGACCCAGCGCGAGGCCTTTCTCCACCGCATCCGAACCGCGCTTGAGCATCGTCTCGTCGAAAGGCGGCACCAGCGGATTGGGAGGCTGCGCCATCGCAAGGCCCCAATACGCAATCGCACAGTGCGGATCGGTATTGATCACGGCCTCGAACGCCTTGAGCGTCGCAGGGTAAAAGAACGAATGCAGCATCGCCAGTGCCTTTTCGAACTGGACTTGTGCCGCGGCGCTGCATGAAGTCGGGAACTTCACCGTGCCGAACTTCCCGCCCCCCGACGCCGCAGCGACATGTTCTTCGTGTTGAGCGAGCACGGGAGCGGCTGCGAGGATCGCGAGCGCGCATGCGCTGATTACCTGCTTGTGATTCATGGTGACCTCCTCCGCAGAGCGAAGGGCGTACTTCACGCACGATCGTCGAAAGGGGTGCCGGGCGGCCCGGCGGTGCTGTCCGTCACGATGCCATTGCCGTGGGAAAGGCCTCGGGTCGCCGCGCGTGGCCCGGATGGAAGGAAGCGAGTGACGAGACTCTTTTGTTTCTAGTCAAGGCAGGTGCCAACCAACACGCTCGGAAACCCTGAGAGGGTTCGCATTCTCGCGCGCGGATCAAGCGCGCAGGTCGCCGTTCATGACCGGCTAAACCATGATGAGGCCGTGCCGCATCCCCTGCATGACGGCCTCGGTGCGGCTGCTTGCGCCGAGCTTGCCGAAAATGGACGACAGGTGGAACTTCACCGTGTTGTCCGATATGTCGAGCTGGCGCGCGATCTCCTTGTTGCCGAGCCCTTCGGCGAGCATCGTCAGCACTTCGATCTCGCGCGGGGTGAGCATTTCGACCAGCGCCGCGGATGCCATCTGGCGCGGCGCCTTGCGCTCCGCCATCAGCCGGGCGAGGATCTCCGGGGATAGCACGCAAAGGCCCGCGGCCACGGCTTCGATCGCGGCGCTGATCTCGCCGGGCGTCGCGCCGCGCGGCAGCAGCGCCGTGGCGCCGCCCGCCAGCGCGTCATGGATCCAGTCGCTGTCGGCCTCGTCCGTGAGCAGGACGAGCGCCGGCATCGCGGGATGGCGGTCCGCGCCCAGCGCCGGCAAGTCGCCGGCCTGCGGCTCCAGTTCGACCAGGACCACATCCGGCAATTCGCCGGCAAGGCGGTCTGCGAGCGCGGCAACGTCGGCCGCGCTTCCTGCGAAATCCAGCGTCGGCGTGGCATCGACAAGCGCCTGCAGGCTTGCGCGCGCTTGCGGCGACGCAGCGACGACGGCGACCCTGACGGGGCTCATCGGTATCATCCCGGCATTCGGCATGCGGGCCCTTGCACGATTCTCAGCAGCATGAATTCCGTTGCGGGCGTTCGCCCACCGTGACCGAGCACGCGCTGCGCTCGCCGCCCCGGATCAGCCCGATCTTCAACGACTGTCCGATGCGGTCGCCGCCAAGCGCGGCATGCATGTCGTCCATGTCGCGGCACGGCTGGCCGTCGAGTTCGATCAGCACGTCCCCGATCAGCACCCCGCCCTGCTCCGCGGGCCCGCCCGCAGCCAGCGACACCACCAGCAGCCCGCGCTCCGAAGCCAGATTCAGTTTCGTCGCCCACGCCTGCGGCAGGTTCACCGTCTGCGTGCCGACGCCCAGGTAGCCGCGTGAGACACGCCCTTTTCTCGACAGCTCGTCGCACACGCGCGCCACGGTCATCGTCGGAATCAGCATGCCCGCGCCGGGTGCAAGTGCCGAAGTGCACAACCCCATCACCCGTCCCTGCATATCCGCGAGGGCTGCGCCGGAGAAACCGGGGCGCAGTCCGCCGTCCAGTCGTACGAAGGCGTCGAACTGGCCGCCTCGCCAGGTACGCCATGGCCCGCCGGCCGTGCCGACGACGCCGAAATCCGCGCTGGCGCCGAGCCGGTCCACGCGCGCCACCGCGAGCACCAGATGGCCTGCCTTGAGCGAGCGCGCGTCACCGGTCTCGACCGGGTTCGGCGCCACGTCACCGATCCTCAGTACGGCCAGGTCGGTGCCGAGGTCCCGTCCCGCCAGGGCGGCCGCCACGGTGCGACCATCGGCCAGGCTGACTTCAATGCCTTCTTCGTACCTGAGCGTATGCGCCGCCGTGACCACCACGCCCGGCTGCCAGATTACTCCACTAGACGGAAAGCGGCGCCGCCCGTGCACCGCGACGACACTCTGGCCGACGCGCTCGGCGATGGCCGCCAGGTTGTCGGAAAGATCCTGCAAGGGATTTCCGCTGGGGGTTGGGGTTTCCATGTGACGACTCCTGCCATGTGCTACCTGAATCGATGCTCGCGCGGCCGACCTGCCTGAAGATGACAGGCGGGCAAGCGCGGACGAGTGGATTCACGATGACAGGCGCGCGACGCTCACGCACCACCCTGATGGGTAGCCTGCGCGTCGAGCCGCTTGTTCATGGACGGCATCCGGCCCGCCGCCCCGCTTCGGGCCCTGGAAACATTCCACTGCAATGGCGGCGTCCGGACTACAGTGGGTATTTTCCCGACGCCTTTGAGCCAACCGCCTTCACACGAAGGTTGACGCGAGGTCAAGCGATGCCACTTCAAACCGGTAACCTGTTCAGTTTCGAAGCGAAGCGCGGCGACGACGAGCGGATCGACGTACTCGTCGCGGGGCAACGCCTGAACGTGGAGCGGATCGTGTCGATGGGACACGCGAGTCCCGAGGGATTCTGGTATGACGACTCGCGCGCCGAATGGGTTGTGCTGCTGTCGGGCGCGGCCGTGCTCGAGTTCGAAGACGATTCGACGCTGCACGACATGCGTCCCGGCGACTACGTGCTGATCGAGCCGCATTGCCGGCATCGCGTCGCGTGGACGCATGCGGAAGAGCAAACCGTCTGGCTTGCGATCTATTACGAACGCTGAATCGAGCGCCCAAACGGACTCCGCGTCAGCGTCCGGCGATGTTGACGGCTACGATCTCGTATCCGGGATCGGCGTGCATGGTCGCCGCTTTTTTTGCTTCCTCATACGAGAGAAAGGACATGGCGTCTTCAATCGCCGGTGCCATGCCGACGTCGCCGTCCTCGGCGGTGCAGAGGAATTGCTCACCGGTCTTTACGACATAGACGGTCGTCATGTCTCCCTCCATGGTTTGCAGGGGAACTTCCAGTCTAGCAGGCCGGAAGGATTGCGAGCGGTTCGCCGAGCCATTTCCGTATGGCCCCCGCCGGAGGCGTTCCCACCTCGTTGGGTCCGTGCCTCAATCCACGATTCCGTACGCAACCCGGCAGTCAAGCCTGGCGTAACTTCCCGCCCGCGCGCATCCGTTGAATATAATTCACGATCCGTCAAAATTTCATGCACGATGCACATGCATCGGCACAAGGAGCCTGGATGACGCTAGCCCAATTGCAGGCACTCGCCGCCGTGGTCGAACTCGGTTCGCTTACGGCTGCCGCCGACCGGCTCAGTCGCAGTCAATCCGCGATCAGCCATGCGTTGACCGAGCTGGAGGACATCACGCAGGTCAAGCTGCTCATGCGTGACCGGCAGCCGGTCGTATTGACCGCTGCCGGCGAACGTCTGTGGCCTTACGTCCGGAACGTGGTGCGGGAAGCGCAGACGCTGCGCCAGCAGTTCAGCCTGTCGCGCGGCAAGCTCGAAGGGCGGCTGGTGGTCGCCTCGCTGCCGAGCGTATCGCTTGCGTTCGTCGCGCCCGCGCTCGAGGCGTTGAAGGAAATGCATCCGGGCGTGTCGGCGGTGCTGCTCGAAGGCACGGACATAGAAGTCGAAGGGTGGATCGAGGACGGCACCGCCGACGTCGGCGTGGTGGCGGGCACGAAGACGTTCGCGAACAATCTGCCGCTGCTCGACGAGGATTTCGTCGCGGTAGCGGCAGCCGGCACGTTCGACGGCCGCAAGAGCGTGTCGGCCAAACAGTTGTCCGCGTTGCCCTTTATTTTCTCGAAGGCAGGTTGCGGGCCGGTGATCGCGGATTACTTCGCGCGTGCTGGCGCGCAACTTCGGGCCGCGTTCAACGTGGTCGAGATGCGCACCATTCTTTCGATGGCGGAGGCAGGCATGGGCGTGTCGATCGTCCCGCGCATCACGCTCACTTACACGCCGTTCGGCGGCCGGGTGCTGGCGTTGTCACCGAGACTGCATCGTTCCGTGCGGCTGTCGTGGAACACGGCCGGCAACGCGGTGATCGATGAATTTGTCAGGCTCGCCGCCGCACAACGCGTCAAGGCGGGAAAAGCGACCAGAACGCGGGCGAAGAAGGGAGCGCAATAGGTCGCCGGCGCGATGAAAAGCGCTCATGGGTGGCTTGCAGTTTATTCACGCTGAAGGCGACCGATATGCAATATCTTGTACGGCACGCATCAACCCGACTTCTCTGCGCCGAAGGAGACCGCCGTGCCTGCCTTGCCCACTCTGCTTGCTTTCGGACTCGTGTCGCTCGGCATGGCCCTGACGCCCGGCCCGAACATGATCTACCTGATTTCGCGTTCGATCTGCCAAGGCCGCCGTGCGGGTCTGCTGTCGCTCGGCGGCGTTGCGCTGGGGTTCGTGTTCTATATGTTTTGCGCGGCGTTCGGCATCACCGCGCTGGTGCTGACCGTGCCGTATGCGTACGACGCGTTGCGCATTTCCGGCGCGCTGTATCTGCTGTACCTGGCTTGGCAGGCGCTCAGGCCGGGCGGGCGCTCGGCGTTTCAGGTCCGCCGGTTGCCGCACGACAGCCGCCGAAAACTCTTCACGATGGGCTTCGTCACGAATCTCGCGAATCCGAAGATCGCGGTGATGTATCTGTCGCTACTGCCGCAGTTCATTTCGCCGGGACATGGCAGCGTGCTCGCGCAATCGCTGGCGCTCGGCTGCGTGCAGATCGCGGTGAGCGTGAGCGTCAACACGCTGATCGCAAGTATGGCCGGTTCGATCGCGGGTTTTCTCGCCGGCCGGCCGGTTTGGGCGTTGGTTCAGCGCGGGTTGATGGGCACCGTGCTGGCCGGATTGGCGGTGCGTATCGCACTCGAATCGCGAAGCTAGAGCGTGTCGTGCACTTTTCGGAATCGGGACTGTGTCCGCAAGCATCAGTCTGTCGGGCATGCATGGCGAAAACCCCGTTTTTCCTTGTCCAACGTACACTGCTGCCCGTCATTGGCTGTGGATCGGAGTGAATTTCATGGAACACGAGCGCAACGTGTCGCTTCCCGAGGACTGGTGCGAATTTGCGCACCCTCACTCGGAATGCGATGTCGACCACACGCGCGTTCAGGCGGAGCTGGACATCGAGATTCACCCGGACCACCCGTTCCATGGACGCGCGCTGACGGTACTTGCACATGCCAAAGGCAATGACGACGTTCTTTGTGCTCACAATGACGAGCCAGGGCGTTACTCGTTCATCCATCTCACATGGAGTGGACGTCCTGAGTTGGGCAACTGCCCGACCATTGATTTCGATGGGGATTGGAATGGCGTGTTGGGCTATTTCGGATACGTCGATCAAGTGCTGGCGCAGATTGCGGAGGACGAACGCGTCGGGCGACGCCAACCAGTGACGATGGCGGGAACGTGTTCACGGCCTGTCGTTATTCGTTACAGCGAACGGAACGACATCGACTAGAAGCCGAAACTTCCGAAACGTACATAACACGCTCCAGGGAGGACGGCAGGCGCGGCCGGCCGCCACCGCCCTGTTCCTGCCGTTCGCCGTCAGCTTCGGCGAACGGCAGCCTTCGGACCAGCCGGGGCCGTCGTGCACATCATGCTAATTGTCGCTGTCGTCGTTCCCGTGATGGCCGTGATCGCGATTTCGTAAAGGAACGGGTTGCAGATGTTGCAGTAGACGCTTGCGCCGCTGAATTTCGGGTCCGGGCTCTTGAACGTGTTCCAGCCTTCTCCGTAACACTTCCAGGAGATGTGCTTCTCCAGCAGCGAGCCGTCACCGTTGTAGCCCGGGTTGTAGCTGTTCAGCGGGTAGTCGGTGTTCGCCGCGCAGTTCGGGTTCGGGTGATACGGCAGCTTGCCGAGAGAGCCGACGATCGCGTCGACGCCCGGTTGCTTCGGGTCCGAGCAGTTGCTGTACGAGCCGCCGGTGTAGCCGTCTTGCGCATACCCGTTGTTCGTGCCGGGCTGCGGACGCGCGCATCGGTGCGTTTCACCTGCGGGCGGATTCGCCAGGATGGGCAGAGGCAAGCGCGACGAACCGATCGGCCGGTTCGCCGCGCAACGCCGGCATGCTGGTCACGGAGCCGTGCGACGGATTCGGCGCACGGCTCCACACAGGCCGGCGCTTACTCGAAGGACGTCGTGACGGCGAATTCGCAGAATACGTCCGGGCGCTCCTTGGCCGCTTCGATCGGATTGATGCTGCCGCGGTTGATCCGGCTCAGATAGAGCCCGGTGTCGGCGCGCAGCGTGATCTTGTTCGGCCCGACGTTTGCCACGGTAAACAGGCAGAACACGTCGACGTTCTGCTTGGCGGCCTCGATCGGATTGGTCGCGCCGCGATTGATCCGGCTCAGGTACAGGCCGTTGTCGGCGAGCAGCGCGATCTGCTGCGGACCGACAGTCACCACCCGGAATTTTGAAAAAACATCGATTTCCTTCTTTGCCGCCTCGATCGGATTTTCACTGCCCCGATTGATGCGGCTCAGATACAGCCCATCGTCCGCCTGCAATGCAATTGCGATATAGCCCGAAGAAGACATGATCCACTCCTGTCAAAGTTTGCTTCAACACGTCGGATTTTCATGCATCGGATTGAACCGCCCTGCCTGGCTCGAACCGGCCTGATTCGAGCCATTCTGAGCATAGCTTACAAAGTTTAATTTGCAAATATGGAATCGCAAAATTGAATTAACCGAGCCACCCGCCGAGATATTTTTCCACTACTGAATAATTCAACCAATCTATTAATTTGAATAATTCAGTCATTTATCCAGCAGAATTTCGTCGATCGACCTGATCGAGCGATTCGGCCAGCCGCATCCGCAGGACGCGGCACGGGCCGCCGGGCCCGCGCCGCCCCACCCTGCTTACTTCGCGATGGTCACGCCCGTCGTCGGGCACGTGCCCTGCGTGCTGCCGTCGGTCACGAGCGACGCGGCGCTCGGGAACTGCGCGGTCGCGTCCGTCTTCACCGCGATCCACGCCTCGGTGAAATAGCTGACGCCGTTCGCCTTCGTGCATTTCAGCGACACCGCGCTGCGCGTGTTGCTGCCGAACGCGCCTTCGAACGCGGTCAGCAGCTGGTTGCGGGTCACGGTCCGGCCCGCGTTCGCCTGCAGGAACGCGTTGAACGACGTGTTGCCGAGGCGGCTGATCATGCCGGCCGCCTGGTTCCAGTATGCATCGGGCGACGCCGCGTTCGAGCAGGTGCCGTGCTTGAACCACTCGTGCTTGTCGAGACACGACGCGACGCCCGGCATGTAGGTCGACAGCGTGTTGCGGGTCGCGGCGCTGACCGGATATGCGTCCATGCTGCACCACTGGTGGCTGTTGTCGAGATCGATGTCGCTCTGCGGCACGCCGCAGAAGAACGGCTGGTTGCCGTCGTAGCTGTTCGGCCACAGCCCGTGCAGCGACAGGCTGGTCGCCGCATACGAGCCGGCGAGGTTCGAGCACTCCGGCGTGGCATGCGTCGCGCAGAAGCCCGGCTCCCACGAGGAGGCAAGCAGCAGGTAGTCGTAGCTGGTCTGCGCGCCGGCGTGCATCGAGGCGGCAGTAACGGCGAGCGCGGTCGCGGCGCGGATGAGCGTCTTGAGCATGGGGATTCCCTCGGAAAGGACTCGCGGTCGCGGGATGCGCCGCGAGATTGTCGTACGGCTGAACGCGATTGTTGCCGCAACAACATGGCACGAATATGAATGCCGCGCTGTCCCGCCCGAGCGCCGATTCCAGCGGCTACCGGTAACCGATTGCGTCACGCAGGGTGGCGCATGGCGGCACCGCCGCGCCGCGGTTCGACAAGGTCCGGCAATTGCGCCAGAATCGTCGGCTCCGAGGGCGAAAGCCCCTTTTAACCGCGCAAGACGGAACAACAACCGATGAAAACCTCGATGATGCGCCGGCGCCTGCTGGCCGCCGGCATGGTTGCGAGCAGCCTCGCGCTGTCCGGCTGTTTCACGAAGGACCTGTACGAAAAGAAAGACAAGGACTACGTCGAATCCGTGTCCGCCTTCCTGATCACCGAGGACGGCAAGCAGCTGGTGGTGCTGGGCGATCGCTACCACTACATCTTCGCGCTGCCGGACAAGCTGCGGCCGGTGCTGATGTCCGGCTACCGGAAATCGCTGCGCTCGTCGTTCGACCGCTTCAAGGTGGACGGCAGCGCCGTGACGGGCCACTACCGCACCGTGCTGCCGCCCGACGCGTCCGCGGAGGACCGGCAGGCGGCCGTCGCCGACGGTTTCACGGAAGCAAAGAACGGCCTCGCGTTCGACGGCGAGATCAGCGGCAAGCGCTACAGCGCCGACGGCTTCGCGCAGATGCAGAAGACCGCCGCCCAGCCGTTCAACAAGCCGTACCGCGTCTGGATCCACGAACCGCTGTCCGCGTTCGACAAGGGCCTCCGGTTGCTGGCCACGCCCGTGACCGTCGCGGCCGACGGCGTGCTGGTGCTGGGCGGCGTCGTGCTGCTGCCGTTCGCGCTCGTCGCGATCGAGGCGCAAGGCGGACTCCACATCCCCTGATCGTTCGCCACGCCCGCACCGGAGCCTCCACATGACCGCCTCGCCGCTTCACACTCCGCCGCTCGGCCCGCTGCTGAAACGCTGGCGGCTCCTGCGCCGCGTGAAGCAGAGCCACGCGGCCGAGCTGTTCGGCGTCGCGCAATCGACGATTTCCCGCTGGGAAGCCGGCGTCCAGCAGATGTCGCCCGACGAGCGCGCGATCGCCGAGCGCCTGCTCGCGGCGCGGCTCGATTCCGCCGGCGACCGCGCGCTCGCGCGGCTCGTCGGCGACCATCCCGGCCGCGTGCACCTCGTGTGCGACCTCACGCACCGGCTGCTGGCATGCTCGTCGCTGCGCGCCGCCGAATTCGCGAAACCGCTGCCGACGATGCTCGGCGCGTCGCTGTGGCGCTATGCGACGCCGGAAATCGCCGCGCTGGAGGCGTCGCTCGACACGCTCGGCTGGCGCGACAGCGCCGGCCCGCCGTGCGTCGAGTTCGACAGCGGCGCGAACGCGTCGCGCATCGTGCCGATCCGCCGCAGCACCTGCCGCTGGACCCGGATGATCCTGTCGGACGGCTCGGCCGCGCGGCTCGTCGAAACGCTGTGACGCGCCGCGCATATTTCATGCGTGGACAGCCCACCGGCATCCGGCCTACGCTTGACGGCCCCCAACCCGGACCTTGCGGACCTCACCGATGACTCCCGACACGATCCACGCCCGGCTCGCCTTCCTGCGCGAAGCGGAACGCCTGAAGGACGTGCTGCGCAGCGGCCACACGTCGGCCGGCCGCGCGGAAAGCACCGCCGAGCACAGCTGGCGGCTGTGCCTGATGGCGCTGGTGTTCGCCGACGCGCTCGACGGCGTCGACCCGCTGAAGCTGCTGAAGCTGTGCGTCGTCCACGACCTCGGCGAAGCGCTGCACGGCGACATCCCGGCGGTCGAGCAGGCCGCGCACCCGGACAAGAGCGCGCACGAGCGGCGCGACCTGCTGACGCTGACCGTCGGCCTCGACGCCGCGCTGCGCGACGAGATCGTGTCGCTGTGGGACGAATACGAGCAGGCCGCGTCGCCGGAAGCGAAGGCCGTCAAGGCGCTGGACAAGCTGGAAACGATCCTGCAGCACAACCAGGGTGACAATCCGCCGGACTTCGACTACGCGTTCAATCTCGGCTACGGCCGGCGCCATACGGACGCGAGCCCGCTGTTCCGCGCGATCCGGGCGATCGTCGACGCCGACACGCAAGGCCGGATCGACGCCGGCGCGCGGGACGCGTGATCGGGCTGCGGCGAGCGCACGCGACGCGGACGCCGGCCGTCGCGGCGCCGTAAAGATTGCCCACAAACGCGCACAATCGCGCACAATTCGCCAGCAATTCAGCAGACGAATTCGCTTATCATAGGCGCCCGACCCGATTCATCCTGGCCGCATCGCAACGCATGCCGGCTCCGATCCGGCCCACCGTTCCGGTCTCCGACCACCTGATTGCCCGATCGGCCGCACGCGTCGCCGACGCCCGATTCACCTTCGCCGCGCCCTCATGAAACAGAACCGCCGCCGCTGGCGCATCGCGCTGGCCAGTGTTGTCGTCGTCGCGATCGCCGGCGGCCTGTCGCTCCACTATCTCTCGCCCGACCGGCATCCGCGCTACCTGAGCGCGCCGGTCGCGCGCGGCGACCTCGAGAACGCGGTGCTGGCGACGGGCGCGCTGCAGGCGTTCCGGCAGGTCGACGTCGGCGCCCAGGTGTCGGGACAGCTGAAGACGCTGAAGGTCCGGCTCGGCGACAAGGTCGCGAAGGGGCAATGGCTCGCGGAAATCGATCCGGTCATCTCGCAGAACGCGCTGCGGCAGGCGCGCACCAGCGAGGAAAGCCTGCTCGCGCAGCAGCGCGCGACCGCCGCGCAGCTCAAGCAGACCGACCTCGCGTTCCGTCGCCAGCAGACGATGCTGCCCGACGATGCCACCTCCCGCGAGGCGTTCGAGTCCGCGCGCGCGGCGCTCGACGTACAGCGCGCGAACCTCGCGTCGCTCGACGCGCAGATCCGCGCGGCCCGCATCCAGATCGACACCGCGCAGGCCAATCTCGGCTACACGCGCATCGTCGCGCCGATGGACGGCGAAGTCGTCGCGATCGTCACGCAGGAAGGCCAGACCGTGATCGCGCAGCAGCAGGCGCCGGTGATCCTCAAGCTCGCCGATCTCGACACGATGACGGTCAAGGCGCAGGTCTCCGAAGCCGACGTGATCCGCGTCCAGCCCGGCCAGACCACGTATTTCACGATCCTCGGCGAACCGGACCGGCGCTACTACGGCAAGCTCCGCGCGATCGAGCCGGCGCCGCAGAATTTCCTCGAATCGCAGGCCGGGCTTGGCGGCGCGGCCGGCGGCGGCAGCTCGAAAACGAACGCCGCCGTGTTCTACAACGCGCTGTTCGAAGTGCCCAACCCCGGCCATCGGCTGCGCATCTCGATGACCGCGCAGGTCAACATCGTCCTCGGCGGCGCGCGCAACGCGCTCAGCATCCCAGCCGCCGCGCTCGGCGCGAAGGACAAGAACGGCACGTACGCGGTGCGCGTGCTGCACGCGGACGGCAAGACCGAGACGCGCACGATCCGCACCGGCATCAACAACAACGTGAAGGTCGAGGTGCTGGCTGGCCTGAAGGAAGGCGAGCAGGTCGTGATCGGCGACGCCGACGCCGACGCGCTCGCCGCGTCGGCGCCGGGAGCGTGACGATGTCGCGGCCGCTGCTGCAGCTGACCGACGTCACGCGGCGCTTCCCCGCCGGCGACCGGGACGTCGTGGTGCTGAAGAACGTCAGCCTGTCGATCGACGCCGGCGAGATCGTCGCGATCGTCGGCGCGTCGGGCTCCGGCAAGTCGACGCTGATGAACATTCTCGGCTGTCTCGACCATCCGAGCGCCGGCAGCTACACGGTCGGCGGACGCGAGACCCGAACCCTCGACGGCGACGAACTCGCGCAGCTGCGCCGCGAGCGCTTCGGCTTCATCTTCCAGCGCTATCACCTGCTGCCGCACCTGAGCGCGGTCGCCAACCTGGAGATGCCGGCGATCTACGCCGGCAGCGCGCCGGCGGAGCGCCGCGCACGCGCGCAGCGCCTGCTCGCGCGCCTCGGGCTCGCGGACCGCGAAGACCACCGGCCGAGCCAGCTGTCGGGCGGCCAGCAGCAACGCGTGAGCATCGCGCGGGCGCTGATGAACGGCGGCGAAGTGATCCTGGCCGACGAGCCGACCGGCGCGCTCGACTCGAAAAGCGGCGAGGAAGTCATCCGCATCCTGCGCGAGCTGAACGCGCTCGGCCACACGGTGATCATCGTCACGCACGACGAACACGTCGCCCGGCACGCGCGCCGCATCGTCGAGATCCGCGACGGCGAGATCGTCGCGGACCGGTCGAATCCGCACACCGTCGCAGCCGCCGACACGGCGGCGGAGCCGGATACCGCGTGGCACGCGACACCCGTGCTGCTCGCGCACGCCGGCGCCAACGCCGACCCGGCGCTCGCCGTCGCCGCCGCACGACCCGCGCAGCCCGCGCGCCGCCTGTCGGCCGGCGCCGGCCGTTTCGCGGAGGCATTCCGGATGGCGTGGCGCGCGCTCGTGTCGCACCGGCTGCGCACGGTGCTGACGATGCTCGGCATCATCATCGGCATCACGTCGGTCGTATCGATCGTCGCGATCGGCGAAGGCGCGAAGCGCTACATGCTCGACGAGATCGGCAGCATGGGCACGAACACCATCAACCTGTATCCGGGCCTCGACTGGGGCGACAGCCGCGCGGACGCGATCCAGACGCTCGTGCCCGCCGACGTCGCCGCGCTGGCCGAGCAGCCGTATGTCGACAGCGCGACGCCCGAAACGTCCCGCACGCAGTTGCTGCGCTATCGCAACGTCGACGTCAACGCGCTCGTCAGCGGCGTCGGGGAGCGGTTCTTCCAGGTGCGCGGGATGAAGCTGGCGCTGGGCGTCGCGTTCGGCGCGGACGAGGTGCGCCGCCAGGCGCAGGTCGCGGTGATCGACCAGAACACGCGGCGCAAGCTGTTCGGCGCGCGCCCGAATCCGCTCGGCGAAGTGATCCTGATCGGCAATCTGCCGTGCGTCGTGATCGGCGTCGTGGCCGACAAGAAAAGCGCGTTCGGCGACGTGAAGAGCCTGAACGCGTGGGTGCCGTACACGACCGCGAGCGGACGCCTGTTCGGCCAGCAGCATGTCGACAGCATCACCGTGCGCGTGCGCGCCGGCCAGCCGAGCCAGGCCGCCGAGCAGAGCCTGACGAAGCTGATCGCCCAGCGGCACGGGCGCAAGGACTTCTTCACGTACAACATGGACAGCGTCGTGAAGACGGTCGAGAAGACCGGCCGGTCGCTGACGCTGCTGCTGTCGCTGATCGCGGTCATTTCGCTGGTGGTCGGCGGGATCGGCGTGATGAACATCATGCTCGTGTCGGTCACCGAGCGCACCCGCGAGATCGGCATCCGGATGGCGGTCGGCGCGCGCCAGACCGACATCCTGCAGCAGTTCCTCGTCGAGGCCGTGCTGGTCTGCCTGCTGGGCGGCGCGGTCGGGATCGCGCTGTCGTTCGGCGTCGGCCTCCTGTTCTCGATGTTCGTCGACCAATGGAAGATGGTGTTCTCCGCCGGCGCGATCGCCACCGCGTTCCTGTGCTCGACGCTCACCGGCGTCGTGTTCGGCTTCATGCCGGCGCGCAACGCGTCGCGGCTCGATCCGATCGATGCGCTCGCGCGGGACTGACGAAACATGCCTATGACCCTGCCCCACCCGATCCGCCGCCTGGGCGCACTCGCCTGCGCCGCCGCGCTCGCCGCCGGCTGCGCGGCCACGCGCAACCAGCCGCTGCCCCCGGTCACGATGCCGGCCCACTGGGAATCGCCCGTGCCGCCAAGCGCGCCCAACGCGCCCGTGGACTGGTGGCGCAGCTTCAGCGACCCGGTGCTCGACCGCCTGATCGACGACGCGCTGCGCACCAACAACGACCTCGCGATCGCGGCGATCCGCGTGTACCGCGCGCGGCTGCAGGCCGGGCTCGCCGACACGAACCTGACGCCCGGCGTCACGCTCGGCGCGAACGGCAGCGTGTCGCGCACGCTCGATACGCACCAGATGAGCCGCGCGAGCGGCGTCACCGGCACGCTGAGCTACGAGCTCGATCTGTGGGGCCGGCTCGCCGCGCTGCGCGACGCCGCGCGCTGGGAAGCCGACGCGACCGAGGCCGACCGCGAAGCCGCGCGGCTGTCGCTGATCGGCACGACGGCCGCGCTGTACTGGCAGATCGGCTACCTGAACCGGCAGATCGCGCTCGGCGACGCGAACATCGCGTATGCGGCGCGCACGGTCGCGCTGGTGCGCTCGCGCCACGCGGCCGGCGCGACCTCCGGGCTCGATCTTGCGCAGGCCGAGCAGAGCCTCGCCGCGCAGCGGGCCGCGCAGACGCAGTTGCTCCAGCAGCGCACCGAAAACCGCCACGCGCTCGCGATCCTGTTCGACCGGCCGCCGCAGCAGAGCGCCGCCGAACCGCCGACGCTGCCCGACGGGCCGCTCCCGGCGGTCGCGGCCGGCCTGCCCGCGAACCTGCTCGGCCGGCGCCCGGACCTGCGTGCGGCGGAATTCCGGCTGCGCGAATCGCTGGCGAACGTCGACGCGACCCGCACGAGCTTCTATCCGACCTTCACGCTGACGGGCAACGTCGGCACGTCGAGCACGAGCCTCGAGCGCGTGCTCGCGAACCCGATCGGCACGCTCGGGCTCGGGCTCGCGCTGCCGTTCATCCAGTGGAACACGATGCAGCTGCAGATCAAGGTGTCGCAGACGCAGTACCAGGAAGCGGTCGTCGGTTTCCGCCAGCGGCTCTATTCGGCGCTGGCCGAGGTCGAGAACGCGCTGTCTGCGCGCGTGCAGCTCGAACGCGAGGCGGAACAGCGCACGCTGTCGCTCGCGCAGGCGCAGCGCGCGGAAACGCTCGCCGCCGCGCGGTTCGCCGCCGGCGCGACGGACGTGCAGCCGTGGCTCGACCAGCAGCAGCGGCTGCGTGACGCGCAGAGCGCCGAATCGCTGAACCGGCTGAACCGGCTCAACAACCAGATGACGCTGTATCGGGCGCTCGGCGGCGGCGCGTAGCAATCGGTTGCGGCGCGACGGCCACGCCGCCCGCAATCGTCATTCCGCGACCGCCGTGCGCCGCCGCGCCGGTGCGAACGCGACGACGCTCGCCGTCGCCAGCACCGCGACGCCCACCGCGCCATACACCATCACCCACCCGAACCCGTGCACGAGCGCCGCATGCAGCGCCGCGCCGGTCGGATCGGCTTGCGCCAGCGCCGGGGCCAGCGCGCGCCACCCTTCGGTGCGGCCGGCCGCGATCTCCTGCGCGAGCCCACGGAGCGCTGCATCGCCGACCGCGCCGCCGACGCTCGCCTTCAGGCCCGACACGATCCCCGCGACCAGCACGAAGCCCATCATCGCGATGTTCAGCGCGACCGAGATCATCCGCGCGCTCATGTCGATGCCGGACGCCATCCCGGCACGCGCGCTCGGCACCGCGCCCGTCGTCGTGTTGGTGACCGGCGTGTTCGTCAGGCCGAGCCCGAGGCCCGCGATCAGGCAGCCGGGCAGCATCGTCAGCCAGTCGGCGTGCGCGGCCGCGCTGCCGACCCGCATCAGCGCGAAGCCCGCCGCGATCGTGAAGAGCCCGCCCGGAATCACGACGCCCGGCCCGTAGCGCAGCGCGAGCCGCTCGCCGACCGGCGGCGCGACCAGCGTCGGCAGCGTGTACGCAAGCAGCGCGAGGCCGGCCGTCACGCTGTCGTAGCCGAGCGCGACCTGGAAGTAGATCGGCAGGTAGATCATGAACGGCCAGAAGCTGAAGTTCATCCCCATCGAGCCGAAGATCGCGCCCGTGAACGCGCGGATCCGGAACACCGAGAAATCGAACATCGGGCGCGCGCTGCGGCGCTCGGCGACCACGAAACACGCCAGCGCCAGCGCGGTCGCACCGAGCACCGCGAGCCCGGTCGCGCTGGTCAGGCCGATCTCGGCGCTCTGCGTGATGTAGAACGACAGGCCGAGCAGCGCGAGCGACAGCGTGACGATGCCCGCGACATCGAGCGTGCCCGCGTGCGGATCGCGCGACTCGCGCACCGCGCCGCCGATCAGCGCGAGCGCGACAGCCGCGAGCGGCGCATGCACGAGGAACACCCACGGCCAGCTCGCGACCGCGACGATCGCGCCGCCGACGATCGGCCCGAAGCCGAGCCCGATCCCGAACACGATCCCCCACACGCCGAACGCGCGGCCGCGCTCGCGGCCCTCGCGGAACTGGTGCGACAGCACCGCGATCTGGCAGGTCAGCATCGCGCCGCCGCTCGCGCCCTGCAGCAGCCGGCCCGCGACGAGCACCGGCACGTTCGGCGCGAACCCGCACAACAGCGACGTCGCGCCGAACAGCAGCGTGCCCGCGACATACACGCGCTTGCGGCCGAAACGGTCCGCGAGCGTGCCCGCCGCCATCAGCACCGTCGCGCAGGCGATCGTGTACGCGTTCATGATCCACTGCAGGCCGTTGAAGTCGCCGTGCAGCACGTCCTCGAGCGTCGGCAGGATCACCGGCACGCTCGAGATCTCGAGGCCGAACATCAGGGAAGTGAGGCAGACGGCCGCGAGTGCGACCGCATTTCGTCGGGTGTCGGATTGCGTCATGCGATGTCGCGTCGTTGCCCGGCGGCCGGACGGCGACGCCTCCAGGTTCGTGGCAGGCGTTCGCTGCGCGCGGCCTGCGGCGTCGCACGCGATGAACGGGAGTCGGTACTATAGTGAGAATTTCACTCCCCATTGAGGCATCCATTTCTCATGACTCGGGACCATCAGGAACCAATCGGCAACATCGCACCATGACCGACCGACTCGACGGCGTGACGACCTTCGTGCAGGTGGTCGAATCCGGCAGCTTCGCGCTCGCGGCGGAGCGGCTCGACATGACGCGCTCGGCGGTCGGCAAGGCGATCGCGCGGCTGGAGAAGCGGCTCGGTGCGCGGTTGCTGCAGCGGACCACGCGCAGCCAGAGCCTGACCGACGACGGCCAGGCGTACTACGACCGCTGCGTGCGCGCGCTCGCGGAGCTGGAAGCCGCGGAGGCCGACCTCGACTGCGGCCGCCACGAGCCGCGCGGGCGGCTGCGCGTGAGCGTGCCGCTCGCGTTCGGTCACCATTGCGTGACGCCCGTGCTGCTCGATCTCGCGCACGCGTATCCGCACCTGCGGATCGACGTGGCGATTTCCGACCGCTTCGTCGATCTCGTCGAGGAAGGCTTCGACCTCGCGGTGCGGATCGGCAAGCTGCCCGACAGCACGAGCCTCGCGGCGCGCCGGCTCGGCACGCAGCACGGCAGCCTCGGCGCGGCGCCGTCGTACCTGGCCCGCTTCGGCATGCCGACGACGCTCGACGCGCTGAAGGATCACCGGACGATCGCGTACTCGCGCGCGGGCGTGCCGCAGCCGTGGGACCTGCGCGCGCCGGACGGCACGCCGACGCGCATCGACTTGCGGCATCAGCTCAGCTTCGACGACGTGCAGGCGATCGCGGCGGCGGCGATATCGGGTTTCGGGATTGCGTGGCTGCCGAGCTGGCTGCTTGCGCACCACGTGCGCCGCGGCGAGCTGGCGGTCGTGATGGACCGGTGTTTCGTCGAGACCGGCGACGTCCACGCAGTCTGGCCGCAGACGCGCTACCTGCCGCGCAAGACGCGCTGCGCGATCGACGCGCTCGCCGCGGCGATTCCGTCGATGATCGGGGATTGAACGACGACGGGGCCGCGTTGCGCGGCCCCGTCGTCAATGCACGCAGCGCGGCGTGCATTCACGTCACGCGTTGCCCAGCTCGGCGAGCGGATGCGCGGCGAGCTTCCACGGCGACGTGAGGAAATGCCGCACGCGTTCGGCGCGCAGTTCGACGAGCGACGCCGGCGCCCAGCGCGGCTTGCGGTCCTTGTCGACGAGATGCGCGCGCACGCCTTCGCGGAAATCGCCCTCTTCGATCGAACGCGCGACGATGCCGAGCTCCATCCGGAGCGATTCGGCCAGCGTCATCTGGCGGCCGCGCAGCAGCGCCTCGCGCGTCACCGCGAGCATCGTCGGCGAATGGCCGAGCAGCGCGTCGAGCGTCGCCTGCAGCCACTGGCGATGCTCGCGCGACAGCTCTTCGCGCCCGAGTTCCTGCGTGAGCGTCGCGACGGTCCGCTCGACCGTCGAGCGCTTGTCGAAGTGGCGCACGATCCATGGCAGCTGGGTGTCGAGCGCCGCATGCGGCACGACGTTGCACGGCGGCTCGAACACCCGGCGCAGCGCGGCGAGCACGTCGCTGTCCCATTTGAGGTTCTCGATGCGCGTCTCGAACGTGTCGAGCCACGACGACGGCACGCACAGGTCCGCGAGCTTCGCGGCGAGTGCATCCGCGCCGGACAGCGTCGCGCCCGTCAGCCCCACGTACAGCTCCAGCTCGACCGGCATCCGCGCGAGGAAATGCGTCGCGCCGACGTCCGGCACGAAGCCGATGCGCGTCTCCGGCATCGCGATCTTGCTGCGCTCGGTCGCGACCCGCAGCGCCGCGCCCTGCGCCAGCCCCATGCCGCCGCCCATCGTGATGCCGTCCATCAGCGCGACGACCGGCTTCGGGAACGTATGGATCGCGTAGTCGAGCCGGTATTCGTCGACGAAGAACGGCAGCCACGCGTCGCACTGCGCGGCGCTCCTGTAAAGCGCGCGCACGTCGCCGCCCGCGCAGAAGCCCTTCTCGCCCGCGCCGCGCAGCACGACGGCAACGATCTGGTCGTCGGCGCGGCAACGCTCCAGCAGTGCCGCCAGCTCGCGCACCATCCCGTGCGACAGCGCGTTGAGCGCGGCCGGCCGGTTCAGCGTGATCAGCGCCACGCGGTTCAGCACGCGACACAGCACCTCGGGCGCCGCATCGGCAAACGCGTCATGCGTCGTGATCGGCGTGCTCATCGGTCTTGCTCTCCATCGGGGTGCCACTGCGGCGCGCGCTTGCCGAGAAACGCGGCCACGCCTTCGCGCGGGTCGTTCGTGTCGAACAGGTCGACGAAGCGCTCGCGCTCGACCGCGAGCGCCGCGCTGCGCGGCACGCCGCGTCTCGCGAGGCCGATCAGCTCCTTGCTGTACGCGACCGCGTGCGGGCTCTGCCGCACGACGTTGCGCGCCAGCGCGAGCGCCGCGTCGCGCGCGGCTCCCGTGTCGACCACGTCCTCGACGAGGCCGATCCGCAGCGCGGTCGCCGCGTCGACGCGCACGCCGGCCAGGATGATCTTCTTCGCCCAGCCTTCGCCGACGAGCCAGGGCAGCGTCTGCGTGCCGAGCCCGCACGGCAGCAGCCCGACCGACGGCTCGGGCAGCGCCATCTGCGCATGCGTCTCCGCGATGCGCAGGTCGCACGCGAGCGCGCATTCGAGCCCGCCGCCCATCGCATAGCCGTTGATCGCCGCGATCGTCACGAAGCGCGCGTCGGAGAGCGTCTCGAACGCCGAGCCGAAACGCGTGGCCATCGCGCGCGCGACCGCCGGGTCGCCGTCGGCGAACGTGTTGAGGTCCGCGCCCGCGCTGAAGAATTTCGGGCCGTCGCCGGTGATCACGAGCGCGCGCACGCGCGGGTTCGCGTCGAGCGCGCCGACGGTCTCCTGCAGCTGCCGCAGGCCGTCGGCGGTAAAGGCGTTCGCGGGCGGCCGCTTGAGCGTCGCCAACGCGATCGCGCCGTCGTCGACGAAGTCCAGTTCGATCATCACGCGTCCTTCTTCGGGGTCGGTTGGTAGAGGCGGATCACCGCCGAGAAATCGAGCTGCCCGTCGCCGCGGCTGCTCATCGTCTGGTACAGCTGCTGCGCGAGCGCGCCGAGATAGACGGGCTGGCGCACCTGCTTCGCCGCGTCGTTCGCGAGGCCGAGGTCCTTCAGCATCAGGTCGGTGCCGAAGCCGCCCGTGTAGCCGCGCGACGACGGCGCGGTGCCGATCACGCCCGGATACGGGTTGTACGTGTCCGAGCTCCAGCAGCGGCCCGTCGACGTGTTGACGATGCCCGCGAGCACCTTCGGGTCGATGCCGAGCGCGACGCCGAGCGACATCGCCTCCGACACGGCCGCCATCGAGATGCCGAGCACGAGGTTGTTGCAGACCTTCGCGACCTGCCCCATCCCGGTCGCGCCGCAATGGACGATGTTCTTGCCCATCCCCGCGAGCACGGGCTGCACGCGTTCGAAATCCGCGTCGCTGCCGCCGACCATGAAGGTCAGCGTGCCGGCCGCCGCGCCGCCGGTGCCGCCCGACACCGGCGCATCGACGAACGCGCCGCCGTGCTCGCGCACGAGCGCGCCGAACGCCTGCGCGCTCGCCGGGTCGATCGTGCTCGAATCGATCACGATCGCGCCCGCGCCGAGCCCGGCCAGCACGCCTTGCTCGCCGGTCAGCACCGAGCGCACGTGCGGCGCTGCCGGCAGCATCGTGATCACGATTTCCGCGCCGGCCGCCGCGTCGCGCGGCGAGCCGGCCGCCTGCGCGCCCGCGTCCTGCAGCGCGCGCAGCGCATCGGCGCTGAGGTCGAACACATGCACTTCATGGCCGGCCTTCAGCAGGTTCAGCGCCATCGGCGCGCCCATGTGGCCGAGGCCGATAAAACCGATCTTCATTTTTCAGCCCCTTGTTTAGTGCAGACGGATCGTCGTGTTCACCGGGCCGGCCGTCGTGTCGTCGTCGAACCAGCGCGCGGTGACCGTCTTCGTCTGCGTATAGAACTGCACGACCTGCTTGCCGTACGGGCCGAGGTCGCCGAGCTTCGAGCCGCGCGACCCGGTGAAGCTGAAGTACGGCACCGGCACCGGGATCGGGATGTTGATGCCGACCTGGCCGACGTCGATCTCGCTCTGGAACTTGCGCGCGGCCGCGCCGCTCTGCGTGAACAGCCCGACGCCGTTGCCGAACGGGTTCGCGTTGACGAGCGCGATCGCGTCGTCGAGCGATTCGGCTTCGAGCACGACGAGCACCGGGCCGAAGATCTCGTGCGTGTAGATCGACATGTCGGTCTTCACGCCGGAGAAGATCGTCGGGCCGACGAAGTTGCCGCTCTCGTAACCGGGCACCGTCACGCCGCGGCCGTCGAGCTCGAGCTTCGCGCCCTCCTTCACACCCGCTTCGATCAGCGACAGGATGCGTTCCTTCGCGGTCTTCGACACGACCGGGCCGACGTCGGTGCCGGCCTCGGCTCCTGCGTTGACCTTCAGCAGCTTCGCCTTCTCGATGAGATCGGGCAGCCAGTCGCGCGCCTCGCCGACCAGCACCGCGACCGACGTCGCCATGCAGCGCTGCCCCGCCGCGCCGAACCCGGCGCCGACGAGCGCGTTGATCGTCTGTTCGCGGTTCGCGTCGGGCAGCACCACCGCGTGGTTCTTCGCGCCCATCATCGCCTGCACGCGCTTGCCGTTCGCGCTGCCGAGCTGGTACACGTGCGTGCCGACCGCGGTCGAGCCGACGAACGAGATCGCTTTCACGAGCGGATGCGTGCAGATCGCGTCGACGACCTCCTTGCCGCCGTGCACCACGTTCAGCACGCCCTTCGGCACGCCGGCCTCGATCGCGAGCTCGACGAGCTGCATCGTCGACAGCGGGTCCTGCTCCGACGGCTTCAGCACGAACGTGTTGCCGCACACGATCGCCATCGGGAACATCCACAGCGGAATCATCGCGGGGAAGTTGAACGGCGTGATGCCCGCGCACACGCCGAGCGGCTGGCGCAGCGTGTAGGTGTCGACGCCGCCCGCAACGTTCTCCGCGAATTCGCCGAGCTGCAGCGTGCCGACCGAGCACGCGTGCTCGACCACTTCGAGGCCGCGGAAGATGTCGCCTTCCGCGTCCGGCAGCGTCTTGCCCTGCTCGGCGGTCAGCGTCTTCGCGATCCGCTGCTGGTTCGCGCGCACGAGATCCTGGAACTTCAGCATGATGCGCATGCGCGCGGCGATCGGCGTGTTCTTCCACGACGCGAACGCCGCCTGCGCGGCCTGCACGGCCGCGTCGACTTCGGCGACGGTCGCGAACGGCACGCGCGCAAGCACGTCCTGCGTGGCCGGATTGATGATGGCGCGCCACTCGTGCGTCTTCGATTCGACGAATTCGCCGTCGATCAACAGCTTGACCGTCGGCACGTCTTGCCCCGCCTGGGGCGTCGGATTCGCATTCATCGTTTGACTCTCCTTGGGAGTGCCGCCGCGCGACGTCGCGCACAGGCGGCCGGTTCGATGCATCGGCGGGCAGCGCGACTCGCGCGGCCCGCGCTCAGGTCATTTCAGTTCGGCAGCAAAATCCTCTTCCCAGTACTCGCCGGGCATCCGCGCGCTCGTGTCGTCGCCGCGCTCGATCTCGCGGCGGCGCAGCTCGACGCGGCGGATCTTGCCGGAGATCGTCTTCGGCAATTCCGCGAACTGCAGGCGGCGGATGCGCTTGTACGGCGCGAGCTTCTCCCGCGAGAAGCGGAAGATCTCGAGCGCCAGCGCCGGGCTTTCCTCGTAGCCCTGGCGCAGCGCGATGAAGGTCTTCGGCACCGCGAGCCGCAGCGGGTCCGGGCTCGGCACGACCGCCGCCTCCGCGATCGCCGGATGCTCGATCAGCACGCTCTCCAGCTCGAACGGGCTCAGCCGGTAGTCGGACGACTTGAACACGTCGTCCGCGCGGCCGATGTAGACGAAGTAGCCGTCGTCGCGGCGCATCGCGATGTCGGACGTGCGGTAGTGGCCGTCGCGCATCGCATGCGCGGTCGCGTCGGGGTTGTTCGCGTAGCCCGTCATCAGGCCGACCGGGCGCTCGACGCCCGCGCCGACCGGCAGCGCGACCTCGCCTTCGCTCACCGGCGCGCCGTCCGGGTCGAGCAGTTCGATCCGGTAGCCGGGCATCGGGCGGCCCATCGAACCGGCGACGACCGGCTGGCCCGGCGAGTTGCCGATCAGGCAGGTGGTCTCGGTCTGGCCGTAGCCGTCGCGGATCGTGATGCCCCACGCCTTCTTCACGCGCTCGATGATTTCCGGGTTCAGCGGCTCGCCCGCGCCGACGATCTCGCGCAGCTTCACGTCGAACGACGCGAGCGGCTGCTGCACGAGCATGCGCCAGACGGTCGGCGGCGCGCACAGCGTCGTCACCTGGTGCTTGACGAGCGCGTCGAGCACGACCTTCGGCTCGAAGCGCGCGTAGTTGAACGCGAACACGCACGCCTGCGCGTTCCACGGCGCGTAGAAGCAGCTCCACGCGTGCTTCGCCCAGCCGGGCGAGCTGATGTTCCAGTGGATGTCGCCCGGCTGCAGGCCGACCCAGTACATCGTCGACAGGCTGCCGACCGGGTACGTGCGGTGCGTGTGCTCGACGAGCTTCGGCTTCGACGTCGTGCCCGACGTGAAATACAGCAGCATCGGATCGCTCGCGTGCGTGAGCCCGTCCGGCTCGAACGCGGCCGGCGCCGCGTAGCCGTCGTTCATCGCGAGCCAGCCGTCGCGCGGCGCGCCGGCGACGATCCGCTGCGCGAGGCCGAGGTCAGGCTGCTCGAATTTCGCGGTTTCGTTCTCGTCGACGATCGCGTATTTCGCGCCGCCGATCTGCACGCGGTCGCGCACGTCGTCGGCGGACAGTTGCGTGGTCGCGGGCAGCACGACCGCGCCGAGCTTCATCGCGGCGAGCATCGCGTCCCACAATTCGACGCGGTTCGGCAGCATCAGCAGGATCCGGTCGCCGCGCACGACGCCGATGCCGCGCAGCCAGTTCGCGATCCGCGACGACCGCTCGGACATCTGCGCGAACGAATACGGGTCGCCATTGCCCGTCGCCGCGTCGACGATCCACAGCGCGGGCTGGTCGTTGCCGTGCGACATCACGTCGAAATAATCGAGCGCCCAGTTGAAATGGTCGAGCGTCGGCCACTGGAAATCGCGGTACGCGGTTTCGTAGTCGGTGCGATGGCGCAGCAGAAAGTCGCGTGCGTTCAGGAAAGCCTGTGCCGTCATCGAATTGTCTCCATCCAGGTTGCGCAGCGCGGCGGGCTCGAGGCCCCCGCGCTCCGCGATGCCCCGGCCGTTTTTCGGTCTCTGGGGCTGGCTGCTGTCACCAGGCAACCGGCGCGACATCAAAGCTGCCGCGCGATCACCATCCGTTGCACTTCGCTGGTTCCCTCGTAGATCTGCGTGATGCGCGCGTCGCGGTAATGACGCTCGACTTCGTAATCGGCGAGATAGCCGTATCCGCCGTGAATCTGGATCGCGTCCGAACACACGCGCTCGGCCATCTCCGACGCGAACAGCTTCGCCTGCGACGCCTCCGACAGGCACGGCAGCCCGGCCGTGCGCAGCTTCGCCGCGTGATGCACGAGCAGGCGCGCGGCGTTGATCTGCGTCGCCATGTCAGCGAGCTTCTGCTGGATCGCCTGGTGCTCGGCGAGCGGCTTGCCGAACTGCACGCGCTCGCCCGCATAGCGGCGCGCCTTGTCGAACGCGGCGCGCGCGATGCCGAGCGCCTGCGCGGCGATGCCGATGCGGCCGCCTTCGAGGTTCGACAGCGCGATCTTCAGCCCTTCGCCGCGCGCGCCGAGCAGGTTCTCCTCGGGAATCGCGCAGTTCTCGAACGTGATCGGGCAGGTGTCCGACGCGCGGATGCCCATCTTCTTCTCCGGCTTGCCGACGATGAAGCCCGGCGTGTCGGTCGGCACCAGGAACGCGGAGATGCCGCGCTTGCCGGCGTCCGGATCGGTGACGGCAAACACGATCGCGATGCCCGCGCGCTGGCCGTTGGTCACGAACTGCTTCGCGCCGTTCAGCACCCACTTGCCGTCGCGCAGCTCCGCGCGGGTGCGCAGGTTGTGCGCCTCGGAGCCGGCCTGCGGCTCCGTCAGGCAGAATGCGCCGATCGTGCGGCCGGCCGCCATGTCGGCGAGCCAGCGCTCCTTCTGCGCAGGCGTGCCGAAGCCCAGGATCGGCCCGCAGCCGACCGAGTTGTGCACGCTCATCATCGTCGCGCACGCGGCGTCGCCCGCGGCGATTTCCTCCATCGCGAGCGCATACGCGACGTAATCCGTATACGCGCCGCCCAGCTCCTGCGGCACGATCATCCCGAGCAGGCCCAGCTCGCCGAGCTGCGCGACGACCGCGTCCGGCAGGTGTGCGTCGCGGTCCCACTGCGCGGCGTTCGGCGCCAGCACCTCGGTGGCAAAAGCGCGCGCCGCGTCGCGGATCATCCGCTGGTCTTCGGTGTAAAGCTCGTCCATGGCGCTGCCGTCTCCCGGCGGCCGGCGAAGCGCGGCCGCGATGTGTTTTCGATGAATCAAGTGTAGGCAACCGTGCACGACTGTTCGATGCTCGCACCGCTCATTTACACTGAGCGTTTTTGCCATAGCGGCGCCGTCGATGAAGCAAGAAGAAAAGGGAACCATCGCGATCAGTCTCGTCGCGTACAGCGTCGCGCTCGCGACACGGCGCGGCGTCGCGGCCGAGCCGCTGCTCGCGCAGGCCGGCATCCCGCCCGCGCTGCTCGAGCAGCCGCGCGCGCGGGTGTCCGCGCAGCAGTACGGCGCGTTGTGGAACGCGATCGCGCGCACGCTCGACGACGAGTTCTTCGGCCAGGACCGCCACCCGATGCGCAGCGGCAGCTTCATCGCGATGAGCCAGGCGGCGCTGTCGGCGCGCGACGGCCTGCACGCGATGGCGCGCGCGGTGAACTTCATGCACTGCGTGCTCGACGACCTGCACGCGGAGCTCGACGCGAACCCGCAGCGCGTGCGGCTGCGCTTCGTGCACCGCAACAACGGCGCGACGCCCGCGATGTTCACGTACGCGACCTATTTCATCATCGTCTACGGGCTCACCTGCTGGCTGATCGGCCGGCGCATCCCGCTGCTCGCCGCGTGCTTCCGCTGCGACACGCCGCCCGCCGAGCACGAATACCCGTCGATGTTCTGCGACGACATGCGCTTCAACGAGCCCGATTCGTATGTCGATTTCGATCCCGAATTCGCGACGCTGCCGGTCGTGCAGACCGCGAAGACGCTGAAGACCTTCCTGCGCAACGCGCCGGCCAGCTTCATCGTCAAGTACCGCAACCCGAACGCGCTCGCGCAGCGCGTGCGCGCGGTGCTGCGCGGGATGCCGCCCGCCGCGTGGCCCGGCGCGGCCGGGATGGCCGTGCGGCTGCACGTGGCCGAGGCGACGCTGCGCCGCAAGCTGCACCAGGAAGGCCACGCGTACCAGTCGATCAAGGACGCGCTGCGGCGCGATCTCGCGTTCGAGGCGCTCGCCGATCCGGCGCGCACGATCGCCGACGTCGCCGCGGCGGCCGGCTTCGCCGAGCCGAGCGCGTTCTACCGCGCGTTCCGCAAGTGGAGCGGGCGCAGCCCGGCCGAGTTTCGCGACGAGGCGCTGGCGCGCGGGGGCGACGCGCGCTGATTTCGTGGCGCCCGGCTAGGGGCGCCCGGCTAGGGGCGCCCGGCTAGGGGCGCCCGGCCAGGGGTGCGCGGCCAGGGGCATACGGCGTGCGCCACTCCGGCCCCGCCATCGCGCTTTCCGCAGAAACCGCCTACTCTTTAAACATCGGGCCAGCGCCCTTCCTGCGGGCCGGACAGCGTGCAACCGCGCGCCGCCCGGACGCCCCGATGCGCTTTCAACGCCATTGGCATCTGCCGACGCACGACGCGTCGGGCCGACATGCCCACCACCCGCTGTCGACGCGGGTCGCGCGCGCCGCGCTGTTTGCGGCGCTGCTCGTCGTCTGTGCGATCGCCGCGGCGCCGCGTGCCGCGAACGCGCCCGCGCCCGCGGCCCGTCCGCCCATCATCGTGATCCCGGTCAACGGCGCGATCGGGCCGGCCAGCGCCGATTTCATCATCCGCTCGCTCGAGCGCGCGGCGAAGGAGCGCGCGCCGCTCGCGATCCTGCAGCTCGACACGCCGGGCGGCCTCGATTCGTCGATGCGGGTGATCATCAAGGCGATCCTCGGCTCGCCGGTGCCGGTCGCCGCGTTCGTCGCGCCGAGCGGCGCGCGCGCGGCGAGCGCGGGCACCTACATCGTGTACGCGAGCCACGTCGCGGCGATGGCGCCGGGCACCAACCTCGGCGCGGCGTCGCCGGTCCAGTTCGGCATCGGCGGCGCGCCCGGGGGCGCCCCGCCGTCGCCGACCGGCGGAGCATCGCCCACGTCGCCCACGTCGCCCGCATCGGGCGCGTCCGGCACGCTGCCGAGCGACACGCAATCGACCGAGGCCCGCAAGGTGATGCACGATTCGGCCGCCTACATCCGCGGCCTCGCGCAGCTGCGCGGCCGTAATGCCGATTGGGCGGAGCGCGCGGTGCGCGAAGCGGTCAGCCTGTCGGCGAACGAGGCGCATGCGCAGCACGTCGTCGACGTGATCGCGCTGGACCCGGCCGACCTCGCGCGCCAGGTCGACGGCCACACCGTGACGACATCCGCCGGCGCGCAGCATCTCGCCACCGCGCACGCGCCGCTCGTCGTCGTCGAGCCCGACTGGCGCAGCCATTTCCTGTCGATCATCACCGATCCGAACGTCGCGCTGATCCTGCTGACGCTCGGCATCTACGGGCTGTTCTTCGAATTCGCGAACCCGGGATTCGTGCTGCCGGGCCTCGTCGGCACGATCTGCCTGCTGATCGGCCTGTTCGCGATGCAGTTGCTGCCGATCAGCTACGCGGGCCTCGGCCTCGTGCTGCTGGGCCTCGCGTGCCTCGTCGCCGAGGCGTTCCTGCCGACCTTCGGCGTGCTCGGCTTCGGCGGCATCGCATCGTTCACGATCGGCGCGCTGATGCTGATCGACACCGACGTGCCCGGCTACGGGATTCCGTGGCCGCTGATCGCGAGCCTCGGGCTCACCGGCGGGCTGCTGGTGGCCGGCGTGTCGAGCCTCGCGCTGCGCGCGCGGCGCCGGCCGGTCGTCACCGGCGCCGAGGCGATGGTCGGCAGCATCGGCGAAGTGCTCGACGACGGCCTCGTGCCCGACCAGCCGCAAACGGCCGCCGGCCCCGCGCCGTCCGCCGCCGGCTGGGCGCTGGTGCGCGGCGAGCGCTGGCGGGTCGCGTGCAGCGCGCCGCTCGCCGCGGGCTGCCGGGTGCGCGTCACGGGCCGCCAGGGGCTGATGCTGACGGTCGCCCCGCTTTACGACAAGCCGCCGCCCGCGCTCGCCCGAGAACAACGCAAAGGAGAACAACAATGATTGGCTATACGTTCGGCTTCAGCAGCCTTCTGATCGTCTTCGGCGTGCTGCTCGTCGCGTCGTCGATCCGCATCTTCCGCGAATACGAGCGCGGCGTCGTGTTCATGCTCGGCCGCTTCTGGAAAGTGAAGGGGCCGGGGCTCGTGCTGATCATCCCGATCGTCCAGCAGGTGGTGCGCATCGACCTGCGCACCGTCGTGTTCGACGTGCCCGCGCAGGACGTGATCACGCGCGACAACGTGTCGGTGAAGGTGAACGCGGTCGTGTATTTCCGCGTCGTCGATCCGGAGAAGGCCGTGATCCAGGTCGCGCGCTTCTTCGACGCGACCAGCCAGCTCGCGCAGACGACGCTGCGTTCAGTGCTCGGCAAACATGAGCTGGACGCGCTGCTCGCCGAGCGCGAGCAGCTCAATGCCGACATCCAGAAGACGCTCGACGCGCAGACCGACGCGTGGGGCATCAAGGTATCGACGGTCGAGATCAAGCACGTCGACCTGAACGAGACGATGGTGCGCGCGATCGCGCGGCAGGCGGAGGCCGAGCGCGAACGGCGCGCGAAGGTGATCCACGCGGAAGGCGAGCTGCAGGCGTCCGAAAAGCTGCTGCAGGCCGCGCAGCGGCTCGCGCTGCAGCCGCAGGCGATGCAGCTGCGCTACCTGCAGACGCTGACGACGATCGCGGCCGACAAGAACTCGACGATCGTGTTTCCGCTGCCGGTCGACCTGCTGACCGCGGTGCTCGACCGGTTCGGGCCGTCGCGAGAGCGTTGAGGGAGCGACGCACCGCAACCGCAGCGCAGCCACCGGGCGCGGGCGGCGGTCGAAGGCCGCACGCCCGCTCCGGCCGCCTCGCTGCGCGAACGGCCGTTACGCCAGCAGCCTGCGCTCCGTCTTGCCGTACTTGATCGACTTCTCGTCCGGGATCATCAGGCCCGTGTGCTCGTCGCGGCCCTGCAGGATGAAGCGCGCGTCCGGATTGCCGATCTGCGCGGCCGCGAGCTTGCTGTCCGCGCCGATCTCGCCTTTCTTCATCCGGTTGACGATCACGCCGACCGCCGTGTCCTTGAAGTCGCGCAGCATCCACGCGTCGCCGTCGCTGTCGCCCGCCACCAGCACCGGGCCGTAGCCCTTCTTCGCTTCCAGCACGTTGCGAATGCCGACGGTCTTGCCCGGGCCGTAGTTGAAGTGCCAGCCGTCCGGGTAGTGGCTGACGTAGCGGGCGTCCTTCATGTCGAGACGCAGGCCGATCACGTTCTCCGGCGGCACGCCGTAACCGTAGTTCGGGTTGCCGGCGAACACGCGCACGACGTCGTCGAGCGACGCGGTGCTCACGTACACGTCGATGCCGTTCGCGCGCAGCGTGTGCATCAGCCCGCGGATTTCCTCGTGAATGCGGATGCCGTGAAAATGCGTGTCGGCGACGACGCCTGCCTTGCCCGGCAGCGTCTTCGGACTTTCATACTTCACCTTGCGCAGCGCGTCGCCGATGCCGTGGTCGTTCGACGCTTGCGCCATCGCCTGCAGTTCGGCGGTCGTCATGTTCCGGTAGAAATAGATGATCCACTTGTAGCCGATCTCGAGCGGATGCGTGTCGCAGATCGCGTCGTACATGAAGTACAGCTTCGCGCGGAAATCCTTGAACTGGTCGGTCTCGCGAATCTCGTCGAGACTCTTGTCGCCGCCGAATCCCTTGTAGTTCGCGTACAGCCAGCGATAGTCGGCCTCGACATCTGCGGCGAGATCCTCCATCGTCACCGGCTTGCCGTCCACCGTCGTGTAGTCCTTCGCGAACGCGCCCTTCGGCACGTCCTTCCACATCACGTCGACGAACTCGTCCGGCGTCAGCTTGTACTGAAGCTGGTTGATCTGGTACATCAGCAACGCCTCTTCGCAGTCGTTCATGATGCACGTGTTGTCCCAGTCGAACACCGCATACGGGCGCCGCTTCGCGTCGTAGCCCGGGCTCGCCGCGCCATGCCGATCGAGCACCGCCTGCAGGCGCGCGGCGTTGAACGGCGACCAGCGGCCCGGGTCCAGCGCGGCCGGCGCGGCCGCGTTCTTCGCGTCGGTCGTGCCGGCCTTGAGCACGAGCGACGTCGCGGCGGCTGCCGCGGCAAAGGTATTCAGGAAGGTGCGGCGCTGCATGGTCTCTCTCCTTGGAATTGACGATTCGACTTCGGTCGCTACCCTGCTCGACACGCGGCGCGCATCGCGGTGCACCGGCGGTTCATCCGCCCGGTCGAGCCGGGGCGGCTTCGGAACGGTGGCGAATGATCTGGCGAAAATATTGCGGCAATTTGACAGCGTCTCGTCACGATGCGACAGGGAGTTGATCCGCCGCGACATGCCGAATCGTTCGGGGCGGCGCTCGAGCGCCCAACCCCGCGTGCAAAGGTTGATTTGACGAACCTGTCCGCCGACGACATTTTTAGTATCCTCAAGGAGGTCAGCAACTCGTCGGATCAATCATGTCGAAACATGCTCGAATCATTACGTTCGCCACGGCATTGGTTCTGGCCGCGCCATTGACTGCCTGGTCGACACCCGCGTGTTGCGAGACGGCAGAGGTTCATATCGACGATCAGTCCGCCGCCCAGTCGCTGATCCAGACCGTCACGCGGGAAATCCAGGAGGAAATGCGGACCCGCGCGATCGCGCCGGGCGACACCGCGCGAATCGTGGAGATCGTCAATCGCAACATCCTGCCGTACACGGATCTGCGCCGCACGACCCAACTGGCGATGGGCCAGTCCTGGAAAAAGACGACGCCCGCGCAGAAAGACGCGATCCAGAAACAGTTCGAGCAACTGTTGATCCACACCTATTCGGGCGCGCTCGGGCTCGTGACGCCGAACCTCGAGTTCCGCTATCCGCCGTCCCACGGCCCGGCCGATGCGACCGACACCGTCGTCAAGACGATTGCCGTCTACAACGGCGAACCCGTCGAAATCAACTACCGCCTCTACCGTTCGCCGATGGGCTGGCGCGTGTACGACCTGAACGTGATGGGCGTGTGGCTGGTGCAGATCTACCGGCATCAGTTCAACGAAGTCATCCAGCAGAAGGGCGTCGACGGGCTGATCCAGGCGCTTGCCGAGCAGAACAAGCGGCTCTCCGTCTCGCCGCGCACGTGGCAGTGACGCAGCGCCGATTTCGCTGACAGCCACCGATGCAGTTCGGACAAGGCCCCGGCGACGGGCGCCTCGTCCGCTGCGCGTCGGGTCGTGAACCTCTCTCCTGCCGGTCAATCGACCGGCGCTTGTTCCTGACTTCCCCTTCGCCGCCGGAAGCCGCTCCCGCCCGTTTCAATGCGTCGGGCGGGCCGTGGCGCTAGAGCGTCCCCTCCAATTCCCCGCTCCATTGGGAGAAATCCTCATCTGCAGGGGCTGGCGCGTCCGGCGGAACCGTCTATTATGCTTACATTGTTCAATGGCACATTTAAAGCTGACTGAATAACCCGGCGGCGGCGGCGGCACCCGGCGGGCGTGTTCGGGATCAGCGACGACAAGCCTGTACGAAACCGGAGACGCCACGATGACCGACCATCCCCTGCCGGAAGTCCACCTCGACGAACTGCCGCAGTTCCGCGCGGTCCAGCAGCTCGCGTACCGCTGCGTGGAAACCGTCGGCGGCCTGCTCTACCCCGGCATCACCGAGAAGGAAGCCGCGCGCCTGCTCGCCGAATGGCTGCAGGACCACGGCGTGCGCGACTGGCTGCACAAGCCGTTCGCGTGGTTCGGCGAGCGCACCGCGTTCGAGGGCTTCTCGGGCCTCAAGCACATGGGCGGCTTCAATCTCGCGTTCTTCCCGAGCAATCGCCAGCTCGAAACCGACATGCCGGTGATCCTCGACGTCGCGCCGGTGCTCGACGGCATCGTCGCCGACGTCGGCTATGCGCATTGCCTCGGCGAGAACCCGATCCTCGAGCAGTTGCAAGACGACCTGATGGACCACCGCGAGCTGATCGTGCGGCTCGTCAAGGCGCGCCGGCCGATGGCCGAAGTCGCACAGGAAGTCGACGCGCTGTGCCGCCGCCAGGGCGTCGAGCCGCGCCACAAGGCCTATCCGTTCAAGGTGCTCGCGCATCGCGTCGCGAAGATCCACAAGCTGTCGAAGCCGCGCTTCGTCGCGCGCTTCGGGCTGAACGCGACCCGCAACCTGCTGCTCGACCAGGGCCGCGCCGCGAAACAGCAGGGCTGGTCGCCGCTGTGGTCGATCGACCGCCGCTCCGAGCATGCGCCGGTGCCGGGCCTGTGGGCGGTCGAGCCGCACCTGGGCTTCGCGGGCGTCGGCGCGAAATTCGAGGAACTGCTCGTGATCACCGACGACGATGCGTACTGGCTCAACGACGACCTGCCGCACGTGCGCCGCTGGCAGCGCCGCCAGGCCGAGCACGCGGTCGCGGCCTGACGCCCCACCCTTTTCCGAACCTGAGCGGACCCACGATGCAGCCACTTTCCGACGAAGCGCCGCTGGCCCTGTTCGATTCCGTCTTCACCGAAACCGCCGTCGCGTCGGGTGACCTGACGCTCGCGGTCCGGACCTGGGGCGATCCGGCCCGCACACCGGTCGTGCTGGTGCACGGCTATCCGGACAACAGCAGCGTCTGGCAGGACGTCGCGCCGCTGCTCGTGCGCCAGCATTACGTGATCGCCTACGACGTGCGCGGCGCGGGGCTGTCGGGCGCGCCCCGGCGCACCGCCGACTACCGGCTCGCGAAGCTGACCGGCGATTTCACGGCGGTCATCGACACGCTCTGCCCCTGCCGCCCCGTCCACCTGATCGCGCACGACTGGGGCTCGATCCAGGGCTGGGAATTCGTCACCGAGCCGCGGCTCGCGGGCCGCATCGCGTCGTACACGTCGTGCTCGGGCCCGTGCCTCGACCACGTCGGTTTCTGGCTGCGCGAACGCCTGCTGCGTCCGACGCCCGCATCGCTCGGCAAGCTCGGCGGCCAGCTCGTGCGTTCGTGGTACGTGTACCTGTTTCACCTGCCGTTCATTCCGGAGTTGAGCTGGCGGCTGTGGCTCGGCCGCGCATGGCCGGGCCTGTTGCGCCGCGTCGAGAAGACGCGCGTCGCGCCGCGCGCGACGCAGGCCGACGACGGCGCGCGCGGCGTGCGGCTCTATCGCGCGAACTTCCTCCGCCGCCTGTTCACGCCGCGCGAGCGCCATGC
Organism: Burkholderia ubonensis subsp. mesacidophila; assembly: GCF_002097715.1. Classification (NCBI taxonomy): domain Bacteria; kingdom Pseudomonadati; phylum Pseudomonadota; class Betaproteobacteria; order Burkholderiales; family Burkholderiaceae; genus Burkholderia; species Burkholderia ubonensis. The sequence goes on from NZ_CP020738.1 coordinate 2,571,995, forward strand.
GCATGCGCCGGTGCAGACGATCGTGCCGCTCGGCGACAAGTACGTGAGCCCCGCGCTGTCCGAAAACCTGTCGCGCTGGGTGCCGCAGTACTACCGTCGCGAAGTCGCCGCCGGACACTGGCTGCCGCTCGCCGATCCCGCGCGCTTCGCGGGCCTCGCGCAGCAGCTGATCGATGCGGTCGAGCGCGGCGAAGAACCGCCCGCGCTCGCCAACGCTCGGCGCCGCGCGACGAGCGGACGCTTCAGCGGCAAGGTCGCGGTCGTCACCGGCGCGGGCAGCGGGATCGGCCGCTGCGCGGCGCTGGCGTTTGCGCGCGAAGGCGCGACGATCGTCGCGGTCGACATCGACACGGCAAGCGCCGAGCGCACTGCCCTGCTGGTCCGGCTGATCGGCGCGCAGGCCCATGCGAAACGCGTCGACGTCGGCTCCGCCGACGAGATGGAAGCGCTCGCCGGCTGGGTCGGCAGCGCGCTCGGCGGCGCGGACGTCGTGATCAACAACGCCGGCATCGGCTTGGCGGGCGGCATCCTCGACACGAGCGCCGCGCACTGGGCGCGGATCCTGCACGTGAACCTGTGGGGCGTGATCCATGGCTCGCGGCTGTTCGCGCAGCAGATGGCCGCGCGCGGCACCGGCGGCCACATCGTCAACACCGCGTCGGCGGCCGCTTTCGGGCCGTCGCGCGACCTGCCCGCGTATGCGACGACCAAGGCCGCGGTGCTGATGCTCAGCGAATGCATGCGAGCGGAACTCGCGGAGCAAGGCATCGGCGTGACGGCCGTGTGCCCGGGCTTCGCGGAAACCGGAATCATGGCGTCGACGCAATACGCGGGCGCCGATGCGCAGGACGAAGCGCGATTGCGCAAGCGCGCGACGAAGCTCTACCAGATGCGCGGCCTGAAACCCGAAACCGTCGCGCAGGCGATGGTCGACGGCGTGCTGCGCAACCGGCCGGTCGTCGCGGTCGGCGCCGAGGCGCACGCGCTGCGCTTCGTCGGCCGCTTCATGCCATGGCTCGGCCGGATGATCGCCCGCGTCAGCATGGCATCGCATTGACGGCGCAACTACGCAACAACAACGCCGCACAGGGAGACACACATGACCACTACCGCCGAATACCACAAGATCAAGGCCCGCCACGTGAAGTTCGACTTCAGCGACACGCCGGTCACGTGGGTGCCGAACGATCCGGGCAGCACGCACATCATCAACACGCTGAACCTGCTGTTTCCGGAAGGCGAGCTGTGGTTCTGCCGCGTGTACAACAAGGCGTTGCCGCTCATCGCCGACGCGCGGCTGCGCGACGAGGCCGAAGGCTTCCTGCGGCAGGAGGCCGTGCATTCGCGCTCGCACGGCGGCGTGCTCAAGCACTATTACGACCGCCACGGGATCGACACGAAGCCGTTCACGCAGAAGCTCAACCGGCTGTTCACGCGCGTGCTCGGCGAAGCGCCGCTCGGGCTGAAGATCGGCCATACGCGGTTCTGGCTGCGCCAGCAGCTCGCGGTGATCGCGTCGCTCGAGCACTTCTTCGGCTATCTCGGCAACTGGGTGCTCAACGCGCACGGGCTCGACGAAGGCCACGCCGATCCGACGATGGTCGACCTGCTGCGCTGGCACGGCGCGGAGGAAGTCGAGCACCGCACCGTCGCGTTCGACATCTACCGCCACCTGGGCGGCACGTATCCGGAGCGCTGCGTGCACATGGCGTTCGTGATCGTGCTGCTGCTCTACTACATCACGACGGGCGCGAAGTTCATGTACCGGCGCGACCCGGGCGCGGGCCGCTATCCGGGTTTCGCGCGGGCGTGGTGGCAGGGCTCGCGGCGCGGGCATCTGCCGTCGTTCTGGAAGGTGATCGGCGCGGCGCTGCGCTACTTCAAGCCGAGCTACACGCCGCACCACGAAGGGTCGACCGAGCAGGCGCTCGCCTATCTCGCGCGCTCGCCGGCCGCGCAGGCGGCCGCGCACGGCGGCAACTGGGGGGCGACGAAGGGCGCGTGACGCGCGGCGGCGCGTGCGGCCCGCGCCGAAATGCGTACAATCGCGGCTTCATTTCCCTGGAGGTGCCGCGATGGCCATGAAAAAAACCGATCTCGAGAAAAACAAGGCGCTCAAGCTGACGCACGCGATGAAGCAATCCGGCTCCGCGCGTTTCGGCAAGGGCAGCGAAACGGCGGCGCCGCTCGACCGCCGCGCGCAGCGCAAGCTCGACCAGGAACAAGGGCTCGTGCCGTTCGCGTGCAAGCTCAACGCGGAACTCGTCGAGCAGCTGAAGGCGCGCGCGGCGACGCATCCGGACGGCATGACCGGCCTGCTGTCCGAACTGCTCGTCAACGGGCTCGCGCAGCGCGACGCGTGACCCGCACGTATCTCGAAATTTTCGTTGACAACACGACGGCTGCGCGACAAACTCGTTCGCATGCCTACGTTCAAGCTCATCGCCATTGCGATTAATCGCCGAGTGAATGCCCATGCGGGCGAATCACCGGGGGCGCTTGTGCGTTAGCATCCAGAGCAGCACTGCATGTCACAAGGCCTCACCGGAAACGGATGAGGCTTTTTGTTTTGGTGCGCGTCATCCGCCCGGCTCAACGAATGGAGATGACGATGGACCAGGCAAGCCCGTTGTTTGTTCGTCCCGATCTGCGCCGCCCCGGCGCGATCGCATTGCCGAGCGTCGTGATTCATTTCGCCGTCGCGCCGCGCAAGACGCTGACGTGGCGCGCGCCGAACGACGCCGAAATCCGTACGCACGATGCGCCGCTGTGGCTCACGCGCCAGACGAGCGTCGACGATTACTGGATCCGGCCCGGCGACGTGCTGCGCATCCCGCGCGGCGAACGCATCTGGCTGAGCACGGACGGCGACCTGCCGGCCGAGGCGTCGATCACGACCGCGTACGCGATGCGCGGCGGATGGCTGCAACGCGCGCTCGCGCAGATGCGGCGCATGCTGCGCGGGCCTTGGCGAAGTCGGGAATGAGGCGGCTGTTTTCACGCGCGCGGCGCGCGCGATGCCAACGTTAGCGACGTAAGCGACGTGAGGAAACGCGTGCACCTGCGATGCGGCGCATCGCAGGTGCGCATCGAATGACGCGGCACGCCGCTGCGTGCCGCGAGCAATCGCGCGCCGCGCGCGGCCATCAGGTGCTGGCGGCGAGACGCGGGCCCGTGCCGCGCGGACTGGATTCGACTTCAGGCCGTTGCGACGGCTGCGCGCTCACCCAAGGTTCGATGCCCTGCCTCTGCACTTCCTCGAGAAAGGACACGCGCGTACGCCAGTAATCCGCTTGTAATTTCGCATCGATGACGCGCTGCTCGGCCGTGAACAGTTCCATGCGTGCCGTGACGAGCATCGACGCAGCGGTTTTCTCCGGCGTGGGGGCGTGCCGCAACGCCCAACGGCTGATCCAGTTCAACATGCTGACCTCCGTGATAACGGACGAACCCGCATCGGGCAATCGCAATCGGCCGCGCGCCGCCCGTGCGCGCAACGGCCGCCGTGCTTCACCACCGGGCGCTCCACGGGCCGCCGACTCCCCGCGTTAGCGGCCATCGGCCCGGTGCGCATGCACGGTTTCTCTATCCTAGAAACAGTTGCCGGTTAACGCGATGGGGTCTTGCACTCTTTTACACAGAAACCACAGTCCGCGTTGCAGCACGAGATGACTGTTGCGTGCGGAACGGCTTCAGCGCAGCATAGCCCGATGCCCGCGCGGCGCTGGACTGACGAATCGACGAAGCGGTTCGCATTCGCGTTCACGCCCGCCCCCGCCGCTCGCGAACGATGCGGCGCATGCACGGCTTGCATCCAGCATGCGTACGCTCCGTTTCATCCGCATGTCGGCACCGTTGCCTCCGCTTCGGCTCCCCCGACGCCCCGTTTTCCACCGTTTTCCGCCCTTTTCCGTCCGAACCGGTAAAATGCGCGCCTTCTTCGCGCGGCCGGGTTTTCCACCCGTTCGCGCGCAGCCGCCGATCGTGCCCCGTAACTATATCGTCCGACCTATCCCGGCTATTACAATCCGCCGATAGTCGCGCAATAGTGGCTGGTTACAGTACGCCGGCCGTACCCGGCTGGCTGCGCAGGTACAACAAAGCAACGCAACAAGCAACACGACAACCCGACCGGAGAAACGCCTACATGGAATCCATCAAGCGGTATTTCGGCTTCGCTGAAGCCGGCACCGACTTCCGCACCGAAATACTCGCGGGCGTCACCACGTTCCTGACGATGGCTTACATCATCTTCGTCAACCCCGCGATTCTCGGTGACGCCGGCATGCCGAAGGAATCCGTGTTCGTCGCGACCTGCCTCGTCGCGGCGCTCGCGTCGATCATCATGGGGCTGTACGCGAACTATCCGATCGCATGCGCGCCCGGCATGGGCCTCAACGCGTACTTCGCGTACACGGTCGTCAAGGGAATGGGCTTCACGTGGCAGGCCGCGCTCGGCGCAGTGTTCATGTCCGGCTGCCTGTTCCTGCTCGTCACGCTGTTCCGCGTGCGCGAAGCGATCGTCAACGGCATCCCGAAATCGCTGCGCATCTCGATCACCGCCGGCATCGGCCTGTTCCTCGGCATCATCTCGCTGAAGACCTCGGGCGTGATCGTCGGCAGCCCGGCCACGCTCGTCACGCTCGGCGACCTGCACAAGCCGACCACGATCCTGTCGATCATCGGCTTCTTCACGATCGTCACGCTCGACCACCTGCGCGTGCGCGGCGCGATCCTGATCGGCATCATCGGCGTCACGATCCTGTCGTTCTTCTTCGGCGGCAACGAATTCCACGGCGTGTTCTCCGCGCCGCCGTCGATCGACGCGACGCTGTTCAAGCTCGACATCGGCGCGGCGCTGTCGACCGGCGTGATCAACGTGATCCTGGTGTTCTTCCTCGTCGAGCTGTTCGACGCGACCGGCACGCTGATGGGCGTCGCGAACCGTGCGGGCCTGCTCGTCGAAGGCAAGATGGGCCGCCTCAACAAGGCGCTGCTCGCGGACAGCACCGCGATCGTCGCGGGCTCGGTGCTCGGCACGTCGTCGACCACCGCGTATATCGAAAGCGCGTCCGGCGTGCAGGCCGGCGGGCGCACCGGCATGACCGCGATCACCGTCGCGGTGCTGTTCCTCGCGTGCCTGTTCATCGCGCCGCTCGCGGGCGTCGTGCCGGGCTATGCGACCGCGCCCGCGCTGCTGTACGTGTCGTGCCTGATGCTGCGCGACATGGTCGACGTGCCGTGGGACGACGCGACCGAGGCCGTGCCGGCCGCGCTGACCGCGCTGCTGATGCCGTTCACGTACTCGATCGCGAACGGCGTCGCGTTCGGCTTCATCGCGTATGGCGGCCTCAAGCTGCTGACGGGCCAGGTGCGGCAGGTCAAGCCTGTCGTGTGGATCATCGCCGCCGTGTTCCTGTTCCGCTTCTTCTATCTCGGCAGCGAATGAGCGTTGCGCAACGCGCCGCATAACGAAAAACGCCACCTTCGGGTGGCGTTTGCATTGGTGCGCAGGCATCGGGCGGCGACGAGACGGCGACGGCAAACCGCCCGCGCGCCACGGCGGCGCGTGCAGACTTGACGCCGATCGGGCCCGCTGCGCTCAGCGGCGCCCGCTCGACACGTGCTCGACGTTCAGCGCCAGTTCGCCTCGTAGAAGCGCACGTAGCCGCTGCGCAGCGTCACGCATTGCGCGCGCGTTTCCGACAGCAGGCGCCGGGCCGCAGCCTCGATGCGGTCGCGGTGCATGTCGAACGCGCCGACCATGTCCTCGAAACGCGGGGATGCCGCGCCGAAGTGGTCTTCCAGCGCCTCCGCAGTGATCTGGCATTGGACGCGCTCGCCATTGACCAACGCCGGAAACGCAAGCATCAGTTCGCGCCCCGAATACTCTGGCGCCTCGTTCGGGAAATGGATCTGCATGGGGGAGCCGCCTCGACCGTCCGGTAGAAAATGAGTGACCGCGTACGTCGTCTGCTACCGGCCGGACGAAATGTTCGCGGGCTGGCCGGCAACGACACGGCCCGCGGAGTTTGGCGCGGACAATGCATGCCGGTTGCATTCACTTTAGACGGTTTCGCGCAGGAGGCAAATTTTGCGCGCGCGGCGTTCCGCCGCGGTTTTCGTCAGGCCAATCCGGCGCCGGGCGCGCCGGATCCGGTCCGGCGTCAGTGGGGATCTTTCGGCCACACGTTGAGCGCGACCGCGGTCGTCGCGACGCCCAGCCCGATCGCCGCCGCGCCGTACAGCAGCGCGTCCTGGATATCGAAGAGCAGGCCGTGGATCGCCACACCGATGCCGCCCAGCATGACGAAGGTGGCGATGGCCGCCAGGATGACCCTCAGTTCCGTCCGAACCATGATGCGTCTCCCGAACGGATGCATGTCGCGGCGCATGCGTGCTGCAATGCGGAACAAAGCGCGGCGTGATCCAATTTCATCATTGCATGCGTCCGCTTAAAAGCAAGCAGAATTTGCCCGCGGTCGCGCATCTCGCGCGGCGCTTGTATGATGGAGCGTTCCCGCGTGGCCGGCCCTGCGCCGGACGTCGCGCGAGCGGGGAACGCACCCCGCCGGCAGCTACAGATCAGCATGGGATCGGGAGCGCGCGCCAAGGCGCACGCTCTGGTCACTGGAGACACGTCATGCCCCAATCTTCCGTGCTGCCCGCCACCGCGGGCCGCGTCGACCTGCTTTCGCAGGCGCATGCCCGTTCGACCGCGGTCGGCCTGCGCACGAGCGACCTGCCCGATTTCTCGCCGCTGTCGCGCGTTGCGCTGCGCGAACTGATCTCGGGCCATCACTCGCTGTACACGCACGCGCGCCCGGTGATGGAAAACCTGCACGCGCAGATCGCCGACACGCAAAGCCTCGTGCTGTTGACCGACCCGGACGGCGTGATCCTGCACAGCATCGGCGACGCGGACTTCATCGAGAAAGCCAACCGTGTCGCGCTGTGCCCGGGCGTCTCGTGGGCCGAAGGCGCGCGCGGCACCAATGCAATCGGCACCGCGCTCGCGTCGGGCCAGGCACTCGCGGTGCACGGCACCGAACATTTCCTGCGTGCCAACCGCATCCTCACCTGCTCGTGCGCGCCGATCGTCGATCCGTTCGGGCGCACGCTCGGCGCGCTCGACGTGAGCGGCGACCCGCGCGGCTTCAGTTCGCACACGCTCGCGCTCGTGCGCATGTCCGCGCAGTTGATCGAGAACCAGCTGTTCGCGAACCAGTGCGCGGAAGCGCTGCGCGTGCGCTTTCACGCACACGAGGAATGCGTCGATTCGCTGTTCGCCGGGCTGGTCGCGCTCGGGCCCGACGGCGGGCTGATCGCCGCGAACCGCAGCGCGCAATTCCAGCTCGGCGCACCGTTCGACGCGCTGCGGCATCAGGGTTGCGACGCGCTGCTCGGCATGTCGTTCGGCCTGCTCGCGCAGCAGGCCGCCCGCGCGCCGGGCGCGACGTTCCGGCTGACGCTGTCGAGCGGCGTGCGCGTGCTCGCGCGCTGCGAATTCGCCGACGCGCAGAAAACCCCCGTCGCCGTCACGCCCGGCGCGTCGCCCGAGGTGCGCGCTCCCGTGACCGATCCCGACGCGATCACGTTCGCGACGCTCGACACCGGCGACGCACGGATGGCCGCGGTGCTCGAACGGGTCGCGAAGATCCGCGGGCGCGACCTGCCGCTGCTGATCCTCGGCCAGACCGGCACCGGCAAGGAATGGCTCGCCCGCGCGCTGCACCATGCATCGCCGCGCGCGGAGGGCCCGTTCGTCGCGGTGAACTGCGCGGCGCTGCCCGATTCGCTGATCGAGGCCGAGCTGTTCGGCTACGAGGACGGCGCGTTCACCGGCGCGCGCAAGCGCGGCAGCCCCGGCAAGATCGCCCAGGCCGACGGCGGCACGCTGTTCCTCGACGAAATCGGCGACATGCCGCTCGCGCAGCAGGTGCGGCTGATGCGCGTGCTGCAGGAACGCGCGGTCATGCCGCTCGGCGGCGCGCGCGCGGTGCCGGTCGACGTGCGCGTGGTGTGCGCGACGCACCGCGACCTGCGCGCGATGATCGCCGACGGCACGTTCCGCGAGGACCTGTTCTACCGGATCAACGGGCTCGCGGTGACGCTGCCGCCGCTCGCGACGCGCACCGACCTGCCCGCGCTCGTCGACCGGATTCTCGCGCGGCTCGCGCGCAGCGAGCCGATGCCGCGCCGGCTCGCGCCCGACGTGCTCGACGCGTTCGCGCGCCATCGCTGGCCGGGCAACCTGCGGCAGATGACCAACGTGCTGCGCACCGCTGGCATGCTCGCCGAGGACGAAGCGGAAATCGCGCTCGCGCATTTGCCGGACGACTTCTGGCTCGACTGCGATGCGGCGCCGGACGCGCCGGAAGCACCGGAAGCACCGCCGGCGCCGATGCGCGACGCGACGACGCTGCAGGATCACCAGTCGGCGGTGATCGACGCGGTGCTCACGCGACACCGCGGCAACGTGTCGGCGACCGCGCGCGAGCTCGGGCTCGCGCGCAATACCGTGTACCGGCATCTGCGCCGGCACTGACGGCGAACGCGGCGGGTGTGCGGACGGCATCGGGTATGCTTGGCGGCTTGCCGTTGCGATCCGCCGCTTTATTCCGACATGACCGATTCCGAACGCCCTCCCCTCGTCCGCGTCGAACCGCTTGGCGTGAGCTTCGACGCGCCCGACTCGCTGACGCTGCTCGAAGCGGCCGCGTTCGCCAACGTGTCGCTGCCGCGCTCGTGCCGCAACGGAACGTGCCGGACGTGCCTGTGCAGGATCGTCAGCGGCAGCGTGCGCTATACGATCGAATGGCCGGGCCTGAGCCGCGAGGAGAAGGCCGACGGCTACACGCTGCCGTGCGTCGCGGTCGCGACGTCGGACGTCGTGATCGACGTGCCGGACGCAGTCATGCTGTGACGCGCGCGGCGCGCGATCCGTCCGCAACGGTAACGCTTCACCCACGCTTGGAGAGCGCCATGACCCAGCAAACCGATCGCATCGAAAAGCAGACCCTGTTGTCCGCACCGCTGGAACGCGTATGGGAAGCCGTCAGCAACGCCGGCGAGTTCGGCAGCTGGTTCGGCGTGACCTTCGACGGGCCGTTCGTCGCCGGCCAGCGGCTCTTTGGACGGATCACGCCGACGACCGTCGACGCGGACGTCGCGAAGGCGCAGGAGCCGTATGCCGGCGCGGTATTCGAGATCGTCGTCGACCGCGTCGAGCCCAAGCGCCTGTTCTCGTTCCGCTGGCATCCGTTCGCGATCAATCCGGACGTCGATTATTCGAGCGAGCCGATGACGCTGATCACGTTCACGCTCGACGCCAAAGCGGACGGCACGCTGCTGACGCTCACCGAAGCCGGGTTCGACCAGCTGTTCGCCGAACGCCGCGCGAAGGCGTACGAGATGAACGACCAGGGGTGGGCTGCGCAGATGACGCTGATCGGGAAGTATCTGGCGAAGCACCCATGAGGTGCGGGCGGCGGCGTGGCATCATGCCGCCACCATGGAAATATCGATCCCGAAGACAGCAAATCCGATTCGTCATTCAGCAACGATGGGCGGAACGGCACACGGAACGATCGTCGCGGCGTTCCCCGACATCCTGCGTGCCGACGCAAGCGCCGTCGCCGGTCGGATGCGATGCCCCACCACGACACTTCCCGGCGTGTCCGTCACCGTTCGCGGCGAAGCGCTGAACCTGCCATACCGCATTCATCACGAAGAAGGCGAAGCGCTGCTGGCCGACCTGAGCGGCGTACAGGCAGCGATTTACTCTTGCGTTCTCACTCGGCACACCGACGGCCGCGTGCGCCAGCGGCAAATTGAAAGACTCACGGCCGAATCCCGGGACTGGATTGCGCCTTTCATCATTCAACTCTGCGGCGAGTACGTCATCGAGATTCTCGACGACGTCGAGCGTCTCCTGTCTCGCCACGATCGCGACATTTACGGCGCGTTCATTCGGGACAATCCCGCGTTCTACCGAAAGACGCGCGACCGCATGGTCAGCTACTGGGATTGCTACTACCGTTGGCTGTACAAGCGAAAGCACGACTATGTCGGCTTTCGTCTGCTTGATCAGTTTGATGAATGGGCGCGATGACTTTTGAGGTTCATGCAGCAATCCGGGCGCGCCCGTTCAACCAGGCATTGATGGTGCTTGTGGCGTTGGCATTCCGTCTGAAAAATCGATGTCCTTTTAATCAGTCGAAATTGCTCCATTCCACATATGAAAATTTCGCAACGTGCATTGTTGCCTGCGACCCCTTCAGCATTTTCCGTGGAAATGTAAAAGGAGCGACGCGCCGATCTCCGCCCCAATCGAAATGGCGACATTACGCCGCACTCCTGATCGTGGGAGCCGCGCACGGGTCGGACCCTTCGCCGACCCAATTGATCAGTCGTGACGATCTTTGCATTTCGTAACAACTTGGGTTGATTCGTTAGGGTCACCTGCCGTAAATTTTGCCCGTCGCCCGGCGGCATCCGGCAGTTGGGCGATGTTTCATTCTGCATATCACGCATGCCGGATACCAGGATGGCCCGCCATCCGACACTGCAAGTCCGCACGCCGTGCGGACTTGATCAAGCTGTCGAACTAGCACTGAGTATCGATTCGACTACATGCAGCCCGATAGGGCCCGACGCGCCGTAGCGGGCTCGCCGAGTCGTTCCTGTCATGACGGACTTGATCCGGCGTGACAGCGGGACACATAGTCGAATTTTTATATTTGCATCGCACTCCTAATGCATTGAGGAGACTCGACCGGATTTTCGACGGCACCAATTAATTTTGCGCAATTTGCGAAGGAGGACAGAAAATGGAATTCGTACGAATGGGAATCGTCTTTGTTCATCTGATCGCCTGCTGTGTCGCGATTGGTCTCGTGCTGACCAGTGACATCGCGATGGTCAAGCGGCTCTTGGATACTGACGGGCCCGCCGATCTTGACCAGGTCCACCTGCCCAGTCTGCAGCGCACCGTCACGCTGGCGCTGACGGTGCTTTGGATCACCGGCGTTGCGGTCATTGCGTTCGATATGCGGACTCAGGGTCTCACGTATCTCCACAATCCCAAACTGCAGGCCAAGATCGGCATCGTCGCCTTGCTGACCTTCAACGGTATCGCTTTGCACTCCACGGTCCTCCCGGCACTGCAGAAAGCAGGATCCCTGCTGAAGCTCTCCTTTGAACGACGCATGGTTGCCATTTTCCTGGGCGTGGTTTCCGCAGTCTCGTGGTTCTATGCGGCCATGCTGGGCGTCGGGCGTCCGTTGAGCTGGAAATATTCGTTGTTCCAGATCCTGGCAGCTTACCCGGCACTGATTGCTGGTGGAATTGCCGCCATGCTGTTCATCACGGCACTGGCGAAATCCAGGAAGCCCGTTGAACGATCGAATACCGAAGAGGTCGCGGCCTATTGAGCGCCAACACCCGCGGGATGCGTACTGTTCGCAGCGGTACGCATCCCGTTGTCGCACAACCCGCGCTTCGGCTTGTTCGATTGTTTCCCCGCCTTCAACACTGCAATGAATATTCACCCAAGATAAGAAGCCGGACTGCCAATACGCTGTGAGAACCTTCGCGCCTCACAAGACCGTATCCCATGTCCGACCTCGACACTTCCCCACGCAGCCTGTCCATCGCGCTGCTCGCGATTTCCGCATTCGTCATCGTCACCACCGAATTCCTGATCGTCGGCTTGCTTCCCGCGCTCGCGCGCGACTTCCGGATTTCGATTTCCACCGCCGGACAACTCGTCACCCTGTTCGCATTCACGGTGATGCTGTTCGGCCCTTTGCTGACCGCGGCCCTGTCGCACGTCCAGCGCAAGCGGCTGTTCGTCGCGATCATGTGCGTGTTCGCCGCCGCCAACACGCTCGCGGCGCTGGCGCCGAATCCGTGGGTGCTCGCGATCGCCCGTTTCATCCCGGCACTGCTGCTGCCCGTGTTCTGGGGCACCGCGAGCGAAACGGCGAGCCAGCTGGCCGGCCCCGGTCAGGCCGGCCGCGCGGTTTCTCAGGTCTATCTCGGGATCGCCGCGGCCACGCTGTTCGGCATCCCGCTCGGCACCGTCGCGGCCAACGCGATCGGCTGGCGCGGCGCGTTCTTCGGGCTCGCGGTGCTGTCGCTCGTGATGACCGCGCTCCTCGCGGCCTTCATGCCTGCCCGCGCGCGGCCGGAAAGCATGCGCATCGCGGCGCAATTGAGCATCCTCGGCGACCGGCATGTCATCGCGAACGTCGCGCTGTCGGTCGTCGTGTTCACCGCGATGTTCACGGCCTACACCTATCTCGCCGATCTGCTGGAACGCGTCGCGCACGTGCCGCCCGCGCAGGTCGGCTGGTGGCTGATGGGCTTCGGCGCAGTCGGACTCGCGGGCAACTGGCTCGGCGGACGCTACGTCGATCGCCATCCGGCCGGCGCAACCGCCGCCTTCGTGCTGCTGCTGGGCATCGGCATGGCTGCGAGCATGCCGCTCGCGTCCTCGACGCGCTGGCTGGGCGCGGCGCTGGCCGTCTGGGGCATCGCCTATACCGCGCTCTACCCGGTCTGCCAGGTGCGCGTGATGAAAGCCGCGTCGCATGCGCAGGCGCTGGCCGGCACGCTGAACGTGTCCGCGGCCAACGCGGGCATCGGCCTCGGCGCGATCGTCGGCGGCTACACGATCGAGCACAGCGCGCTCGCCAACGTCGGCTACGTCGCCGCCGCGATCGCGCTGCTCGCCGCGCTGATTGCGCTCGCCATCGGCCGCCGCCGACCGGCGCGCGTCGACGCCGGCCTCGGCTCGCCGGGCGTTGCCGGGCAATAGCGAATACGCCGCGCTCCCCCCGGGCCCTGACCACGGTCAAACGGCAATCTCGCCAAGCGACGGGAAATGCATGGAGAATTGAGCCCTCGTCCACCTATCGCCCGCGCCGATGTCGACAGAACGTCTCAAAGGTATCGAAGTCTTCGTCGCCATCGCCGAGGCCGGCAGCTTCACGGCCGCGGCGGAACGGCTCCATCTCACGACCTCGGCCGTCAGCAAGACCATCGCGCGGCTGGAAGCGCGGCTCGGCGCCCGGCTCTTCGAGCGCACGACGCGCCGCCTTGCGCTCACCGGCGCGGGCGAGGCGTTCCATCGCACCTGCACCCGCATCCTGACGGACCTCGAAGCGGCCGAAATCGACCTCGCCGCCGAGCACGTCGAACCGGCCGGCCGCCTGCGCGTCGACGTGCCGGTGACGTTCGGCCACCTGCACGTGCTGCCGCTGCTGCTCGAATTCGCCGAGCGTCATCCGCGCCTGAAGCTGCACGCGTCGTTCACCGACCGCTTCGTCGATCCGGTCGAGGAAGGCATCGACGTCGCGGTGCGGATCGGCGGCGTCGACCTGCTTTCCAACCTGCTCGCGCATCGGACCATCTGCCGGGAGCGCGTGATCTTCTGTGCGGCGCCGCGCTATCTGCAGCAGCGTCCGGCGATTCGCGAGGTGGCGGATCTCGAGCACCACGATTGCGTGACCTACGGCCGCGCGGACGGCAGCGTGAGTCCGTGGGTCGTGGCCCGCCCGAACGGGCAGGTCGAACGCCGCACGATGAACGGCCGGATCGTCGTCGGCAGCGGCGAAGCGCAGGTTCAGGCGGTGAAGGCCGGTTACGGAGTCGCGCAGCTGGCGACCTGGATGATCCGCGACGCGCTGCGCAGCGGCGAACTCGTCGACGTGCTGCCCGCATGCGCGACGGCGGGATTGCCCGTCAACCTGATCTGGGCGCGTCACCGGGAGCGCTTGCCGAAGGTGGGCGCGACGCTGGCGTTCCTGGATCGCGCGTTGCGCGCCGTCTGCGCGGAAGACTGACGCGCGCATCGCGGCGCCGGCGTGGCATCATCCCTGCATCCCCACACGCGGCATCGACTTCACGGAGCGACGCATGTCCGTTCAGACCTGGATGATCTTTGCGGCAGCCTATCTCGTCACCACGCTGTCGCCGGGGCCCAACGTGCTCCTCGTCGTCCGGAATACCGTGCGCTACGGCCGCCACGGCACGGCCGCGACCATCGCCGGCAATCTGGTTGCGCAACTGTTCGTGGTCGTGCTCGTCGCGCTGGGCGTCGGCGCGGTACTGGCCGCGATGCCGCCGTTGTTCGTCGCGATGAAGGTCGTCGGCGCGCTGTACCTGATGGTGCTGGGCGTCAGGCAACTGCGCGGCCCGCGCACCGGGGCCGATGCGCAGACCCGCATGCAGCCGCACGAGATGCCGGACCGGAAGAAGCTGTTCCGGGAAGCGCTGCTGGTGTCGGCCAGCAATCCCAAGACGCTCGTCTTCCTGTCCGCGTTCATGCCGCAGTTCATTGCGCACGACCGCCCGCTACCGATGCAATTCGCCGTGATGTACCTGACGATCGCGTGCATGGTGGTGCTCGTCCACAGCGTCTACTCGGCCGGCGTGCACCAGTTTCATCGCGGCTTCGGCATGACCGGCTGGGTGCACGCGCTCAAGCGCGCGAGCAGCCTGCTGTTCGTCGGGCTGGGCATCCGGCTGCTCACGTCCCGGCAGGCGTAAGCGTTCACGCGACGCAGATTCCCTCCACCGCCACCTTCTGAAAAAGGTGCGGTGACGCAACCGCCGACGCCGGATACGCGGACAGCTTCGCGCGAAACGCCGGATCGGTGAACGCCGCGCGAAAGTGCGCGGTGGACTCCCACACTGCATAGTTCAGATACGTCGGACGCTCGCCGACCGCGCGATGCAATTGCGTCGAGATGAAGCCCGGCTGCCGCTTCATGAACGCGGCATCGTCCTGCCAGACCCGCAGGAATGTCTGTTCATCCGCCGGCTCCAGCGTGAAGACGTTGACGAGGACGACCGGCGCGACCTCCTCGGCGAGCTGGCGGTCGATCGGAAAGGCGGGATCGAGCGGGCGAAACTGTGGCATGATCGGCTCCATCAATTTGGTTGTATGATGTCAATTCGACATGACACATGTATAGCAAATCGACATCATGATGTCAATATGCATTGATGGTGACAGATGAGAAAAGCGAAACGTACGCCGGCAGGCGAGATCCTGACCGATTTCATTCTCGATTTCTTCCGGCTCAACAGCCGGATGCTGGCGTCCGGCGACCGGCTGGTCGCCGGGCTCGGGCTGACGAGCGCGCGTTGGCAGATTCTCGGCGCGATCGCCGGCGCCGGGCAGCCGCAGCCGGTCGCGTGGATTGCGCGCGATCTCGGTGCGAACCGCCAGAATGTGCAGCGCATCGTCAATGATCTGGAAGCGGAAGGACTGGTGCGCTTCGAAGTGAACCCGCACCATCGGCGCGCGCAGCTCGTCGTGCCGACCGACAGCGGCAAGCAGGCGTTCGACGCGGCGATGAGCCTGCAGGCCGCGTGGGTGAACCGTCTGTCGGACGGGTTGTCGGTGGACGATCTCGAGGCGACGCGGCGCGTCATCGCGGGACTGCGCAGGAACCTGGACGAGACCGACGGCAGCGAACCAAACTAGCGCATAGCGTCGCGACGTGCTGAAGAGCACCTTCAGGATCGGCCCTTGAAGCCTGCGCGTCGCTCGGCGCAGCCCCTTCCACAACCGCATACCGGCACTCGACATGTACCGAATCCTTTCCACGCTTTCCGACCCCTGCGCGTGCATCGCGTCCGAAGATGTCCTCGGTCACGTGCAGCGCGGCGACCGCTTCAACGCATGGGCGATCGACGGCGCATCGTTCCTGACGGACCATCCGTTCACCACGTTCGGCGATCGGTCCGACGCGCACTGGTTCGCGGCGGAGCTCTCCGCGTACCTCGCGCACGAGCTGCGCGAACGGGAATTCGACGCCGCCCGGCTTCGTCCGGTGCTGGAAGATTTGCGGCGGCGCTATCTGTCGTTGTCCCCGGATACGCCGCTGTGGGCCTATCCGGCCGCGGCGTGCACGATCGTCGAATTGCAACGCTCCGGCGACCACGTCGTCGCGGACATTCACCAGTACGCGGACTGCTTCGCATTGTTCGGCGCGGGCCGCAGCGACGAGCCGGCGCCCGCGGTCAACGATTTCCGGTCGACCGCGTCGCGGATTCAATGGCGGCCGCGTTCGGGATTCTCAGGCGAACAACTGGCGCGTCAGCGCGAGCGTCGCATCGAGCAACAGCACAACCGGAATACGACCGCGCTGACGCTCAATCCCGACAGCGCCGCGAACGGCATGCACATCCGGCAGACTTTCGCCGCGCCATGCCAGGTGCTGCTGGGGACCGACGGCGTATCGCGCGCGTGGGAATACTACGGCCTCGTCGATCAGGGCGACGTCATCGACTTCGTGTCGAGCAACGGCCTCCCGGCGTTGTTTGCGCGCCTGAGACACCACGAGGAAAACTACGTCCATCCCGAGATGAAATCGCGGGACGATGCGGCGGCGCTGCACATCCTCTGCGATTGACGCGCGTCCGGCTTACGACAGCGGAACGAATTCGCGGACCGTGCCATCCTCGAGGCGATAGGCCCGGTCGGCGAGCTTCAACAGCGAGTGATGGTGCGTAATGACGACGAGCGTCGGCACGCGTTGCCGGATGCGGGCGAAGATCCGCGCTTCGCGGGCGCCGTCGAGCGACGACGTCGGCTCGTCGAGAATCACGACGGACGGGCGCCTTGCGAGCGCGCGCCCCAATGCGATGCGCTGGCGCTCGCCCCCCGACAGCGCCCGGCCCTGGATGCCGAGCGGCCGGTCCAGCACGTCGCCGTCGCCGCCATTGCCGAGCTCGTGCAGCTCCAGCATGTCGACCAGCTCGCGCAGCGCTGAATCGGGCGGCGCGTCGTCGCAGCCATAGACTAGGTTCTCGCGCAACGTTCCGGTCAGGATCAGCGGCGATTGCGGCGCAACGGCCACCTCGCTCGCGATGTCGCCGACCGCCACATCGCATACGTTTGCACCGTACAACGCCACCGTGCCGTGCGCCGGCTTCGCGAGACCCAGCATCAGATTCGCCAGACTGGATTTTCCGCCGCCGGACGGCCCCATCAGGACGACCAGCTCGCCCCGAGCGATTTTCATGTTCACGTCGCGCAGCATCGTCCGCCCGCTCCATGCAACGTCGACGTGCTCGAGACGATAGACTTCGGTGGCCGAACGATCGAACGATGCGCGCGTATCCGTTCGCTCGGCCGGAAGTTCCAGCAGGCCGAAGCCGTCGCGCAATGCGATGTGGTTGCGGCGCAGATCGGACAGCGAAGCGGCGAGACTCGCAAATGGCATCGTCAGCGCGACGATATAGCCGACGATCATCACGAAGTCGCCGACCTGAAACGTCGAGCGCGTCACTTCGACTGCCGTGACGACGGTGAACACCGTCAGCAGCACCCCGGTGCACACCGTTTGCGCGGCGAGCAGCAACGCCAGGCGGGCGTTGCCGCGGGTCAGCTTGGCCGTGTAGACGCCAAGAATCCGGTGCAGCGCCGCATCCTCGCGCACGTAGGCATTATTGAGCTTGATGTCGAGCATGAAGCCCAGCTTCTCGACGAGATGGCTCGACAGCATGTCGGCCGCACTGAAGACCTCCGCGTGCGCGCCCTTGCTCTTGTTCGCGATACCCCATGTCACGACGAACAGGACGAGCATCGCACCGACGAACGCGAGCGCGAATGCGCCGTTCGTCACCTGCCACAGCACGGCGCCCGACAGCACCAGCTGGAACAACGTCGGCGCAATGATCCAGAACAGCGCCATCGAAATTGCGCTGAACGCGTCCCTGCTGCGCGCCACGATCGATACCAGTGTGCCGGGGTCGATTTCCGTCAGCCGGGCATAGTCGACCCGAATCAACCGCGCGTAGATCGCGTGATGAAACGCCGCGTCGCATCGCGCGAGAACGGCAGCCGCAATCATGTTCTTCAGCCACTCGCACGCGTGAGCGACCGTCCACGTCACACCGTACGCGGCCGTCAGCACGACCGCCGATGCGGCATACCCGTGCACCGCGCCGAGCGACAGCGCATTGGTCGCCTGCCGCAACAGATACGGCACGAGGGTGTACAACGTCGCAACGAGCGCCATGAACAGCGTTGCGAGGATGAAATGCACCGGCAGCCGGGGATAGCGGCTGACCGTGATCCTGTAAGCCGTGACGTAATCACTGACCAGTTCCGTTACGAAGGACATTGAATTCCTCTTGAAACGTCCGCCTCCGACTGCGCCTTCCCCGGTCCGATCCGCGCATCGGACACCGGGCGTTCGCGCGTCGCATCGGATGAATCTTTCAGCGCTCGAACGAACATTTCGGTCGCATAGATGCGGGTGATCTCCACCAGACCGTCCGGAAAGCCCAGCGCGGCACGCTTGATCAGCCTGGCCAGCGCGTCTGGCTCGACGAGCCGGTTTGCCGCACACCAGCCGTCGACGCAAGTCTCGCGCACGTGCGCATGATTGACCTTGATTCCCTCGAGTGCCGAATGCATGATGTCTCCCTTGTCGGTCCGCCATAGATTCGGCAGGCCGGAAGCCGCGAAGACCGATCGGCGGACGGCGAGCCGGCTGTGATCCGCAGAAAACATCTCATCGATTCGCATGCCCAGCGCGTGCTCCACGATGGGTTGGGTCAGAAACGGCATCACGGGACGCGCGTGCGCAGTCTGCACGAGTGCGTCGTCGATGATCGCGCTTGTCGCCGCGATCTGGTACCGCCGCGCCGGCTTCAGCCGCAGCGATAGCCTGCGCATGATATCTCCGTTCAGGTCCGTCATCGGTCGCGGCGCACCGGGCGGTACGACCGCCTGCGACGCCGGCTGGACCGCAGGCTCTCCCAGATAGCGGGACGCCTCGGACCGAGCCTGCGCGAGCACGGTCCACAGCGGCACCCGGTAATGGATCGCGAGATCGCGCGCCGCGCGCCAGACGCGCCTGAACCGCAGGCTCGACGCCGCATCGACGAGCACGCCGAACGGCGGCTGCGCCAGGTACAGCGCGTCGCCGCCATGTCCGTTCAGCATGAGCCCGTCGCCCCCAGGAACGCCCGACTCGGCAAGACCGTTCGCATGCGCGAGAAAGCACAGCTTCGTCGCCGGGATCGCCACCGTCGGCGCACGCTCGACCGGCGTGAACGGCAGGCGCGCAAGCAGCGGATAAGTGCGATGCTCGATCTGACAGTGATCGGCAACGGCGCGTGCAATCGACACCTCGTTCGATGACGCGCGCAGCGGATCGAAATGCGTGACCGCAACCGTCCGCCGATGCAAATCCGCTCGTCGCAACGCGACCGCCAGCGACGTCGAATCGATGCCGCCTGACAACTCGAGGAAGATCGTCGCGTCGCCGTCCAGGCACGACCGCTGGACCATGGTCAGCACATCGATGAAGTCACGTCCATCACGACGAGCCGTCCAGTTCCAGGGTGACCACGCGCGCCGGAACTCGAGCGGCTGGTGACGTTTCCAAAGCACTGCCTGGCCGGGGGGAAGAAGCGAGATGTCGCGCCATCCGGTCGACCCGGGGTCTCCGCAGCCGTACGTCACGAACTGGCTGAGATAACGCGCATCCGGCTCCCCCGGCACCCGGCCCGGTTCGATCAGTTCGTCGATCGTGCCGCCGACGTGGACCGCGCCGTCAGCCGCCCGATGATAGAAGACCGATCGCTGGCCACATGGGTCCGACAGAATCAGGAAACGGTCCGCGCGCTTGTCATACACGATGATCGAATAGTCGCCCCAGTACCGCCGGCTCACGTCTTCGTGATCGATCAACGCCGTGCGCACGATGTCCTCCACGCACACGGGCGCGCCGTCGCGCTCAAACAGCCGGCCCTGGACGGCCCATGCCGCATTCGAATTTTCTCCGAACACCGGCGGCCGCCGTCCGTCGGACTCGCACGCGCCGAAAAACACCGCGACACAACCGCCCTCGTTCGACCAGACACGTTCGCCGCGCAGGCGCGATACGGCCTCCGGCCGCATCGATGGTTGCAATACCGCATATGCCATGATCAACGCACCGTCGAATCACTAGATTTCGAGAATGACCGCCAGTTGATCGCGGAGCGTGCTTTCGTCCCCGACCACCTCGCCGTCGAGTTCGGCCCATGCGTGCGCATAGAACGGCCGGCTCTGCACGCCGACGACCAGCCGAAGATCGTGACCGTAGCGAAAGCCGAGCAAAACCAGCACCGCCCCCCACTCAAGGCACTTGGTCTTCTTCGTGTACAACATGCAGGCTGCATTCAGCGAACGGATCAGCACATCGATACCAACCGTGCTGCGCTTGCTGCGCGCAAGCCGCTTCCGCTCGATCAGGCGTTTCAGTCCAATCATCCGCTCGGCATTCGCGCAGCGATGCACGCAGCGGAGCAGCGCCAGCGCTCGCGCAACGATCAGCACGTTCGCCGAAAACGATACGTCGCGCTCCTTGAGCATCCAGCAGTTCAGCGACACGCCGGAATATGCGCTGCGCGGGCCAGCACTGATCCATTCGAGCGCCGACTCGTCATTCGGCAATGCGACGCCGAACCCCATCTCGCCACCACGGCCACTGCCCGCGCGAGCTTCGTCGGCGCGGCGCCTCAACTCCCTCGATTGCCGCTCGGAAAATACCGTATAGGCGTCACTCGCCATATCGAGGCTGATTAGCTGATTTTCGAACCAGGCAAAATGAATATCTCTATTCATATTATCCGCTCGCCCACCCCAACTGACGGGGCGGGCTCGAATCAGTGAACGAAGCGCTTAGAACTTATACACCCACGCACCGATTTCCAGGATCGACCCGCCCCGGGTGCCTTGCGTAGACTCGGTCGCATTCACCGTCTCGACTTCTTCGAAATCCAGAACTTCAACGATTTCCTGTTGCTGATCCATTTAACCTCTCCTTATTCAAAAAATCACAACCAGACATGATTCGCAAAAAAAGAAGACAGAAAAACTTCAAGCATTTCGAATGCTTCATATATTATCAAGCAAACCGTAATGCCGAAGTAATTCTATTGGAAAAATCCTCATCCGCAACAATCCAGCCCGGATAATATTTCCCAATTGATTAAAAATGTTCATATTAAATATCAATCACGCCGATTCCACACGAAATAAATTCACCATTCGAATCAATTACTCTCATAAGATCGGTTAATGAAAAACAACCTCCCGAACTCTCGACATGCGTGGCGGCTGCTCGCGGCACTGACGACGCTGCTTTGCGCATGCGGCGGTCAGGACCATGATGCTGCACCCGGCCAATCGCCTCCATTGCCCGCATCCGCGTCACAGCCGGCGGCCGGCATCGACCGGCCGTTCGTCGACGAGCGCTCGTACTCGAATCGCGGCGACGCCGCGCTGAACGATGCATCCGAAGCGGCCGCCGTCGTTCATCGACAGATCATGGTCGGCGGCCGCACGCTGCCCTACACGGCAACCACGGGACATCTGTCCGCGACGGACCGCGATACGGGGAAGCGCGCTTCGATGTTCTACGTTGCGTACTCGGTCGACAATATTGATCCCGTCCGACGTCCGGTCACGTTCCTGTTCAACGGCGGTCCCGTTACCGCGAGCGTCTGGTTGCATCTCGGCAGTTGGGGGCCCAAGCGGATTTCGACGGAGACACGCGCCGCGGACGGAAGCAGCTACCCGTTGATCGATTCCAGCGACAGCCTGCTCGACCAGACCGATCTCGTGTTCGTCGATGCCGTCGGCTCCGGCTATTCGCAAGCGATCGCGCCGAGCGTGAATCGGGATTTCTGGGGCGTGGACGCGGACGCGACCGTATTCCGCGACTTCATCTCGCGTTACGTCGCCGTCAACGGACGCGGCGCATCCCCAATCTATCTCTACGGGGAATCGTACGGCGGCATTCGCGCGGGCGTGCTCGCCGATCTTCTCGAAACGGCGGGCATCAAGGTGAGCGGCGTCGTGCTGAACTCGCCGATCCTGAATTTCAACACCGCATGCGACCTCGGTGCGCCGGATTGCACAGGTTTCGTTCCGACCTACGCCGCGGTATCCACGTATCACCGCGTGTCGAACAAGCCCGAGGCGATGTCGCCCGCCGACTACATCGAGCAGGCTCGCCGCTTTTCCATCGACGCGTATCGGCCCGCGCTGCGGGCCAGCATCGACCTCGGCACCGCACCATCCATCGCACTGTTGTCGGCATTGAACGGCTACACCGGTCTTGCGTCGAGCCTGTGGGCGAATCATCTCAACCTGACGCCCGACATTTACTCCGTCAACGTGAAGCCGGGATACGTCGTCGACATCAATGACGGACGTCTCGCCACGCCGGCCGGCGGCGACTGGAGCGATCCATACAGCGACGCGTTCGAAAGCCACATCCGCACGCTGCTCCCCGGCTTCCTCGGCTACCGGAGCGGATCAACCTATTCGATGGCCGCGGGTGACTCCTGGCAATGGACGCACGACGGGCTGCCATTGCCCGATGCAATTCCCGATCTCGCCTCGGCGCTCACTCAGAATCCCGATATGAAGATCCTCGCATTGAACGGCTACCACGACCTGAACTGTCCATTTTTCCAGACCGATCTGGAACTGGCGCGAATCGGCAAGATGTCGCAGGTGCGCTCGTACACATTCGCCGGCGGGCACATGACCTACCTGACCGAAGCGTCGCCCGAGCCGTTGAGACAGGCATTGCGCGATTTCTACGGACACCCCGGAGCCGGATCATGACCGTCAAGACACCTCGCCCATTCCACCCGGCCGCCGCTTGGCCACGCAGCATGGTCCATCCCGCGCTGCGCGCGCGCGTCTTCGCCATCGCATTGACGGGCGTGCTGTCGTGCGCCCCGAGACTCGCCAGCGCCGACGCGGCAGCGAATGCCGCATATGGCCCGGGCGCGGAGCGACAGCGCACGCAACCGGAGCGCATCGAGATTCCGCGCGACATCCGGCAGCCGACCGAACCGCCCTTGTCAGGACAAGATCTGCTACAACATTTGCGCGACCGTTACCGACAACGTTTCGACGCGGCCGACGTGCAAGGAGCGGGCCGCATCACCAAAGAACAGGCGCGTCGCGCCGGATGGGGCTACGTTGTACGAAACTTCGACGCAATGGATGGGACGGGTAGCGGAACCGTCGGCTTCAGCGACATCATGAACTTCATGCGCCGCAACGGGGCCGGCTTGTAACGAACGCCGCGCGACCGACCGGCGTTCGGCGCACCGCCGCTTCTCGTTGCGTCAAGCGCCGCTGCCGTGATCGCGACACCCGCATCCGGCGCCGTGCGCGTGACAAATGTAGTTGACCTGACTACGATCGAAGCCAAATCAGCTACAAATTTCCTGCAAACCGCCGTGCCGACGCCTCCAACACGATCCGGCAGCAAACACCCCGGCCACGCCGCCGGCCCGTTGCAGGCCGGCGGCTTCCTGCATCACCCGCCCAGATAAGCCTGTTTGATCCGGTCGTTCGCGAGCAGGTTCGCGCCGGTATCCGCGAGCACGACCCGCCCCGTCTCCAGCACGTACCCGCGATCGGCGACCTGCAGCGCCTTGTTCGCGTTCTGCTCGACGAGGAATACCGTCACGCCTTCATCGCGGATCATCCGGATGATGTCGAAGATCTGCGCGATCACGAGCGGCGCGAGGCCGAGCGTCGGCTCGTCGAGCAGCAGCAGGCGCGGCTTGCTCATCAGCGCGCGGCCGATCGCGAGCATCTGCTGCTCGCCGCCCGACATCGTGCCGGCGCGCTGCGATGCGCGCTCCTTCAGGCGCGGAAAGAGGCGATACACGTGCTCGACGCCCGCGTCGATCTCGTCGCGGCTCGCGAAGAACCCGCCCATCTTCAGGTTCTCGAGCACCGTGAGGCTCGGGAACACGCGCCGCCCTTCCGGCGAGATCGCCATCCCCTGCCGCATGATCTGGTGCGTCGACATCCCGGTGATGTCCTTGCCCTCGAACAGCACGCGGCCCGACGACGCGCGCGGCGTGCCGCACACGGTCATCATCAGCGTCGTCTTGCCGGCGCCGTTGCTGCCGATCAGCGTGACGATCTCGCCCTTGTTCACTTCGATCGATACGCCCGCGAGCGCCTCGACCGCGCCGTAGTGCGTATGGACCTGTTCCAGCTTCAGCATCACTCTTCCCCCAGATACGCCTTGATCACGCGCGGATCGTTGCGGACCGCCTCCGGCGAGCCGATCACGATCGGCCGGCCGTGCTCCATCACGAGAATGCGATCCGACACGCCCATCACGAGGCTCATGTCGTGCTCGATCAGCAGCACCGCGACGCCGAACTCGCGACGCAGCCGGTCGATCAGGTGCTGCAGCTCGATCTTCTCCTGCGGGTTGAGGCCGGCCGCCGGCTCGTCGAGCATCAGCAGGCGCGGCTCGGTGATCATGCAGCGCGCGATCTCGAGCCGGCGCTGGTGGCCGTACGACAGCGTGCCCGCCGGCCGGTTGGCGACCGACGTCAGGTTCATCCGCTCGAGCCACACGGCCGCGCGTTCGAGCGCTTCCTTCTCCGCGCGCCGGTACGCCGGCGTCGCGAACAGGCCGTGCAGCAGCCCCGACTTCACCTTGCGGTGCTGCGCGACGAGCAGGTTCTCGACGACCGTCAGCGACTTGAACAGACGGATGTTCTGGAACGTCCGCACGAGGCCCTTCAACGCGATCTGGTGGCTCGCGAGCCCCGCGATGCGGTGCCCGTCGAGCACGACCTCGCCCGAGGTCGGCTTGTAGAAGCCGCCGACGCAGTTGAACACGGTGGTCTTGCCCGCGCCGTTCGGCCCGATGATCGCGAACACCTCGTCGCGGCGCACGTCGAAATCGATGCCGTCGACGGCGAGCAGCCCGCCGAAGCGCATCTGCAGCCCAGCGACCTTCAACAGTTCTGCATTCGCGCTCATTGCGGCAGCTCCACGTGGGGACGGCTCGCGGGCAACAGGCCCTGCGGACGCCACATCATCATCAACACCATCACCAGGCCGAAGATCAGCATCCGGTACTCGGCAAACCCGCGCGCGACTTCCGGCAGCACGGTCAGCAGGATCGCCGCGAGGATCACGCCGAGCTGCGAGCCCATCCCGCCGAGCACGACGATCGCGAGGATCAGCGCCGACTCGATGAAGGTGAACGATTCCGGATTCACGAGGCCCTGGCGCGCCGCGAAGAACGCGCCGCCGATGCCCGCGAACGCCGCGCCGAGCGTGAACGCCGACAGCTTGATGCGGGTCGGGTTGAGCCCCAGCGAACGGCACGCGATCTCGTCGTCGCGCAGCGCTTCCCACGCACGGCCCATCGGCATGCGGATCAGGCGGCTCGTCACGAACAGCGTGAAGCCGACCAGCAGCAGCGCGAGCAGGTACAGGAAGATCACCATGTGCTCGCCGCTGTACTCCAGACCGATCAGCTCGTGGAAGGTCTTCGCGCCTTCGACGCTCGCGGTGCGCGCCATCTCGAAGCCGAACACGGTCGGCTTCGGAATGCTCGAGATGCCGTCCGGCCCGCCGGTGAGGCTCGTCAGGTTGTTCGCGAGCAGGCGGATGATCTCGCCGAAGCCGAGCGTGACGATCGCGAGATAGTCGCCGCGCAGCCGCAGCACCGGGAAGCCGAGCAGGAAGCCGAACGTCGCCGACGCGATCGCGGCGAGCGGCAGGCATTCCCAGAACGTGAGCCCGAAGTACTGGTTGAGCATCGCATACGTGTAGCCGCCGACCGCGTAGAAGCCGACGTAGCCGAGGTCGAGCAGGCCCGCGAAGCCGACCACGATGTTCAGCCCGAGGCCGAGGATCACGTAGATCAGCGCGAGCGTCGCGACGTCGACCGCGCCGCGCGACCCGAAGAACGGCCACACGAGGCCGACCGCGAGCAGCACCCAGACGATCGCGCGCTGCTGCGTCGCGCCCATCGCGGGCATCGCCGGCAGCGTCACCGCGGCTTTCGCGCGCGTGAGCCACGGCTTGAACAGCTGGAACAGGAACACGGCCGCGACCGCGATCCACACGGGGCGCCAGTGCGGCTCGAGCACGACCTGGTAGCCGTCGAGCTTCAGTTGCAGGCCGAGCACGGGCACCGTGAGGATCGCCGTCAGGAGCGCGGCGGCCACGGCGTTCTTCAGCGTGTCGCCGAACGAGGCGCCGGCAGCCGGCCGGCGGACGGAAATGACTTGGCTCATCTGCGCCTCCCTCAAACCTTTTCGATATCCGACTTGCCGAGCAGGCCGGTCGGGCGGAAGAGCAGGATCAGCACGAGCAGGCCGAACGCGACGACGTCCTTGTACTCGGCCGGCATGTAGCCCGCTGCGAAAGTCTCGGCAAGGCCGAGCAGCACGCCGCCGAGCATCGCGCCCGGAATGCTGCCGATGCCGCCGAGCACCGCGGCGGTGAACGCCTTGATACCCGCGACGAAGCCGATGTACGGATTCAGCTTGCCGATCGTCAGGCCGATCAGCACGCCGCCGACGGCCGCGAGCATCGCGCCGAGCACGAACGTGAACGAGATCACGCGGTTCGTGTCGATGCCGAGCAGGTTCGCCATCTTCATGTCCTCGGCGCACGCGCGGCAGGCGCGGCCCATCCGCGAGTGCGAGATGAACAGCGTGAGCGCGATCATCAGCACGATCGTCACGCAGACGATCAGGAGGCGCGCATACGGCACGGTCACGTCGAAGTCGCCGCCGAGGTGGATCTCGAACGCGCCGGAGATCAGCACCGGCACGGACACGTCGCGCGCGCCCTGGCCGATCTGCACGTAGTTCTGCAGGAAGATCGACATGCCGATCGCGGAGATCAGCGGCACGAGGCGCGGGCCGCCGCGCAGCGGCCGGTACGCGACGCGCTCGACCGCGAAACCGTACAGCCCGGTGACGATCACCGACACGATCAGCGCCGCGCCGAGCACGAGCGGCAGCGGATAGCCGGCGGACACGCCGATCGCGGTCAGGGTCACGAGGCCCACGTACGCGCCGATCATGTAGATCTCGCCGTGGGCGAAGTTGATCATGCCGATGATGCCGTAGACCATCGAGTAGCCGATGGCGATCAGCGCATAGATCGCGCCCAGCGTCAGGCCGTTGACCAGCTGCTGGGCGAATTGCGGAAAGAAATCAGTCATGTGCGGGAAGCTCCCGGTAGCGCCGCGCCATGCGCCGCCGCCGGATCACGGCGGGGCTGCGGGCAACGCACGGTGTCGTCACGAGCCGCCCGTCGACCGCTCGCGCGGCGACAATACGCACCCGCCCCGCCCGGGTCTCGGGCGGGGCGGGTGCGCGGGCGGGTACTCCGTTTAGTTGGCGGCGACGGTCTTCGTCGCGTCCTTGTGCCACGTGTAGACGACGAACTTGAACGCCTTCAGGTCGCCCTGTGCGTCGAACGCGACCTTGCCGATCGGCGTGTCGAACGTCGTCTTGTGCAGGTACGCGGCGACCTTCGTCGGGTCGGTGGACTTCGCTCCCGCGATCGAGTCGGCGATGACCTTCACCGCCGCATACGCCGGCATCTGGAACGGGCCGTTCGCGTCGCGCTTCTTGTCGGCGAATGCCTTCACGAGCGATGCGTTGGCCGGGTCGGCCGTGAAGTCGGCCGGCAGCGTGACGAGCATGCCTTCCGACGACGGGCCGGCGATCGCCGTCACGTCCTTGTTGCCGACGCCCTCAGGCCCCATGAAGGTGGCCTTCACGCCCTGCTCGCGCGCCTGGCGCATCAGCAGGCCCATTTCCGGGTGGTAGCCGCCGAAGTAGACGAAGTCGACGCCTTGCGACTTCAGCTTCGTGATGATCGCCGAGTAGTCCGAATCGCCGGCGTTGACGCCTTCGAACAGCACGACCGGGATCTTCGCGGCTTCGAGGTCCTTCTTCACCGACGATGCGATGCCCTGGCCGTACGACTGCTTGTCGTGCAGCACCGCGACCTTCTTCGGCTTCACGTGCGTGATGATGTACTTCGCCGCCGCCGGGCCTTGCTGGTCGTCGCGGCCGATCGTGCGGAAGATGAAGTGACGCTTCTTGCCTTCGGTCAGCTGCGGCGCGGTGGCCGACGGCGTGACCATCACGATGCCTTCGTTCTCGTAGATGTCGGACGCGGGAATCGTCGAACCCGAGCACACGTGGCCGATCACGTACTTGATCTTCTGGCTGACGATCTTGTTGGCGACCGCGACGGCCTGCTTCGGCTCGCACGCGTCGTCCATCATCACCACTTCGAACTTGTTGCCGCCCGCGCCGCCCGCTGCGTTGATCTGCTCGATCGCGGTCAGCGCGCCGGCCTTCACCATGTCGCCGTACTGGGCGACCGAGCCGCTCATCGGCCCGGCAATGGCGATCTTCACGGTTTCCGCTTGCGCGGCGGCGGCGCCGGCGGCGAACAGCACGGCGGCGACGGAGATGGACGTAAGACGGGACAGCGTCATTAGGAGCTCCTCGATGTTGTTAGTCATACGGGCAAAGGCGGCATGACTTGCGCAATCGAACAGCACCCGGGGCGAGGACATGGGACACGCCCGAGACGCGGAGACGGACCTGCGGCGGAATGGACTGTGCGGGGCCCGGCTCTTACCATCCCCCGAAGGGGACGTCTGGTTCGGAAAGACAACGTGATGCGTCTTGCATTGCGCAAGCGTTTCGCCTGCCCCGCTTGCCAAAGCGCTCGTCGGATGGATGGTCCGACAGCCGTTGGCAAGGCAGTCGAAATTATATGGGCGTTTTTCTTTCGTCTGTCAAAAATGCCGACCAACCAAGGGAAAACACGTAGGCGGAATCGGGGTGCGGTAGCGATGGCGGAGCAACCGGATTTAAAAGGGCACGCTTGCTCGCAGTGCAATCCGGTTGCGACGGCGGACGAGATTTCGCCATCCTGTTCGGCAGGACAAGGCGTTCGGGAATCCGGGAGGTTCGACCGCGCAAGCACGTGATTTAAAGGGCGATATCGGGTGGACAGGACGCCCGAACGGCAGGCGTGTGCCGCACCATTTCGGGGAATCGGGGCGGGACGGCCAACCATTCGATTGGCAGACCGAACACGTTGATTAGAAAGCTCGCTGTTATTTTTGTGAAATAATAGGCGCCCTATTCCGCAGTCCAGCCAGCTTCCGCCGCGATTCGCGTCCATCGTGCGCCACGCGCCGCATCCCTTGCCGCGCCGCCGCGCATGCAGCCGCCAGCCAGTGACCTGCCCGTTTTTTTCCGATGCATGTCCGTTGCTTCCGATCGCCGATGAATCACGCCCTTCGATTTGCTCCCGCCGCGCTGGCTTGTGCGTTGTCCGTATCGACTTCCTGCGCGTGGAGTCACGATACGTCCACCGACGCCACGACCGGCACGAACGTATTCCGCGCGGAACGACGCGCCGTGGATGACGTGCGCATCAGACGCGACGCGCGTGGCGGGCGCGACGGGCGCTTTGCCGCGCCGGCGTCGCGCAGTCCGTTCGACACGCCTGACACGCGCGAACTTCGCATTTCCGGCGGGCGGCTCACGCCCCGTTCGCCAGACCATCGCGCCGACGACGACCGCTGGGCCGCCGCCCGCGCTGCGATCGGTGCGGGCGGCGGCGACAGCCTCGGCCGCCGCGTGCCCGAGCATGAGCGGCGCATTCTCGACTGGGATGCGTACCTGCGCGCCACCGACACGCGGCTCACGAGCCCGAACCGCACATTCGATTCCTACTCCCCGCGCGCGCCGTTGCGCCGATTCGACGGCACCCGCGGCGTGCCCGGCACGCCGAATCCATTCGACCCGTCGGTCCCGCAACCGGAAACGCGCACGTTCTACGACAACGGCGCGGGCACGCGCTGCACGGCGACGGGCGGCGGCAGCGCGTCGCGGTCGTCGTGCAACATCCGCTGGTGATCTCGCCAGCAAGCGTGAGCGCGAACCGGCGCGTCGCGCCAGCCGTGTCGTTTCGACGGGGATTCAGAACGGCTTGGTCGGCAGGTACTTGCCGTCCAGCGTGATGACGGCGCGCGAGCCCCCCTCCGGATCGTCGACCTTCTTCACGTCGATCTTGAAGTTGATCGCGCTGATGATCCCGTCGCCGAACTTCTCATGAACCAGGGCCTTGAGGGTCGTGCCGTAGACCTGCAGCATCTCGTAGAAGCGGTAGATGGTCGGATCGGTCGGCACACGGTCCTCGATGCTGCCGCGCAGCGGGATGGTCTGCAGCAGCGCAACGGCATCGGCGTCGAGGTCCAGCGTCTTGCCGACGTGCCTGGCGGCTTCGGCCGGCAGCGGATGCTGTCCGAGCAACGCCGCGGTCACGAACGCTTCGCTCAGGCCGGTGCCCTCCGCGATCTGGGCGAACGACAGGTCCTTCCTCGCCTTGGACAGGAGGATGGCGTCTGCCAGGTCGAGGCGAGCGTTCTTGCTGAATTGCGATTGAATCATGGTGATATCTCCTTGAGTGAGGGACGAAAATCAGGCAGCTGCCTGAAGCTGATGGTGAGTCGCGCGGACTTCGGGGTTGTCCGCCAGGGAAACGAATTTGCCGGTGGCGCCATCGAACGCATCGATACGGCCGCTTTCGATGTCATAGATCCAGCCGTGGAGCGCAACCCGCCCCTCTTCGAGGGCCAGGCGTACGGACGGATGCGTCTGGATGTTCGCGAGTTGCGCGACCACGTTCTCCCGCACCATCGCATCCACCTTGTGATGCTCGCTCTCGTGGCTGCGCGCCTCGTTCACGACGCGAGCCGAATCGGCGTAACGCAGCCAGTTGCCCACCGCCGGCATGTGATCCATGCATTTGCAGGTGGCGATCGCGGTCATGGCGCCGCAGTCCGAATGCCCGCAGATCACGATGTCCGATACGCGCAGTGCGGCAACCGCATATTCGACCGACGCCGAGACGCCGCCCGGCTCAGGTCCGTAGGACGGGACGATGTTGCCGGCATTGCGGATCACGAACAGGTCGCCGGGCTCGCGTTGCGTGACGAGTTCGGGCACCAGACGGCTGTCGGAGCACGAGATGAACAGCGCTCGAGGGCTCTGATGCGTGGCCAGGTTCCTGAACAGTTCGGCGCGCTTGGGAAAGGCGTCTCGCTGGAACTGCAGGAAGCCTTCAATGATGTCTTTCATGGCGAATCCTCCGTGGGTCATCGTGTTGCGCGATGCGATGGACCGAAGGTTACGCCCCAACTTGCATAAGTAAAAATACCGATTTATTATGCAGTCTATTGGATTTGCTTATGTGAAATCGGCATGCTCGTACGCCACATCAAATACTTCCTGGCCGTTGCGGAACACCACAGCTTCACGCGTGCCGCCACTGCGTTGCATGTGTCCCAGCCGGCCTTGTCGCAGCAGATCAAGCAGCTGGAAGAAAGCCTCGGGGCGCAGCTCTTCGATCGAACCGGGAGAGCGACGCGGCTGACGGACGCCGGTGAGGTGTACTTCCGGTATGCGCGCGGTGCGTTGCAGGGCCTGGAGGAAGGCAAGCGCGCGATCCACGACGTGGGGGACCTGAGCCGGGGCTCGCTGCGTATCGCCGTGACGCCGACGTTCACTTCCTATTTCATCGGGCCGCTCGTCGAGGCGTTTCACGGCCGTTACCCGGGCATCACATTGACGGTGCGCGAGATGTCGCAGGAGCGCATGGAGGAACGGCTGGTCGACGACGAACTCGACGTCGGCATTGCATTCGAAGATGTCCAGTCACGGGACATCGATACGCAACGCCTGCTGGTCGAGACGCTTGCGCTGGTCGTCGGGCGGCGTCATCCGTTGGCGAAGCGGCGCTCGGTGCGCGTATCCGCGCTGAACGACGAATCGCTGATCTTGCTGAGTTCCGAGTTTGCGACGCGCGAGCATGTCGATCGCTATTGCCGTCAGAACGACGTGCGCCCTCAGGTGCTCATGGAGGCCAATTCGATCAGCGCGGTGATCGAGGTCATTCAAAGGACCCAATTGTCCACCTTGCTGCCGGCGACGATTGCGCGTGGGCGGGATGATCTGGTTGCCGTCGCCCTGGATCCATTGCCGCTGCAAAGAACGGCGGTCCTCATGCAGCGCAAGGGCGCCTACCAGACGGCCGCTGCGCGCGCCTTCATCGAAGTCGCCTTGGACGTCGCGGAGACGCTCGCACGGCGTCCGAAGCGAGCGGCGCCGGCATCCGGACAGTAAATGCAGACATGGGCAGGCGATATCGCCGAAGACGACTGCCCTGACGGCCAACAGCTGTTGCAGGCCCGAATATACTGTCCCGTTTCTTCTCGACGTTTACCGCCTTGTACTACTGGAACCAGCCCAATTTCGAAGGACTCTTGAAGCTGGCGGAAGAGTTCGATGCCCATCCCGACCTGAAGCCGCTGGCCAGCTATTGCCGCTTTCGCGAGCAGGGGCTGCGTCGTGACGCGTTCGCCGCGCTCGAAGGCTTCCTGGTCGCGTCGCGGGCGTTCGACAGCGCGACGGCCCGGCGTGCCGCCGTCGACATCCTCGAGGCCAATGCGCGGACTTCGGAAGCCCATCAGTTCCTTACGCAACCGCTGACGGCGCGGTTCCTGTTTCCGACATTGCAGACGTGGAGGGTCGAAGCGCCACATGCGAACCTGCCGGTCCGGTGGCTCGGCATCCTCAAGCGCGACGATGCGCTGCTGGCCGGCGCGCTCGCGATGTGCCCCGACGACACGCCGGTCAGGAAGATGCTGGTCGAGCATGCACTCGACAGCGCCGACTTCGGGACGCATCACCTCGACGAATCGGTCTTCATCGGCAGCGTCGATTACGCGCGCTCGGAGCTGGATCGCGCCAGGAATCTCATCGCCGATGCGCCGGATTCCGCGGCGTTTGCCCGCCTCGCGTCGGAAGTGGACCATTTCGACCGTCTCATCGCGGACTGGCAAGTGTGGCTCCGGAATCCGGTCGGCACGTTTCCAGACTGGTGCGCGGCACAGGGGCGGGATTATCGATTCGCGGTCGCGATCTATTACGACAATTAATCGAGCACCCTTAAAAATGCCTATGCAACTCGACACACAATTTGGCGTAGTCACGATCGTGAATGAGCCGACTTATACATTCGGATCGCAAGACAATATTCACGCCTATCCTCTCGAATTACGTCTCGGGAACGACTCCCCGTCTTCCGTTCACGGAGTCGAGCTGAATGGGTGTCGCGTTGCGGTCGTCGGTGCCGGCGCCGGATGCTCAGCGGTACATGCGCATTCGGCCGTCGCGATCGACGACAGGCTGTACCTGGCCGTAGGCAATCATGTCGCCTGCCTGTCGTTGAGTTCACCGCATCCGCTGGTCTGGTCGACCCGCGTTGATATGGCGACATGCTTTGGCATTTACTGGGAAAGCGACCGGGCTGCCCTGATCTCGCACGGGGAAATCGAAATTGCGCGCCTGTCGCTACAGGGTAAGGTCATGTGGTCGGCATCCGGTGCAGACATATTCACCGAACGCGTTCGCTTGCTGCCTGACTGTATCGAGGCTATCGATTTCAATCACGATATTTACCAGATTGACTACGCGACCGGAGCGTCGCATATGCGCTGACGGCAACGAGCACGGTTGAAACCGCTCTGGGCGATACACAGTGGCCGTCCCCGACAGTAACCAAAGTCCATCTACGCCCGCCGCTCCCGCTTGAGCAACCCATACAACGCACTATCCGACACCTCGTCCCCGACCATCCAGCGCTCACGCAGCAGCCCCTCCTGAACAAATCCGAGCCGTTCGAGCACACGCGCCGACGCGGCATTGCGCGGGTCGATATCCGCCTCGATCCGGCGCAGATCCAGCGTGCCGAACGCGTGCTCGACCAGCGCGGCAGCCGCTTCACTCGAATATCCGCGTCCCCAATGCGTGCGGGTCAGGCAAAAACCGATTTCCGCCCGCCGGCAGGGTTCATGCAAGTTGAACAGCGCGCATTCCCCGAGCACTTCACCGGTTTCGCGCAACTCGATGGCGCAAGTAAGGTCCTCGCCGCTGGCGAACGTCCTCAGCTTGCAAGCGACGCGCTCCGTTGCCTGATCCAGGCGCGTCATCGCCGGAAACGAGAAATAGCGCATCGCCTCCGCATCCGACCAGATCGCGAACAGCGCGTGTACGTCATCTTCTCGAAGCGGCCGCAGGTTCAGGCGGGCGGTGGTCAGCGTGACGGGCTCGAACAATGGCATGGCGGCAGGCGGGCAGGCATGAAAAATGGGCGGCCCATTAAAACATGGGGGCCACCCGCCAACAACTGTATGAAGAAGCAGTGTCGGCATCCGCTTTCGGGCGCACTTGGCCCGCGCCCCCGGTCGCGGGTATGCTTGATCCTCGCACGGGCCCTTCGGCCGCCCCCAGCCGCACACATCGACCGAACCAGCCCGCCCCCCGTCCCCGGATCACTCGCTTTCAGCAAACATCGATGGATTTCGACGTCATCGTTCTAGGCGCAGGCATCGTCGGCGTCTCCACCGCCCTCCATCTCCAGGACCGCGGCCGCAAGGTCGCCCTCGTCGATCGCGGCGCGCCCGGCGAAGGCACGAGCTTCGGCAACGCGGGGCTGATCGAGCGCTCGTCCGTCGAGCCCTACCCGTTCCCGCGCAGCCCGCTCACGCTGCTGCGCTACGCGTTGAACCGCTCGACCGACCTCTACTGGCACGGCGCCTCGCTGCCCGCGTTCGCGCCGTGGCTCGCGCGTTTCTGGTGGGAATCCGCGCCGCAGCGCCACGCGGCGGCCGCGCGCGACATGCTGCCGCTGATCGAGCGCTGCATCGTCGAGCACGACGCGTTGATCGCGCGCGCGGGCGCCCACGCGCTGGTGCGCGCGAGCGGCTGGCTGGAAGCGTTCCGCTCACCCGCCGCCTTCCAGCGCGGCATCGCCGAAGCGCAGCTCACCGCGCGCCGCCACGGGCTCGGCGTGACGCCGCTCGACGCGGCGGCGCTGCTCGCGCAGGAGCCGAGCCTCGCGCCAGGCTTCTGCGGCGCGCTGCACTGGCTCGACCCGAAGAGCGTCGTCGATCCCGCCGGCCTCGTCAAAGCCTATGCGCGGCTCTTCGAACAAAACGGCGGCACGCTGCTGCACGGCGACGCGTCGAGCCTCGACGCGCTGTCGCCCGGCTGGCAGGTCGCGACGCACGACGGCGCGGCGGCGGCGCCGGCCGTCGTCGTCGCGCTCGGCCCGTGGTCGGACACCGTGTTCGGGAAATTCGGCTACCGGATTCCGCTGCGCGAGAAGCGCGGCTATCACATGCACTACGCGCCGTCGGCGCACGGCGCGCT
The DNA here is from genome assembly GCF_002097715.1 of Burkholderia ubonensis subsp. mesacidophila. NCBI lineage: Bacteria > Pseudomonadati > Pseudomonadota > Betaproteobacteria > Burkholderiales > Burkholderiaceae > Burkholderia > Burkholderia ubonensis. The sequence goes on from NZ_CP020738.1 coordinate 2,607,125, forward strand.
GTCCGCGCCGATCGTCGATCGCGAATACGGCTACGTGATCGCGCCGATGCAGCGCGGGCTGCGCCTGACGACCGGCGTCGAGATCGCGCGCCGCCGCGTGCCGCCGACCGGCGTGCAGCTCGACCGCGCGGAACGGCTCGCGCGCCCGCTGTTCGGCTTCGGCGAGCGGCTCGATCCGCAGCCGTGGCTCGGCTTCCGGCCGTGCACGCCGGACATGCGACCGGTGATCGGCCCCGCGCCCGCGCATCGCGGGCTGTGGTTCGCGTTCGGGCACAACCATCACGGGCTGACGCTCGGGCCCGTCACGGGCCGCCTGCTCGCGGAAATGATGACCGGCGAAGCGCCCTTTACCGACCCGTCGCCGTATCGCGCCGACCGCTTCTGAACGGCGCGCGGCGGCGCCGCGTCAAGCTCAATCGCAGGCGCGCCCGAAGATGCGGATCACCGCAGCGTGCATTAATTCTCAACCTTCGATTTCAATTTTTGAGAGAGAAGAGAGACTAACACTCCCCCTCGTCATCCAATCCATAACTGCACGCAAATGGATCGTGCCACTTATTGTATTTATAAAACAAGTGGACGTAGTCTCCTCGCGCCCACACGATGCCGCCAGTTCCGCTGGATGATATCGTCCACGCTCCCTTGCTCTTATCACTGTATTCAATCGACCCTGTTGCATAACAATCAGAATAGCGTTGAGTCGTCCCAACATAGCTCTCAACAGGATAAGCCTTTAGAAAATATCTACGCACCTGACTCAACGTTGGCACAAACGTCTTACACGCCTCGACAATTCCTCGATCATTTTCGTTTTTGCTCAGCCCGATCCCATCAATAGTCAAGCGAGTGATGTCCCGCGAGTAGCTACATTGCATAAAAAAAGAAAGACTCATGGCTACGAGTGCATGCAAGATGCAACCAGAAAGTCGGATTACCATTTTGCCGTACTCGCTTCAGTCAAATTCTTACGCCCGATCTCCGGATGCCTGTAAATTTCCTGAGCAGAAACCTTAAAGGTGCAAATCAACTCTGCAACCAGCCATTTCAGCGATGCATTCTGTTGATCCGTAACGGCCTCGTACACCTCTTGCTTCTCCGGGCCAATCGCCTTTCCGACCAGCTCAATTCCAATGGAATCACCATTAGACGGAAACCGATCAGGAAATGTTTTCTTCATTTCGTGCCTTGTGAGCGCGACAGGGCTTTTACTCATCCCGATTGCTGCCTTGAGTTCAACAGGAGTGCACTTGCTTGTCACGATGCAACGGGATTGCATTCTTCCGACGTGATTTGTTTTCTTAAGCAAAGAGGCCGTTTGGTAAATTTCCCCATTCTTATCGATCAGGAAATGCGCACCGTCCGCCCCCTTCTCACTGTAGCTACCAAACACACTATCCTTCGTAAAACTATCCGTTTGATGCACGACAATGCCATTCACGATGTCCATTGCCCCGCGCTCTATTGCCGGAAAAATTTTCACCGTGACGCGCTCCGCATCCACATGGCCATTTTTCGAAATGAACAGCACGCTCAACCTCCTTATCATTCAAACAATCGTGTTTGCCTTGATGTCGTAGCCCATCGTCACCGCTCCACCATTGCCACCTCTGGCGTTCTGGATCACGTACTCTTGTCTCACACGAGCGAATGACAAACGCACCTCTTCTCGCGGCATCGCCATATTGCAATTGCTCGCGGCAGTGACTTGCGCTATCAGCACACCTTCCATCGTGATTTTTAGATACTCAAGCGGTTCACCTCCCGCTTTTCGCATCACCAATACCGCCTCCGGAATATGCTTACCAAGCAAATAATACTGAACAAGATTCGGGCTTGCGCAATCGATGTAATGCTCGAACAGCATATCCCCGACTGTAGCCTTGCCTGTGCCTCCGCCGCTCCCCAAACGCATATTCGATTGCTGGCTGACAGTCCAATTCCATGTAATTACCTCAATTTCATTCCCATGGCTTGCATCCCGATATTCACCATTTATGCCATCCAACCTCAAAAAATATCTTGACCCATGCGAAATCCCCTCCGTCAAACCACCGACTTATTCATAAGAAAAATTATTATAGGTCGATATTTTTTTAGATAGTAAATATCAGAATAATTCCATAGACTCACGTCCATGCTCGATGCGCGGCGCCGAGGAACGGTTCGGGGTCTGGCTAACTGAACGATGCGGTGTGGATCGAGCTGATGACGGCCGGCTATTACGATCCGAACGCAGCAGCGACGATCGAAGGAACGTTGACCAACGTGCAGCTCAACCGCACGGAACGGCTCGCGCGCCGGTGATCGGCCCCGCGCCCGCGCATCGCGGGCTGTGGTTCGCGTTCGGGCACAACCACCACGGGCTGACACTCGGGCCCGTCACGGGCCGCCTGCTCGCGGAAATGATGACCGGCGAAGCGCCCTTTACCGACCCGTCGCCGTATCGCGCCGACCGCTTCTGAACGGCGCGCGGCGGCGCCGCGTCAAGCTCAATCGCAGGCGCGCCCGAAGATGCGGATCACCGAATCCAGATGCTCGGCCATCGCGCGCCGCGCGGCGTCCGCGTCGCGCGCGCGGATCGCGTCGAGAATCGCGCGGTGCTCGAGTTCCGAACGGTGCGGCATGTCGCTCGGCATATAGAGCGACTGCAGCCGCTGGAACATCGGGTCGTACTTGTGCGCGAGCAGTTGCTTGATCATCAGCGCATAGGCCGGGTTGTCGCTCGCTTCGGCGATCCGGATATGAAACAGCCGATCGCCGGGGTGCGTGAGCGACCCGCTGCGGTTGTCTTCCTCGTTGCGCAGGAAGGCCTCGTGGATACCTGCGATCTGCGCGTCCGAGCCGTGCGTCGCGGCCAGCGCCGCGGCCTCCGGCTCGATCAGCCGGCGCGCCTGCAGCAACGCGAACGGCGGGATTTCCGTATCGAGATCGAGCGCGATGCCGAGCTCGGGGTCGATCTCGATCACCGCGAGCGCGCCGGGCTGCGCGCTCCGTTCGGGCGGCAGCGCAGCCGCCTCGGGATGGCGGACCTTCACGCCGTCGCCGACGCGCACGCTGACGAGCCCGCTCACCTCGAGCGCGATCAGCGCCTCGCGCACCGACGTGCGCGACACGCCGAATTGCTCGGCCAGCTCGCGCTCGGGCGGCAGATAGCTGCCCGGCGGAAAAGCGCCGGACGCGATCATCGAGCTCAGCCGGTCGGCGATCTGCTGGTAGAGGCGGCGGTTCTGAATCGGCTGGATGGACATACGCTGAAGCGGGTCGTCGGTTTCGGGGGATGCGGCGGGAAGAAATTCCCGCCGCAAACGTTATCGTTATTCTATATGCCGGCATCGAAGCCGCGCGTCACGCCGCCACCCCATAGCAACGCGCCGCCGTGCCGCCCCACACCGCGCGCCGCTCGGGCTCCGACAAGCGCGTCGCCGCCCATCGCTCGACCCGTGCGACGACCTCGTCATACGAAGCAGCCAGCAGGCACACGGGCCAATCGGAACCGAACATCAGGCGCTGCGGACCGAAGACCTCCAGCGCGACATCCACGCAACGCTCGATATGGCTGTAGTCCCGCGGCCGCAGGCCGCGCGCCCAGTCCGCTTCCGTCACGAGCCCGGACAGCTTGCACGCGACGTGCGGCAGCGCACCCAACGCGCGCAATGCGTCGCGCCAATGCGGAAAGGCCGTTTCGTCGCGGTCGAATTCGGCGAGCGCGGGCTTGCCGAGATGGTCGAGCACGAGCCAGTGCGCATCATGGCGGGCGCAGAAATCGCGCACGTCCGGCAACTGGCGCTGAAACACCAGCACGTCGTACACGTAGCGCTGCGCCTGCAGCCACGCGATGCCGCGATCGAATGCCGGCCGGGACACGAACGCGGCGACGTCGCCTTCGTCCTGGACCTGATGGCGAAACCCGAGCAGCTTGTCTCGCCCCCACTCGGCCACGTGGTCCGCGAGCCGCGGGGAACCGAGGTCCGCCCAGCCGACGACACCCGCGATGCGCGCGTCGCCGCGCGCGAGGCCGAGCAGGAATGCGGTTTCGTCGCGTCCGGCGCGCGCCTGCACGGCGATCGACCGGTCCAGCGCGTGCGCGTGCAGAAGCGGATGCAGTTCGGCCGGCAGACGGTCGCGGGCAAGCACGTCCATGCCCGCGCCGATCCACGGGTAGTGTTCCGCGCGATAGCGCCAGAAGTGCTGATGGGAATCGATGCGCAAGTCGGTCATGGGAATGTCGGAGTGCGTCGGCCCGGCTCAGTCATACAGCGCCGCCGCCACCTTCGGATCGTCGATGTTGGTCTTGTCGTACCAATAGAAGCCGGTGTCGATGATCTTCGGCAGCTTCTCGCCCTTGGTCGCCTTCACGGCCGCCTCGACGGTCCTGTAGCCGATGCCGACCGGGTTCTGCGTGATCGCGCCGGCCATCAGCCCGCTGCGGATCGCGTCCTTCTGCTGCTTGCCGGAGTCGTAGCCGACGATCACGACCTTGCGCTTCATCTCTCGCACGCCGTTGACGACGCCAATCGCGGACCCTTCGTTGGTGCCGAAGATCCCCTTGAGCGTCGGATACGCCTGCAGGATCGACTTCGTGACCTCGGTCGACTTGAGCTGGTCGCCTTCGCCGTACTGCACGGTCACGACCCGGATCTTCGGATACGCGGATTTCATCCGCTCGACGAAGCCGTCGCGGCGGTCGATGCCGGTGCGGCTCGTCTGGTCGTGCGCGACGACCGCGACCTCGCCTTCCTTGCCGATCAGCTCCGCCAGCTTGTCCGCCGCGAGCGACGCGGCGGCCTTGTTGTTGGTGGCCGCGGTGGTCACCGGAATGTCGCTGTCGACGCCGGAGTCGAACGCGACCACCGGAATCCTCTCGGCCTGCGCCTTCTTCAGCAGCGGCAGCGCGGCCTTGCTGTCGAGCGCCGCGAAGCCGAGCGCCGCCGGCTTCTTCGCGATCGCGGCCGACAGCATGTCGATCTGCTTGTCGATCATCGCCTCGGTCTCGGGGCCTTCGAACGTCACCTTCACGTGATAGTCCTTCGCCGCCTGCACAGCGCCGGATTTCACGGCCTGCCAGAATTGGTGCTGGAAGCCCTTCGAGATCAGCGGGATGTAGGCTTCCTGCGCGTAGGCGGCGGCCGTGAGGCCGACGGCGAACGTCACGCCGACGATCGCGTTCAACAGCGTGTTCCTGATCACTTCGCGTCTCCTTGTCGTATTGCGGTATTGCGCGTCGGGTCAACGGCGCCGCCGGCGCAGGATGTCGAGGTAGACGGCCAGGATGATGATCACGCCGGTCACGACCGTCTGCCATTCCTGCGCAACCGACATGATGCGCAGGCCGTTGGTCAGCACGCTCATGATGAACGCGCCGATGATGGTGCCGAGGATGCTGCCCGCGCCGCCCGACAGCGACGTGCCGCCGATCACGACCGCCGCGATCGCGTCGAGCTCGTAGCCCTGGCCGAGCGCGGGCTGCGCGGAGTTCAGGCGCGACGCGATCAGGAGGCCGGCGATCCCGCACACGGCGCCGCTGAACGTATAGACGCCGATCTTCCACGCGTCGACCTTCACGCCCGACAGCCGCAGCGCCTCCTCGTTGCTGCCGAGCGCGAACGTATAGCGGCCGAAGATCGTCCTGTTCAGCACGATCGACGCGCCGATCGCGACCAGGAACAGGATCAGCACCGCGTTCGGGATCGGCAGCGCCGGAATCAGGCTGCCGATCAGCGAATCCTGCGCGATCGACGTGAAGCCCGGCGTGTCGTTGAAGTAAATCGGGCGCGTGCCGGAAATCACCAGCGACAGCCCCTTCAGCAACATCATCATGCCGAGCGTCGCGATGAACGGCGGCACCTTCATCTTCGCGATCACGATGCCCGACACGCAGCCGGACAACGCGCCGAAGGCGAGCGCCGCAACGATCCCGACCGGCAGCGGCATGCCCCAATAAGTGAGCACGACGCCGGCCATCACCGCGCAGAACGTCATCAGCGTGCCGACCGACAGGTCGATGCCCGACGTGATGATCACGTAGGTACACGCGACCGCCAGCACGCCGTTGACGGCGGTCGCCTGCAGGATCGTGACGAGGTTGTCGACTTCGAGGAAGTTCGGCGACGCGACGCTGAAGAACACGATCAGCAGCAGCAGGCTGGCGAACGCCAGCAGCCGCTGGCGCGCGGCCGGATTGAAGAAGCGCGCGCGGAAGCCGGACGCGCCGGCCGGCGTGTCGGGGGAGGTGATCTGCGGAACGGGATGCATATCGTTTGACATGGGTTGGACATGGTCATCGGTCAGCGTCGGATGTCGGATTCAGGGGATGACGGTCGACTCGCGCTGCGTGGCGAGCTGCATGATCTTTTCCTGGGTGGCCTCGGCCGCGCTCAGCTCGCCGGTGACGCGGCCTTCGCACATGACGAGGATGCGGTGGCTCATGCGCAGCACTTCGGGCAGCTCGGACGAGATCATCACGATCGCCTTGCCGTCGGCCGCCAGCGCATCGAGCAGCTTGTAGATCTCGCTCTTCGCGCCGACGTCGATGCCGCGCGTCGGCTCGTCGAAGAACAGGATGTCGCAGTCGCGCAGCAGCCATTTCGCGATCACGATCTTCTGCTGGTTGCCGCCCGACAGCAGGCGCGCCGGCTGCGCGACCGACGGCGTGCGGATCGCGAGCTGCCGCACGTATGCGTGCGCGGCGTCGCGCATCGCGCGCGCATCGAGGAACACGCCGCGGCGCACGAAGCGGCGCAGGCTCGACAGCGCGATGTTGTTCTGCACGTCCATGCCGACCGAGAGCCCGAAATGCTTGCGGTCTTCCGACAGATAACCGATGCCGTGCGCGACCGCGTCGGCCGGCGTGCGGATCGTCGCCTTCGCGCCGTGCACGCGAATCTCGCCCGCGTCGACGGGATCGGCGCCGAAGATCGCGCGCGCGACCTCGGTGCGGCCGGCGCCCATCAGGCCCGCGAACCCGAGAATCTCGCCGCGCCGCAGCGTGAAGCCGACGTCGCGGATCGCGCGGCCGCGCGACAGGCCGCGCACGTCCAGCACGACGTCATTGCCCGACGTGTCGGGCGGCCTGCGGACCTGCGTGTCGAGCTGGCGGCCGACCATCATCGCGATGATCGCGTCCATCGACGTGCCCGCCATCGGCACGGTCGCGACGTATTTGCCGTCGCGCATCACGGTCACGCGGTCGGCGATCCGGCGCAGCTCGTCCATCCGGTGCGAGATGTAGACGATGCCCACGCCGTGCGCGCGCAGGTCGCGGATGATCCGGAACAGCTCGGCGATCTCCGCGTCGTTCAGCGCGGCGGTCGGCTCGTCCATGATCAGCACGCGCGAGTCGAACGACAGCGCCTTCGCGATCTCGACCATCTGCTGGCGCGCGACCGTCAGCCGGCCGACCGGCGTACGCGGGTCGAGATCGAGCCGCATCCGCGCGAAGATCGCGGCGGCGTCGCGGTTCAGCCGCGCCTCGTCGATGAACGCGCCGAACCGGCCGCGCGGCTCGCGCCCGATAAAGATGTTCTGCGCGACGCTCAGGTGGTTCATCAGGTTCAGTTCCTGATGGATGATGCCGATGCCGAGCGCCTGCGCGGCGCGCGGCTCGGCGATCTCGACCGCGCGGCCGTCCAGCAGGATCTCGCCGCCGTCCTTCTCGACCACGCCGGCGAGGATCTTCATCAGCGTCGACTTGCCCGCGCCGTTCTCGCCCATCAGCGCGTGCACTTCGCCCGCCTGCAGGTCGAAGCGGCAGTCGTCGAGCGCCTGCACGCCGGGGAAGCGCTTGCCGATGCCGCGCAGCGCGATCAGCGGTGCGTGCGGCGGCTGCGGGGGCGAGGTCGGGTCGGGTTGCATGCCGGCGTCCTGGGTGCGGGCCACGTTCGCGACGTTCAGCCGAGCGCGCGGTCGAGGTGCGTATAGCCGCCGTCGACGAACAGCCATTGCCCGGTCGTGTGCGACGCGCGCTCCGACAGCAGAAACACCGCCGTGTCGGCGATTTCGTCGACGGTCGTGAAGCGCCGGCCGAGCGGAATCCTGCCGGCGATCCCGGCCAGCTTCGCGTCGGGATCGTCGAACCCGGCGAGCCAGTTCCGGTAGAGCGGCGTCATCACCTCGGCGGGCACCACCGCGTTGACGCGCACGCCGTCGTCGCGCAGCGACGCCGCCCATTCGCGCGTCAGCGCGAGCTGCGCGCCCTTCGCCGCGCAATAGCCGCTCGTGTTGCCCTGCCCGGTGACGGCCGTCTTCGACGACACGTTGACGATCGCGCCGCGCGCCGCCTTCAGGTGCGGCACGCAGTAATGCGCCATCACGTAGTAGTGGATCAGGTTGCGCTCGAGCGACGCGACGAACGCGTCGCGCCCCGCGTCGAGGCCGACGCCGTCGTTCACGCCTGCGTTGTTCACGAGGCCGTCGAGCCGGCCGAAGCGCGCGACGGTCTGCTCGACCGCGGCGCGGCACTGCGCGTCGTCCTGCAGCTCGACCGCAAAGAATGCCGCGCGCGCCTGCCTGCGCTCCAGGTCGCGCCAGAACGCGTCGTCCGGCGCGTGGCGCGCGAACACCACCGGAATCGCGCCCTCGTCGGCGAGCCGCGTCGAGATCGCGGCGCCGATGCCCGACGCGCCGCCGGTCACGATCACGACCTTGTGCTGCAGGTTCAAGTCCACGTTGCGTCTCCGTCGTTCCTGTTGTCGTCGCGTGCCGCGTCAGCCCCGGAAGCGGTACTGCTCCAGCGACTCGGGCTTCATCTCGATCGAAAAACCCGGCGCCGTCGGCGGCAGGTAGGCCGCGCCGCGCACCACGCACGGCGTGACGAAATGCTCGTGCAGATGATCGACGTACTCGGTCACGCGCCCCGCCTTCGTGCCGGAGATGCACACGTAATCGATCATCGACAGGTGCTGCACGTATTCGCACAGTCCGACGCCGCCCGCGTGCGGGCAGACCGGCAGCCCGTATTTCGCGGCCATCAGCATCACCGCGAGAATCTCGTTGACGCCGCCCAGCCGGCACGCGTCGATCTGCACGACGTCGATCGCGCCGCGCGCGATGAACTGCTTGAACATCACGCGGTTCTGGCACATCTCGCCGGTCGCGACCTGCACCGGCGCGATCGCCTCGCGAATCTTGCGATGCCCTTCGACGTCGTCGGGGCTCGTCGGCTCCTCGATGAACCACGGCCGCGCGAATGCGAGCTCACGCACCCAGTCGATCGCCTCGTCGACTTCCCATACCTGGTTCGCATCGATCATCAGCTTGCGATCGGGGCCGATCACGTCGCGCGCGATCGTCACGCGGCGGATGTCGTCCTCGAGATTCGCGCCGACCTTCAGCTTCACGTGGTCGAATCCGGCGTCGACCGCTTCGCGGCACAGGCGGCGCAGCTTGTCGTCGCCGTAGCCGAGCCAGCCCGCGGACGTCGTGTAGCAAGGGTACCCCTCCCGCTCCAGCGTGGCGATGCGTTCGGCCTTGGCCGGCGCCTGCCGCCGCAGGATCGCGAGCGCCTCGTCCTCGGCGAGGCAGTCGCGCAGGTAGCGGAAATCGATCGCGCGCACGAGCGCCTCCGGCGACAGGTCGGCGACGAGCCGCCACAGCGGCTTGCCTTCATCCTTCGCCCACAGGTCCCACACCGCGTTGACGATCGCGCCGGTCGCGAGATGGATCGCACCCTTGTCCGGCCCGATCCAGCGCAGCTGGCTGTCCGACGTCATGCGCCGCCAGAACCGCCCCATGTCCTCGCGAATCCAGTCGAGGTCGAGACCGACGACGAGATGGCGCATCGCATCGATCGCCGCGCAGCAGATCTCGTTGCCGCGCCCGATCGTGAACGTGAGCCCGTGGCCTTCGAGCCCCGCGCGATCGGTCTCGAGCACGACGTAGGCAGCCGAGTAATCGGGGTCCGGGTTCATCGCGTCGGAGCCGTCGAGCGCGCGCGAGGTCGGAAAGCGCACGTCGATGACGCGCATCGATCGAATGATAGGCATGGCGAACGATCCGAGAAAAGGGTCCGGGGGTTCGGTGGGTCCGGGAAGCTTCAGGCCTGCACGGTGCGCTGGCGCTGCTCGCCGAGCCCGTCGATGCCGAGCGTCATCACCTGCCCGGCGCGCAGGTAGACGGGCGGCTTCTGCCCGAGCCCGACGCCCGGCGGCGTGCCGGTCGAGATCACGTCGCCAGGCTGCAGGCTCATGAAGCGGCTCAGGTAGCTGACGAGGAACGGCACGCGGAAGATCATCGTCGCGGTCGTGCCGTCCTGGTAGCGCCGGCCGTCGACGTCGAGCCACAGCCGCAGCGCGTGAGGGTCGGGCACCTCGTCGGCCGTCACGAGCCACGGCCCGAGCGGGCCGAACGTGTCGCTGCCCTTGCCCTTGTCCCAGGTGCCGCCGCGTTCGAGCTGGAATGCCCGCTCCGACACGTCGTTCACGACGCAGTAGCCGGCGACGTGCGACAGCGCGTCGGCCTCGTCGATATAGCGGCCGCCCCGGCCGATCACGACGCCGAGCTCGACTTCCCAGTCGGTCTTCTCCGAGCCGCGCGGAATCTCGACGTCGTCGTTCGGCCCCGCGATCGCGCTCGTCCACTTGCCGAACACGACCGGCTCCTTCGGCACCTCCATCCCGGATTCGGCCGCGTGATCGGAATAGTTGAGCCCGATGCAGATGAACTTGCCGACCCGGCCGACGCACGCGCCGAGCCGCGGCGCGCCGTCGACGCGCGGCAGCGTCGCCGGGTCGATGGCCGCGAGGCGCGCAAGCGACGCGGGCGCCAGCACGTCGCCGGCGATGTCGTCGACCACGCCGGACAGGTCGCGGAGATGGCCCTGCGCGTCGAGCAGGCCGGGTTTTTCGTGGTGTTTCGCGCCGTATCGCAGCAGTTTCATGACGTCGGGTATGAGGAAGGTGAAGGTTGCGACGTGCGGTCAGTTTGACCAGCCGCCGTCGATCAGGTGAATCGCGCCGGTCGTGAACGACGATTCGTCGGACGCCAGGTACAGCGCGAGCGCGGCGACTTCGTCGGCGCGGCCGATGCGCCCCATCGGCTGGCGCGCGATGAACGCCTCGCGCACCACGTCCGCGGAAACCTGGCGCACGCGCGCCTGCTCCGCGATCCGCGCGTCCAGCGACGGCGACTCGATCGTGCCGGGGCAGATCGCGTTGCAGCGAATGCGCTGCTCGACGAAATCCGCGGCGACCGACTTCGTCAGGCCGATCACGGCGGCCTTGGTCGCGCCGTACACGAAGCGGTTCGGCACGCCCTTCACGCTCGACGCGGCGGACGCCATGTTGACGATCGACGCGCCGCCCGCGGCGATCATCGCGGGCAGCAGCGCGCGGATCAGCCGGTACATCGACGTCACGTTCAGGTTCCACGAGAACGCCCACGCGTCGTCGTCGCAGTCGAGGATCGTGCCGTGGTGCACGTAGCCGGCACAGTTGAACAGCACGTCGAACGGGGCTTGCGCCGCCGCCAGCTCGCCCACGTCGCGCGCGCTCGTCACGTCGAGCCGCCGCGTCGACAGCACGCCGCCCTCGGCTTGCGCGTCGGCCGCGAGCCGCGCCAGCGACGCTTCGTCGATATCCGTCGCCAGCACGTCCGCGCCCTCGCGCGCAAACCGCAGCGCGGTCGCGCGGCCGATGCCCTGCCCCGCCGCCGTGACGAGCGCACGCTTGCCCTGCAATCTCATGAGCACCGCTCCCGATGGAGGCCGGCATCGTGGCCGGCTGATTGGCACAAAGGACTAAAGGTCCAGCCAATCATAGGAAGCGATTGGCGATTTGTCACGGAAATGGGATTCAGTGTTTTCCCGGGGACGGAAATGGGGTTTTTGCGTGCATTCGCCGCTAGCCGCAGCGGCCCGCCGCGTCAACCTGTCAGAAACTTCATGTTCGTGTCAGCGTCGCAACGGGCGCGCCGCGCGATCATGTCGATGCCGGGTCGCGCTGCCGGCGATGCCGCGCTTTTCCGCTCGTCGACAACCGTCGCGGGCACTCCGTCCTGCGCGGCGCCGCCCCCGTCTGAGCGAGCAGACGAGGCGGCGCAACCCGCTTTTCCGCCCCGGACTACCGTCCGGGGCGCTTTTGTCAGCGATTTCCAGCGTAAATAAACGTGGATTGTTTCTAAATCGGCAAAAGGTAATTTGAACGAAGCAGGATGTTTTTTCCGGTCACAGACGCTTACATTTAGCGCACCACCACTGGAAACCGCTACGGAATCGACCTTGGCCAGTGCCATCCACTGCCGGCGCCGATCCGCACGAGCTTTAGGAAACGGCAAATGAAGTCCTCCCAATCCCTGCCTGCGCTCGATCCCGCCGACGTTTACGTCGAAATTCTCGAACGTTCCGATACGCTGCTCGTCGTCCGCTGGGTCGAACCCGGCCGCTGCCATTACGGCGAACAGCGCTGGCGCCGCCGCTTCGCGCAGCGCACCGGCACCTGCGCACTGTCGCGCCAGGTGATCCAGCGCGGCGACGAAGTGTTTCGTCCCGCCGAACGCCCCGCGCCCGCGAACGCCGGTGCAATGATCTCCGCCGCCGAAGTGCTCGCCCTGGCCGGCGGCAAGTAATGCCGAACCGGCGTTAGAAGCGCCGGTCTATTTCCCCCGCTTGTCTGTCCCGCAGCCGCGCATTATCGTCACATCAAACAATGTAATGATTGCGCGGCGCGGTGCGTCTTGCCGCCGCCGAACCGACGGAGGCAGACATGCATGCATGGAGCGCGCGCCACGTCCCGGCGCAAGGCGGCAAGGTCGCGGTCGTGACCGGCGCCAACAGCGGCCTGGGCTGGCAACTGACGGAGACGCTCGCCGCGAAGGGCGCGCTGGTCGTGATGGGTTGCCGCGATGCCGCGCGCGGCACGGCGGCGGCCGACGCGATCCGCGCTTTCCATCCTCAAGCACGCGTCGAAGTCGCCGCGCTCGACCTGGCCGACCTCGCGTCCATCGAACGCTTCGCCGCCGGCATCGGCGACCGCCACGGCCGCGTCGACATCCTCTGCAACAACGCCGGCGTGATGTTCCTGCCGCTGCGGCATACCCGCGACGGGTTCGAGATGCAGTTCGGCACGAACCACCTCGGCCATTTCGCGCTGACCGGCCGGCTGCTGCCGATGCTGCAGGCCGCCCGCCGCGCGCGGGTCGTCACGATGTCGAGCGGCTTCGCCCGAGGCGGCCGGCTCCGGCTCGACGACCTGCGCGCCGAGCGGCGCTACAACCGTTATCTCGCCTATTGCGACAGCAAGCTCGCCAATCTCGCGTTCGCGATCGAACTTCAGCACCGTTTCGAGCGTGCGGCGCTGGCGGGCATCAGCGTCGCCGCGCACCCCGGCTACGCAGCGACCAACCTGCAGTTCGCAGGCCCCGAGATGGACCGCGCGCGCTGGCGCACCGCGCTGATGCACGTTGCAAACCGTTATCTCGCGCAGCCCGCCGACATGGGCGCGCTGCCCGCGATCTTCGCAGCCACGTCGCCCGATCTCGCGGGCGGCGCCTATGTCGGCCCGTCCGGCTGGTTCGGCGCGCGCGGCCTGCCGGCGCCGGCGGGCGTGCCGCGCGCGGCGCGCGACGCCGGCGCGGCGGCGCTGCTGTGGCAGGCGTCGGAAGCCGCGACGGGCGTGCGTTTCCTCAGCGGAGAGTCGCATACGAACCGCACAGCACCCCGGCTGGGCGGCGCCGCCACCCGCGCGCCCGATTCCCGCTGAGCGCGGCCGATCGCCGGCCCATTTTCGTCATGCTTATTGCACCGTTTGAAACGAAAGCTCATTGAAAGCACGATCCAGCGCTTTATTTTTACCGCCCAGTAAACAATCTTTAGCGAAAATGAGCGTTTACCCTGAAGACCTCGGTGACTAAGATTTACTCAATCGCTTAAGACATCGAGTCGAAAGCGAAACTCAATACAACATCGGAGGTCATCATGAAATCGCTCATCACCGCAGTCGTTGCCGCTGCCGCCCTGTCCGCTTCGTTCGGCGCATTCGCGCAAAGCACCGTGACCCGCGCGCAAGTGCGCGACGAGCTGGTCCAGCTCGAGAAGGCCGGTTACAAGCCGGGCGTGTCGAGCCCGTACTACCCGCAAGACATCCAGACGGCCGAAGCGCGCGTGCACGGCGCCGACAACAGCGGCTACGGTGCGCAAGCCGCGCCGGTCGTCCGCGCAGGCAGCCCCGTCACCGCGACGTCGTCGAACCCGCGCGACTCGATCTTCTTCGGCCAGTAAGCCGACGCGCCCCGCGCGGGCGCCGCGCGTCGCGCACCCCGTATCCGGACGAGCCCTTGAACAGGGCTCGTCTTTTTTGTGAACGACATACCTCCGCCGCCTGGCAACGGGTGGCTTCGCCCGGGCGCTCCGCGTCCGGGCGCTTTTTCGCCGGCGCGAAAACTCACTCCGTGGACATCGCCGCGCGCGACAGCACCCGCCACCGCGACAGCAGCTCGTCGCGATCGACGTAGCAGCCCTGCAGGTGCCGGCGTCCGGTCGACGGATCGAACTCGGTGCGCGCGTGCAGCACCCGCCGGTTGTCGAACGCCCACATGTCCCCCGCGCGCAGCCGCCGCCGCACGCGAAAGCGCGGCTCGCGCGCCAGCGCGAGAAAGCGCCGGTATGCGCGGTAGATCGCCGGCATCGACGCGGCCGGCGCATCGACCGGCCCGCGCAGGAAATTCGCGTGGCGCACCTCGATCACTTCGCGGCGCGCGTTCAGCCCGATCACCGGCGCCGAGCAACGATAGTCGCTGGCCGCGCTCTTGTTCCAGAACTCGAACGGCGTCGCCGCGAGTTGCGCGAAATCGTCCGGGTATTCGTCGCGCAATGCGTCGGCGAGCACAAAGCCGTCGATGAAAATGCTGTCGCCGCCCGTCGCGTCGTTCGCGAGGCAATGCAGGAACTGCACGCCCGGTTGCAATTCGCGGGTCGGCAGGTCGGTATGCGGCGGCAGGTTAATCGACGTGTACGCATTGCTGTCCGGACGCGGCTTCGACTCGACGTCGAACAGCGCGCCGAAATTGGTCTCGCGCACCATCCCGACCCGGCGCGCGATCTCGTCGACCCGCCCGCGTTCGGGCGGCACGCCCTCGACCAGTGTCAGCCCCGTGCGCTGCAGCGCGCCGAGCCACGCGCACAGCGCCGCATCGTCGTGCATCACGTCGCGCCACGCGAATACCGCGATCGCGTCCGGATCGTCGCCGGTCCACACATGGCGACCCTGCGCCGCGTGACGCTCCGCGCGCGACGCGTCGTCGTACGCGTGTGCGCGCAGCCAGGCGGGCGACCACGCGCTGCGGTGGCCGTCGCACCATTCGACGTGCAGCGCGCCGTCGTGGCCCACCTGCACGCCGCGCACCGCGAGCGCGTCGGGCGCGTCGACGATCTCGAACACCTGCTCGCGGGTCTGCGCATGCACGCAGGCCGGACACGAACAGGTGTCGCGCAGCCAGTCGAAATGAAACGGCGAGCGCCGTCCGTCGCTCCACGCGACGCTCACCAGCCCGTCGCCGAGCGTCGCGGCCGCGATCGTCACGTCGGTGGAAAACGTCCGCCAGTCCTCGATACGCGATGGTGCTGCCTGCATCGTTGCCTCCTCGAATCGAACGCTACGCGCACGGCGCGCGCAGGAAATTGCCGACCATCCGGTGCATCCGCGCCGCCTGCGGGCTCGTGTCGAGCGCGCGCCAGCAGCCATGCACCAGCCCCGTTCCCAACCAGAAATGCGCAGCGCCGCCCGCCGCGCGAATCCGCTCGACGTAGACCCGCGCATCGTCGCGCAGCGGGTCGTGCTCCGCGCCGATCGCGAGCATCGGCGGCAGCCCGTCGAAGCGCACGGCGTCGAGCGGCGCACGCGCGTCCAAGCGACCGTTGCAGTACAGCACGCGATAGCGGTAAACGTCGTCGAGCGTCAGCATCGGCGCATGCGCTTCGCTATCGCGCGCCGGCGGCTGCGGCTCGAAGCCCAGCATCGGGTAGACCAGCGCGACGCCGTCGATGCCACGTTCCCCCGCATCGCGCAGCGCCGTCGCGACGGCCGCGGCGAGCATGCCGCCCGCGCTGTCGCCCGCGAGCGTCAGCGGCCGCGCGCACGGCCCGAACAGCCACCCCGCATCGCGCGCGGCGCGCACGACGGCGACGCAATCGTCGAGCGCGGCCGGCGCCGGATGCTCGGGCGCGAGCCGGTAATCGACCGCGATCACCGCGAGCCCCGTGTCGGCCGCGAGACGCGCGGTGATCAGCGCATGACTGTCGAGCGAGCCGACGACGAAGCCGCCGCCGTGAAAGAACAGCACGGTGCCGCGCGGTGCCGCGTGCGCGTACCGGTAGCGGCGCAGCGCAATCACGCGGCCATCCGGCGCGCGCCACGCGCCGTCGTCCTGCACGATTCCCGGCGGCAGCCCGGCAGGCGTCCATGCCGCCGCGAACCGTTCGTAGATGCGCCGCTGCTCCGCCGGCGAACGCGTGGCCGCATCGGCCGGGTACCACGCATCGACTGCCGCGACGAACGCCGCGATTTCCGTTTCGAGCATCGTTCGCGCGCCGCGCTAACGGCGTGGCGGCAAGCCGATCACGCGCCCCGCATAAGCGGGCGGCGGGCAATCGCGCTGCAGCGCATGCAGCGCGGCGACCTGCGCGGCAACGTCATCGTCGAACGGCGCCGACTTCGCGCCGTCGCGCGTATCGACGTGCAGCAGCATCTGCTCGCTCGCCGATACCGCATCGTCGCGCCCGTCGGCGAACAGCTCCAGATACAGATGCAGCCGTTTCGCATCGTGCGCGACCACGCGCGCATCGACGCGCACGCGGGCTCCCTCCTTGATCTCCTGCAGATAGTTGACATGCGCCTCGAGCGTGTAGACCGAGCGCCCCCGCTCGCGACGCGCGGCGTCGTCGAGACCGATCCGGTCCAGCAGCGCATCGGTCGCGAAGCTGAAGATCAGCAGGTAGAACGCATCGCGCAGGTGTCCGTTGTAATCGACCCATTCGGGCCGCACGACGTCGCGGTATATCGTCAGTGGGGTATCGCCGGTCGTCATCAAGGGCCTCTTCCCGCTAATAACGGGCTTGCGAACGTGCCTTGCCGGTCGGAGTGCAAGGAGGGTGGAGCGCCGTTTGGCCGAGCCAAACAAGCGACGACCGACGCCGCAATACGGCCGGCAAGGCACGTTCCCGTGATTAAAAAAATTCCTTCCAGGGGCTGGCCGCCAGAAGGGCCGATCGCCGCGTCATGCTCCTTGCGAATACGCCCGGTATTCGCTTCGTCCCATTCCTTGCGCTCGGCCCTTCTGGCGGCCAGCGCAAGCCCGTTATTAGCGGGAAGAGACCCTAGTCCTCGAATCGCATGCCGTGCCGCGCCTTCACCGCGGCGATCGCGCGCAGCACTTCGGTGATGCACTCGTCGCGATAGCGCTCGAGCTCCTTGATGCTGCGCGCGCCCTGCTGCTCGGCCGTGCCGTCGACCACGCGGTCGATCAGCGCGTCGGTCAGCCGCGGCGCGACGAGCTTCGTCCACGGCAATTCGAGCGCCGGGCCGAACTGCCGCATGAAGTGTCGCATGCCCGCATCGCCGCCCGCGAGCGTGTAGGTCAGGAACGTGCCCATGAACGACCAGCGGATGCCCGCGCCGAAGCGGATCGCATCGTCGATCTCGCCGGTCGTCGCGACGCCTTCGTCGACGAGATGCAGCGCCTCGCGCCACAGCGCTTCGAGCAGCCGGTCCGCGATGAAGCCGGGCACTTCCTTGCGCACGTGCAGCGGCCGCATGCCGAGCTTGCGGTAGATCTCCATTGCGGCTTCGACTGCCTCCGGCGCCGTGCCCGCGCCGCCGAGCACCTCGACGAGCGGCAGCAGGTACACCGGATTGAACGGATGGCCGACGACGCAGCGCTCCGGGTGCGACGCGCGCGCATAGAAATCCGTCGGCAGCAGCCCGGATGTCGACGATGCGATGATCGCGTCCGGCTTCGCCGCGCGGCTGATCTGCTCGTGCAGCTCGAGCTTCAGCGCTTCGCGCTCGGGCGCGCTTTCCTGGATGAAGTCGGCGTCGGCGACGCACTCCTCGATCGTCGCGACGAAGCGCAGGCGCGCGGGATCGGCGCCCGGCGCGAGGCCGACGCGTTCGAGCGCGGGCCACGCGTTCGCGACGTTCGCGCGCAGTTGGTGCTCCGCGCCGAGCGCGGGGTCCCAGGCAATCACGTCGAGCCCGTGCGCGAGCGCGCGAGCAACCCAGCCGCTGCCGATCACGCCGGCGCCGATCGCGGCGAACGTCTTGATGTCGGTAATCACTGCCATGTCAAACGCATCCTTGAAAGCGGGTGAAGTGCGGCGGCGGTCTTCGCGTCGAAGCCGCCGTCGTGCTGCAATGGAAAGGTCAGGCGAACTCGGCGATCGCGCGGCGTTCGAGCGGCCGCTCGCCGCGCGCCGGCAGGCCGAGCTTGCGGCGCCCTTCGGCGGGCGTCAGCACGCGGCCGCCGAGGCGCTCGACGATTTCACGCGCGCGCTCGACGAGCGTGCCGTTGCTCGCATGCACGCCGCGATCGAGCCACAGGTTGTCCTCGAGGCCGACGCGCACGTGGCCGCCGAGCAGCATCGCCTGCGCGACCATCGGCATCTGCATGCGGCCGATCCCGAAGCCGGCCCAGTGCGCGCCGGGCGGCAGGTTGTCGACCATCGCCTTCATCGTGCCGGTATCGGCCGGCGCGCCCCACGGAATGCCGAGGCACAGCTGGAACAGCGGCGGATCGTCGAGGAGTCCTTCCTTCAGCAGCTGCTTCGCGAACCACAGATGCCCGGTGTCGAAGATCTCCAGCTCCGGCTTCACGCCGAGCTCCTGGATGCGCTTCGCGCCGGCGCGCAGCTGCGCGGGCGTCGACACGTAGATATAGTCGCCGTCGCCGAAATTCAGCGTGCCGCAATCGAGCGTGCAGATCTCCGGCAGCAGTTCCTCGACGTGCACGAGCCGCGTGAGCCCGCCGACGAGATCGGTGCCCTTGCCGAAGCGCATCGGGTCTTCGCCGGGGCCGATCTCGAGATCGCCGCCCATGCCGGCCGTCAGGTTGATGATGACGTCGACGTCCGCCGAGCGGATCCGGTCGACCACCTCGCGATACAGGCTCGGGTCGCGGCTGCCGCGCCCCGTCTGCGGATCGCGCACATGGCAGTGCGCGACCGTCGCGCCGGCCTTCGCCGCCTCGATCGCGGCGACCGCGATCTCCTTCGGCGTGACCGGAATCGCCGGATGCCTGCCGACCGTATCGCCCGCGCCGGTGACGGCGCACGTCACGATGACTTCGTGATTCATGCTGGGTTGCCTCGTTGTGTTCGGGTTGTGTCGTGTGTGTCGTGGATCGTCGCTGCGCGCCGCGGCCGTCACAGGCCGAGATACGCCTTCACCGCCGGCAGGCCGTCCTTGCCGTCGAACGTCTTCACGCCCGCGAGCCACGGATCGAGCACCTGCGGATTCTTCTTCAGGTACGCCTTCGCGGCCTCGGCCGGCTTGGTCTTGTTCATCACCGCCTGCATCAGCTGGTTTTCCAGTTGCGTGGAGAAGCGCAGGTTCGTGACGAGCTTGCCCGCGTTCGGGCAGCGCGCGATGAAGTCGGGCGCGGTCAGCGTGTAGACGCGCGCTTCGCCGTAGTTCGCGCCGAACGACGCATCGCCGCCCGACAGGTAGTTCATGCCGATCTGGATGTTCATCGGATGCGGCTCCCAGCCGAGGAACACGACCCACTTCTTGTCGCGGATCGCGCGCTCGACGGTGACGAGCATCCCGGCCTCGCTCGATTCGACGAGCTTGAAGCCGCCGAGCCCGTACTGGTTCGTGTCGATCATCTTCTGGATCGTCGCGTTCGCGCTGCTGCCGGGCTCGATCCCGTAGATCTTGCCGTCGAGCTCCGCGCGATGCTTCGCGATGTCGTCGAACGTCTTCAGGCCGGCCTGGTATTCGTAGCTCGGCACCGCGAGCGTCGCCTTCGCGCCGGACAGGTTCGGCGGCTCGACGACGTTGATCGACTTGCTGTCGAGGAACGGCTGGAGCTGCTTCTGCTGCACGGGCCACCAGTAGCCGAGCGACACGTCGAGCTGCTTGCTCTTCAGCCCCGCGAACGAGATCGGCACCGACGCGATCGTCGTCGTCGGCTTGTAGCCGAGCGCCTCGAACACCGTCGACGCCATCGCGGTCGTCGACGTGATGTCGGTCCAGCCGATGTCCGCGAAGCGCACGGTGCGACAGGTCGCGGGGTCCTGCTCGGCAAGCGCCGCGGTCGACCACGCGCCCGCCGCCAGCAAGACCGCGCCGAGCGCGGCGATCGTTCTCGACTTCATGGTTCCCTCCCGGTTCGACTCAGTGAGCAGCGGGTGTGCGGGATGCGTCCCGTCCTGCATCGTGGACTCAAAAGTAACGAGCCATATTCGGCGCAAGGCGACCGCCGGCGACATTTTCTTGACTGGATGCGACTATGCGGAGAAACCACTAGAGCGGGCGAATGCCTTTCCGGGCGGGGTTTTGGGGCAGATTCCGGCGGATGGAGGCTTGTCCCGGTGCGTCGCGGGCGCGGGGCTGGCGGACGCCGCGTTGCCGGCCACGTCTCGCGTGATCGATGACGTTTTCCAGCCGGCGCTCGAGAAGTTCCCGGCAGTACTCGATGTTATTTGCGATTTTTCAATCGTTTTCGGCAAATACCGGATCAGGATCGGAAATTCGAGACAATCCTCATGCGATCCGGCATCACAAGAACAACAATAACCGACAATATATTCCCCTTCCGAAATTAACCTCTTAAAATCCCATATTTTGATTATCTCAACAATTTCCGGGATGACCGCATGCAGACCTGGCGCGGCTTATTTCATTACGCACTCAAACCGGCCGATAATTTTAAAATCCGGTTATTACAAAAAATCCCTGGATTTCTCCATTTACAAAAACCTAAAATCCGCCTCGCAATTTGCTTGTGCAATTCCTCTTACCTGGAGACACATTCATGCATCAAATTGAATTGAAGTGGATGCCGTTGAACATTACGGTAACTGCAACGCTCGAATACGACAAAAATCCCCGGCTGGCCGCGCTGCTATGGGAAAAATTGCCGTATGCGAGCCTGCAGAACCATGCGCTCGTGTCGGGCAACCATCTGTACAACCTCGCCCCGTTTCCCGAACTGATCTACACGGCGTCCGAATTCAAGGAAGATCGGACCCTGTCGGCGGACGGCACGCTGTTCCTGTCCCAGTTGCAGCACCTGGCGATCAAGTACGGCCCGCTGAGCGAGTACATTCCGGCCGCGCCGGTCGGCCGGGTGATTCCGGAACACCTGCCGCTGCTGCGCGAAGCCGGGCGCGCGTGCTGGGAAGCCGCCCACACGTCGAAGCAGCCGATCATCGCGTACGTGTCGCGCAAGGACGGGCCGTCCAGCGACGGCACCGTGCAATGGGGGCCGCTGGCCGGCTCGCCCGAGGTGCAGAAGCTGACCGCCGACATCCGCGCAGCGACGCAGCGCATCTGGATCGATCCGCCCAAGGACATCGTCGACCTGCATGAAGGCCGGATCGCCAGCGGCGCGGGCAGCTACGGCCAGTACCTGTCGACGCTGGTGTTCGTCAACGGCGAAACCCGGCCGCTCGGCTATGACGCGCTGAATGGCCTCGTGCGCCTGAGCCGCGCGCACGACATGACGCTCGGCACCCTGAAGGCGATCACCGCGAACTTCATCCGCACGCCGGCGGAATTCCTCGGCTATTGCGGGCTCGACGAATTGTGGACGTTCACCCAGCAGGTGATCGCGGCGCTGGACCGGCTGGAAACCAAGGACGAGTACTTTTCGCTGCTGAACGCGCTCGCGCTGTATGCGAACTGCCTGAACACCTGGAACCTGCATTACTTCCCGTGGAAGCTCGGTGACGCGTATCCGCATCGCCAGGCGACGGGCCAGCGCGGATAAGCCGTCTCGCCGCATCGACGCGGCCCGCCCGCCGCGCGCCGTCGGGCCGCAATCGGATGCGCGCGCCGCGCACACAACCGGCCGAGGACAACGATGAAGAGCCAACACGACGCGATCCCGTCGACGATGCGCGCGGTGCGTCTCGACCAAGTCGGGCCGCCGGAGAATCTGCGGGTCGCCGAGTGCCCGGTGCCGGCGGTCGGCGACGACGACGTGCTGATCCGCACCGAAATCGCCGGCATCATCTACGGCGACGTCGAGGCGCGCAAGGGCACCTATTTCACGCCGACCCGGGTACCGTGGAATCCCGGCCGGGAAGTGACGGGCGTCATCGCCGCGCGCGGCCGGAACGTGAAAGGCCTCGACGTCGGCGCGCGCGTCATGGCGCTCGTGCCGTCGGGCGGCTGCTATGCGGAATACGTGCTGGCGTCGCCGGGCGCGCCGCAATCCGGGCGCGCACCGGCCGGTCCGCCGGCGGACATCGAGGTGTTGCCCGAGCGCGTGAGCTTCCGCGAAGCACTCGTGTACCTGGTGAATTTCCGCCTGGCCCACCTCGTGCTGAACGCGGTAACGAGCGTGCGGGCCGGCGATGCGATCGCCGTCCACGGCGCCGCCGGCGGAATGGGGGCGATGGTCGTGCAACTGGCGGTGGCGGCCGGCTGCGACGTCACCGCGCTGTGCCACGGCGACGAGGAGGCGGCGTTCTGCCGGTCGATCGGCGCGACGCGGGCGTTCGACACGCTGACGACCGATTACGTCGACGCAGTGCTCGACGCGACGGGCGGCAAGGGCGTCCGGTATTCGTTCAACGGCGTCGGCGGCGAGACCGTAAACCGCGATCCGCTGATCGTGTCGCGCTTCGGCGACATCGTCCTTTACGGCTATGTCGCCGGCAAGACGCCGTTCCAGCCGTTCGCGGTCGGCAAGACCTACGGGCTCAAGCTGTTCTCCGCCACCGACTACCTGAGGACGCCGCAGTTCGCGGCCGCCACCGACGCGATGCGCGACTGGATGGCCACCCGGCCGCTGCTGTCGATCAGCGAGACCTGGCCGTTCGCGCGCGCGGACGAAGCGCATCGGCGGATCGAGGCGGGCACGTTTCTCTGCAAGCTCGGGCTGACGCCGCGCTGAGCGGCGCGTGGTTCATGCGTCGACACGCGCGCCAAGTCGGGGACAGTCAGTAGTGGTCTGCGACGCCGTCGATCCCGCGTTCGCGCAACGCACGGACCAGGCCCGAGCGCACGGTCGCGACGTCGGGCAAGGCAGGCCGCCGGTGCGCGGCGACTTCGGCGGCCGTGTAGGGCTTGAAGTCGCGCGGCAGCGCATCGCGGTTCATCGTCGTGAGAATCCAGTTGAGCACGTCGGCAAGCGCCTGGTCCGACAGCGCCGAGTTCGACGCGCCCGGCACCCGCATCAGGTAGTCGCGGCCCGCAGGCAGATGCGTGAAGTAGCCGAGCGAATTCGCGAGCGGCGGCACCTTGCCCGGAATGCCGCCGCCCGTCGCCGTGTGACAGCCCATGCAGTTGAGCACCCAGTGCTGTCGCGCGAGCGCCGCGTCGGCGGCGCCCTCCGCGCGGGCGACCGACGGCGCGCCGCCGAACGCGGCCCACGCGAACAGCAGCAGTGCGATCCGGCTGGACGCTCGGTCGGCTTTCAAAGCCCGAGTCCCTTCGTCACGACCGCACGCTGCGCATGAACGGCCGCGCCGTCCAGCGCCTGCGCGCGCGCCGCGCGGATGTCGGCCGGCGTGAACGGCTTCGCGTCGCCGTGCTGCGCGTTCAGGTCGAACACGACGTAATTGAGCACCTGTGCGATATCGTCGTCACTTGCGCCAGCGAACGACGGCATCTTGAAGTTGTAGCTTTTGTCGTGCACCTTGATCTCGCCGAACATCCCGTGCAGCAGCGTCGCCACGAGCTGCGCGCGTCCCTGCGCGGCCATCGCGTACTTGCCCGGATACTCGGTGAGCGGCGGCGCAAGCCCGTCCAGGCCCTTGCCGCCCGCCTGATGGCACACCGCGCACTGCGCGTCGAACAGGCTCTTGCCCGCCGGGTAATGCGCGGCCTGCTGCGCACGGGCGAGGCCGGGCGCCGCGAACGATGCGACTGCCGCCATGCAGACGGCGAGAATCTTTCCAGCATGCTTCACGCTCATTGTTTTGCTGCTCCAAGCAGGACCGAGACCGAACAGTGGTAATTCGCGTTGCCGTTCGCCATGCACCAGTTGATGTCGTTGTTCAGCGACAGCTTGTACAGCGGTTTCTCGCGCTCGTTGCGATTGCAGAAGCACTTGCCGCACGACGTCTTGCCGCAGCAATCGTTGTACGACACGATGTAATCCGAGCCGTCGTGCGGATTGCGGCAGGTGCCGATCCACGTGATCGGCGACGGCGTCGTGCCGGGCGGGCAACTGCTCGACGTGCCGCCGCAGCAGCTGCAGAGCCAGCCGTCGATCGCGCAGTACTTCCAGTAGTCACAGCTCATCGGATCGTCGCTCGCGCCCGATGCGGCGGCGCCCGATCCGGCCTCGGCCGCATGCGCGGTGCGGTCGACCGGCAGCAGCGGCAGCATCGACGTGCCGAGCAGCACCTTGCCGAGCGTCGCCATCGCGCTGCGCCGCGAGCTGCGTTGCGCGACACTGCGCGCCGAGCGCTCGAACCATGAATCAAACAAGCCCATTTCGTTGTTCTCCACCGAGATTGAAAGAGAGGCGCGCGTCACGCGTGCCGCGCATGGCCTTCGTGGCGGGCGCTGCCGTGCACGAACGCCTGGAGCGATTCGACGCCGCGCTCTTTCGCCTCGAACAGGCTCTCGAGGTGCTCACGCGTATTGACGAGCCCCTTCGCGCGCACCGTGCCGAATTCGTCGAGCAGGACCGCGTACGGCAGCTTGCCGATCTGGTATGCGAGGCCGAGCTCCTGCGACAGCACGTACGGGAAGCGCCCGAGGTCGTGCTTCTGCGCGAAGCGCGCGTGCTCGTCGAGATCGCCGTCGCTCGCGAGCACGATGTTCACGGGCGTCGCCTCGCTTGCCTGCAGCGACGGCAGCAGCGGCAACAGCTTCTTGCAGACGGGGCACGTCGGCGACAGGAAGAACAGCAGCGTCGCCTTGCCCGACAGCTCGATGCCGCCGACCTTCACGTGCGCGCCGCGAATGTCGGACAGTTCGAACGCCGGCGCGATCGCGCCGACCGCGGGGCCCTTGTCGATCATCAGCGCGCCGGCGGGCATGATGCGTTCGTACAGGATGCCGACCTGGCGCACGAGCGCGAGACAGATCGCGCCGAGCGCGAGAACGGCGGCCCACAGCAGCGCGGTGGAAACGGTGAGAGCGGTTTGCATCATGAATTCCTCAAGTGGGCAAGGCGCGGTACGTTGGCGAGCAGCACGTCGACCGTGAGCAACGCGCAGACGATCAGCAGGACGGAGAAGAACAGCGTCAGGTAGTCGAACCACACGACCGGGCGCACGGTCGATTCGGCGAACGCCGTCGCGGCCAGCGCCGCGAGCAGCAGCACGCGCGCGACATGGAACCAGCCGATGCCGCGCGGCGCATCCGCCTGCGTGGCCGAGCGCGTCGCGGCGAAGCCCGAGCAGCCGCAATCGATGTCGGTATGGCCGCGCAGGATGTTGATCGCGAGGCCGGCCGCGAACACGAGCAGCAGCGCGACCAGCACGATCGCGCCGAGCGTGCGTGTGGCGGGGAACAGCAGCGCCGCTGCGCCGAGCGCTTCCGCGAGCGGAAGCGCCCATGCCGCGGGCGCGGTCAATGCGTCGGGCAGCAGGCGGTACGCGCCGAGCGCCTGACGGAACGCGGCCGGCCGCCGCCCCTTGGCGATCGCGCCGAGCAGCACGACGATGGCCGTGCCGGCCTGCGCACCCGTCGCGAGTACAGGATCGATCGTCATCACGGCCTCACGGATTGACGAGCAGCGACGACGTATTGCCGACCTGCTTCTCGACGTGCTGCAGCTTGCCGGTGCGCGCGTCCATGATCACCAGATCCGAGGTCGGCGTGAGGCCGTAGAACAGCGGCTTGTCGTCCTCGCTGACCTGGATCGAGATGAGCGGATCGATCTTCCGCTGCGCGAGATCCCAGCGCGCGACGCGCTGCTTCGTCTTCAGGTCGTACACCCAGACCTGCGTGCCGGGCTCCTTGTGCGATCCTTCGCCGCCCTTGTGCATCGCGACGTAGTAGCGATGCAGCCTGGCCTGCACCGCCGTCTGCTGCATGCCGCCCGGGCGCCATCCTTCGGCGCGCTCGGCATCGGTCAGCAGCGACCACGGCTTGCCGAACACGGGTTGATCGCCGCGGAAATCGGCGCTGCCCACCCTGCCGTGGAACGTCGTGAACAGGTAGCCGCCCTGATACGGCGACGCGTTGACGTAGGCCGGGTCCTGGTCCACGTCGATGAACGCGTCCGACATCGTTCGCTTCGCCTCCTTGCCGTTCGCGTCGAGCGTGACGGTCAGCGCCTTGCCGCTTTCGCACAGCGACGTGAAGCGGTCGTTCCCCGACGGATAGGCGAGCACGCACGCGGCCATGTCGATCTCCGACAGCACCTGCTTCGACGCCACGTCGATCACCGTCATCGATGCGGACGGCGTGATGTTCGCCACGTACAGCCGCTTGCCGTCCGCGCTGAACGCCGTGTTGTACGGCGACGGCACATGCTGCGCATGCTTCGGCGGAATCGGAATCTCGCCGGTGCGATCGAGCGTCGCGTTGTCCGTCATCTCGACGACGTCGGTGCGCGTGCCGTGCGAGCCGCGCGAGAAGTACGTCGTCGCGACGAAGCTCGTCTTGTGATCGGGCGAGATCGCAAAGCCCGGGCCGAACCCGGCATCGATCTGGCCGAGCAGCTTCTTCGCGTCCGCGTCGTACACGTGGACGCGCCCATCGGTCATCACCGGCAGCGAAAAGTCCACGACGAAGATCTCGTGCGGATGCCACGGCGGCATCTTCTGCACGACCAGTTCCTCCGGTTTCTCCATCGCGTGCGCGTGGCCGCTCCACGCTGCCGCGCATGACAGCATCGCCGCGAGGGCCGCGGTGCGTCGCCTTGTCCTCATGTCGCCTCCAGTCGCGATTCATGTTGTGTGGGGCGACTGTAGATCGACAATAAATCCGGTCAGCACCGAGACCGGCAACGCGTGCGTGCCGATTCGGGATATTGGAAATGCGGCTGAAAGGGACCGCTGCGAGCACTCCTGAACGTCATCGCGCGCCGCCCGGATTGGGGCCTGTTCGCGCTCATAACGAGCTTGCGCCGACCGCCCGGCCGGTTTAGGCTTGCGCGACCCGATCGACACGCCGGAGGCCCTTGTGTTCGTGCATCACCAGCAATTCGACGACGCGGACCGGCACGCCGAGGCGCTGCGGGGCTGGGACCAGCGCTACGACCAGATCGGCCCGGGCGCGTATCGCAGCGTCGTGAAACAGGCCGCGCTGGACGGCATGCAGCTGTTCCAGGAAACCGCCAACGTCCGCATCATCCAGCGCGGGCGGCTGCCGCCCGGCCACACGGTGTTCGGCATCCCGCTCACGGGTGCGGGCGCGTTCGCGTTCGGCGGCACGCGCATCGAGCACGGCGCGATCGTGATGGCGCAAGGCGGCGCGCCGTTCGAACTCCATTCTCCCGACGATATGTCGGTGATCTGCGTCGTCGTCGATGCGGACCTGCTGCAACAGGTGGCGGATGCGGCAGGCATCGGGCTCGACGACAGCGTGTTCCGGCGCGGCGTCGTCGACATGCCGCAGGCCGTGTGCAGGCGCACCGGGCTGCGGATCGCGACGCTGCTCGAACGCGTGCTGTCGGCGCCTGCCGTGTTCGACGATCCGCAGGCGCAGCGCGCGCTGCGCGGCGAAGTCGGCGACGTGCTCGCCGACTTGCTCGCGTACCGGGTGCCCGCGCCGCCGAACCGCCTCACGCACGCGTGCCGGGCCGACATCGTGCGGCGCGTTCACGACTACGTGATCGATCATCCGGAAGAGCCGGTCGACATCCAGAGCCTGTGCGCGCAGCTGCGCGTGAGCCGGCGCACGATGCAGAACAGTTTCCAGTCCGTCGTGCAGACCGGCCCGTTGAGCTACATGCGCTCGCTGCGGCTCGCGCAGGTCAGGCGGCTGCTCCTCGACACGCGGCAGGCGGACCTGCCGATCGCCGAGGCGGCCGCCCGCTGGGGCTTCATCCATCTCGGGCATTTCGCGAACGCGTACAAGGCCCAGTTCGGCGAGTTGCCGTCGATGACCGCGCGCCGGTCGGCGCGCAGCACGAAAATGCGCTGAGACGGCGGCGAAACCCGCGATAATCCGAGCTGACCGCCCCACTCGGACGCGCCGGCTCCGGCCGTGCGACGCGCGACGTCCATTGCACTCCAGCTCCCCCATTCCGATGCCCGAGGATTTCCACTTCCTGCTGCTGCCCGGCTTCTCCGCGCTCGGCTTCATGTCCGCGGTTGAACCACTGCGCGTCGCGAACCGCTTCCGCTCGGAGCTTTACCGCTGGCACGTGCTCAGCGCGGACGGCGGCCCGGTGGCCGCGAGCAACGGCATCCCGGTCGCCGCGGAAGCCGCGTATGCGGACGTCGAGCGCGTCGGCACGGTGTTCGTCGTCGCGGGCTTCGACCCGCTCGTCTGCTACACGCGCGCGCTCGGCGACTGGCTGCGGCGCCAGCACCGGCACGGCGCGACGCTCGGCGGCATCGATACCGGCAGCTTCGTGCTCGCCGAGGCCGGACTGTTCGATGCGTCGCATCCGCTCACGCTGCATTGGGAAGCGCTTGCCGCGTTCCGCGAGCGCTACCCGAGCCTGAAGGCGACGCAGGAGCTGTTCGAGATCGGCGAACGGCGCATCACCTGCGCGGGCGGCACCGCGTCGATCGACATGATGCTCGACCTGATCGGGCGGCGACACGGCGCGGACCTCGCCGCGACGATCTCCGAGCAGTTCGTCGTCAGCCGGATCCGCCAGCGCTCGGACAGCCAGCGGCTCGAGATCGCCGCGCGCTACGGCGTGCACAACCGCAAGCTGATCCAGGTGATCGGCACGATGCAGCGCCACATGGAGAACCCGCTCGGGCCCGACGCGCTCGCCGACGAAGTCGCGATCACGCGGCGCCAGCTCGAGCGGCTGTTCAGCGCGACGCTGAACGACACGCCGACGCGCTTCTACCTGAACCTGCGGCTCGACCGCGCGCGCGAGCTGCTGCAGCAGACCGACATGAGCATCACGTCGGTGTGCGTCGCATGCGGCTTCGAATCGCCGTCGCACTTCTCGCGCACCTATCGCACGCGTTTCGGGATGAGCCCGCGCAGCGACCGCCGCGCGCTGCGCTGACGATCCCCGCGCAGGTCGTCGCGCCTGCGCACAAAACAGCGGAATATTGCTCAATCCCACATCATCTTCAGCCGCTCAATGAACAATCCCGCCAATTGTTCGACAACCCGAAGCTAACATCGAAAATAATTTGCAATGTTCGCGAAAATATTCTGTAACATGGGAAAAAATAGATAGGCAGCCTAATGAGATGAAAACGTTTGCCGACACGAGTCGAGCATGCAGGCTGCCACTCCAACTTTGATCCGAGGGGTATGACATGACGATGCTCGATAATCCGTCGCAGCACCTGCCCGCCGTCCGTTTTTCCTCATCTACCGCCGTCCGGCGGCCCGTTCGCATTCCACCTTTCTCCTGTTTTTCTTCGACCTGACGTTTAGCTCTCCTTAGTCAGTCGAAGCACCGCAACGCGCCTGGACGCACCGGTTTTTTCAAGCCGGCGCGCGGGCCGTGTCGTACCTGCGCCTCACGAGGGCGCGGGCTTCCCCAACCGTTGAATCGAGGATGACGTATGCAAACATCACGCAAGGCACTGCCGTTGGCACTGAGCATCGCGCTGGGTTTCGGCGTCGCAACCAGCGCCGCCGCCGACCACAAGAACGGGGACCCGCAGGCGTCCAGCCTGCGCGAGAGCCTGACGCGCGGCGTCGCGCCGCCCGCCGCGAAATCGGATGCGCCGACCGGTCAGTTCCGCGCGGACGGCGTCGCCGTCACGCTGTACAACCCGCCCTATCAGACGAAGAAGGCGGCCACCACGCCCGCGGCGACCGCGCGCGACTTTATCGCGTCGCAGTCCGCCCAGCTCGGGCTCGACGCGACCGCACTCGCCAGCCTCGTCGTCACGTCGGAGCGCAAGGACCCCGACTTCACCGTCGTACGCTTCCAGCAACAGGCGGCCGGCCTGCCGGTCTACGGCAGCGACATCGCGGTCACGGTCGGCAAGGACGGCCGCATCCTGTACGTCGCGAGCAACGCGATCAGCGGCGTGGCCCCCAAGTCCGCCAAGTCGCAGCCCGTCGACCAGCAGCAGGCGCTCGACCGCGCGCGCGCGTATCTCGGCGTGAGCGGCTTCACGAACGTCGACGCGAAACTCGTCGCGTTCGTCGACGCCACCGGCACGCATACCGCGTGGAAAGTGCGCGGCAAGCCGCAGAACGGCCCGAAGGGCGACTGGGAGCTGCTGATCGACGCGGGCAGCGGCGAAGTGCTGCGCGCCGAGGACAAGGCGTTCTACGCAACCGACGGCACCGGCTTCGTGTTCCGCCCCGATCCGCTGTCGTCGACGAAAAGCAGCTACGGCAGCGCCGGCTACAAGGACAACAACGACGCCGACTCGCCGCAGCTGACCGCCGCGCGCGTGCGCGTGACGCTGAAGGATCTCGCGCAATCGGGCTCGACCTACAAGCTCGCCGGCCCGTACGCGTCGTGCGTCGACTTCGACGCGCCGTTCGACAACGCGTGCCCGGTGCAGGCGACGCCGAACTTCGAGTTCACGCGCGGCAACCTCTATTTCGAGGCGGTCAACGCGTACTACCACATCGATTCGTTCCTGCGCTACGTGAACCAGACGCTCGGCGTCAAGGCGCTGCCGTACCAGTATTCGGGCGGCGTCCAGTACGACCCGCACGGCGAATCCGGCGCGGACAACTCGTCGTACTCGTCGAGCAGCGGCAAGCTGACGTTCGGCCAGGGCGGCGTCGACGACGCGGAAGACGCCGACGTGGTAATCCACGAACTGGGCCACGGCATCCACGACTGGATCACCAACGGCGGCCTGTCGCAGCAGGAAGGGCTCTCCGAAGGCACGGGCGACTACCTCGCCGCCGCGTACAGCCGCGACTTCAACCAGTGGAGCCCGACCGACGCGCAGTACAACTGGGTCTTCAACTGGGACGGCCACAACGAGTACTGGGGCGGCCGCGTGACCAACTGGAACGTCGGCCGCACCTATGCGCAGGCGCGCGGCGCCGAGATCCACACGGCCGGCCAGTACTGGGCGTCGTGCAACCTGGTCGCGCGCGACGCGATCGGCGGCCAGGCGATGGACAAGGCGTTCCTGAAAGGGCTGTCGATGACCAACGGCTCGACCAACCAGAAGGCGGCCGCGCAAGCCGTCATCAACGCCGCCGCCACGCTCGGCTACAGCGCCACGCAGATCGCCGCGATCGGCAACGCGTACAACAAGAGCTGCACGTACGCCGTGACCGTGCCGAAGAAGTCGTGACACCGCAGCAGGACGGGGTGGATCGTACAACCTGCGATCCGCCCCGATTCGTCCACATCACTACCCTGATGAGATCGAACATGCCTACTTCATCGCTGAAACTTCTGAGCGCCGCGCTATGCGGCACGCTGTTCGCCGTGGCCGCGCACGCGGCGCCCGTGTGGATCACGCTCGGCGACGGCGCCTACCGCCAGCTGCAGCGCATCGACGCCCGCGCGAGCGCGCGGTACACGACGACGGTCGCAGCCGGCCAGGCCGCCGACGGCGCCGCCCGCCGCGACACCGTCCACGTCGTGCAGGTCGACGACGCCGTGCTGGGCGCACTCGCGGCTGCGGTGCACCACAGCCGCGGCCACGGACCGGGCTACGTCGTGCACGACTCCTATGACGAAGCGCGCCAGGCGCTGCAGCCGCTGCCGCTCGCGAAACAGGCCGCGCCCGAGTTCAAGGTCGCGGATTCCCAGCAGATCCGCAACTGGGTCCAGCAGCTCCAGGCCAGCAACATCGTCGGCACGATCACGTCGTTGTCCGGCTTCACGAACCGCTACTACACGACGTCGCACGGCGTCGCCGCGTCGGACTGGCTCGCGCTGCAATGGAAGCAGCTCGCGGGCGCACGCGCCGACGTCACCGTCGAGCAGTTCGCGCATACCGGCTGGCCGCAGAAATCGGTGATCCTGACGATCAAGGGCAGCGATCCGGCGGCGGGCACGGTCGTGCTCGGCGGCCACCTCGACTCGACCGTAGGCTGGACGACGGAGAACACCCGCTCGCCCGGCGCGGACGACGACGCATCCGGCATCGCGAGCCTGACCGAGGCGCTGCGCGTGCTGCTCGCGAACAACTACAAGCCGAAGCGGACGATCAAGTTCATCGGCTATGCGGCGGAGGAAGCCGGGCTGCTCGGCTCGAAGGCGATCGCGAAGCAGTTTCGCGCGCAGAACGCGAACGTGGTCGGCGTGCTGCAGCTCGACATGACGAACTACAAGGGCGACGCGAAAGACATCTACCTGATCTCCGACTACACGAACGCCGCGCAGAATACCTACCTGTCGAACCTGGCGCGGACCTACCTGCCGGAGCTGACGGTCGGCACGTCGCAGTGCGGCTACGCGTGCTCGGACCATGCGTCGTGGAACGCGCAGGGCTATCCGGCGTCGTTCCCGTTCGAGGCGGACAAGAACGACAGTCCGTACATCCACACCGTGAACGACACGCTGGA
This sequence comes from Burkholderia ubonensis subsp. mesacidophila, assembly GCF_002097715.1. Classification (NCBI taxonomy): domain Bacteria; kingdom Pseudomonadati; phylum Pseudomonadota; class Betaproteobacteria; order Burkholderiales; family Burkholderiaceae; genus Burkholderia; species Burkholderia ubonensis. The sequence continues at coordinate 2,639,824 of NZ_CP020738.1, forward strand.
GAACTCGGATCGCCAGGCCAACCACGCGCTGAAGTTCGGCAAGCTGGCGCTGGCCTATGCCGTCGATCTCGGCGACGGCGGCGCGGCTTCCCGGCCTTGACGGCGCGCGGCTGAGCCGCTCGCCTGTGCGAAAGCGAAACGGGCGCAAAACGGGCGCGAACCGGTGTTCGCGCCCGTTGTCACATCCGCTAGAATCGTCGCTCGCTTTCCACGCGCCGCCGAGCGCCCATCGACCATGCAAGACACCAACCGCTCCCTCGACGACCTCACACCCGAACGCGTGACCACCGCGTTCGACCTGCCCGGCCACGCGACCGTGCGCTCGCTCGGCGTCGCGCAGGGCATCGTCGTGCGCTCGCGCTCGATTGTCGGCACGTTCGGCGCGGCGCTGCAGACGCTGTTCGGCGGCAACATCACGCTCTACACGTCCCTGTGCGAGAAGGCGCGCCAGCAGGCGTTCGACAAGATGCTCGCCGATGCGCGCAAGCTCGGCGCGAATGCGATCGTCGCGATGCGCTACGACTCGACCGAGATCGGCTCCGGCGTCACGGAAGTGATCTGCTACGGCACGGCGGTGCGGGTGGCGCGCGCGCCGGCGTGAATCGGCGTGCACGGCGCCCGACGCCGTGACCCGTTCGCGTTCAGCAGCGCGCCCCGTCAGCGCCCCGTGAGCGTCGACAGCGCCCGCAACAGCCTGCCGTCGGGACGCGCCAGATCATTGAGCACCGAAAAGTGCGTGCAATCCGGCACGTGAACCAGTTCGACCCGCTCGCCGGCCGCAACGCACGCCGCCGCATAGTCGTCCGAATGACGCACGAGTTCCGGCAATTCCGCGCCGCCGACGGCGACGACGGTCGGCGCGCCCTTGCCGATATGCCGCAGCGGGCTGTACACGTCGATTTCCTGCGCCGACAGCTTCAGCTTGCGGTCGAGCCACGACAGCGAGATCGGCTCCAGGTCGACGAGCGCGCTGATCGGCAGCGCGGCCGTCACGGCCCGATGCCCGCGATACTGCGCCGTCAGGTGCCCGCCCGCCGAATGTCCGCTCAGCACGAGCGGCCTGCCCGCGACGCCGAGAGCGTCTCGGTCGGCCGCGAGATGGTCGAGCAGCCGGCCGATCTCGCCGACGATCTGTGTCATCGAAGCGTCGGGCGCCAGCGTGTACTCGGCCAGCGCGACGTTGAAACCCTGCGCAAGCGGCCCGCTCGCGACGAACGCGAAATCCTCCTTCGCGCAGTTCTGCCAATAGCCGCCGTGGATGAACACGAAGGTCGGCGCGTCGGGCTTGCCGCATGCGATCCAGTCGTAGCGTTCGCGGGGACGGTCGCCGTAGCGGAGATCGCGCCGGCACGAAGCGGCGTCATAGAGCTTCGCGCTGCGCGCCTGGAAGTCGGCCAGCACAGCGGGAAAATCAGCAACCGCCTTCGTGTTGTCATACGCGGCGTCGAGTGCGAGGCGGTCCATGCCTCGATAAAGGGTGGTCGTAGTCATGTTTCGATGAATGTCGTCGTTTTCAAATAAAAGTCGCTGTCCGCCGCCGCCCGGCCGCGCGAACCCGCCATTGATGTACGCCGTATAATTTCCGCTTATTGAAAGCTTCACGGCTGCGCGCGCCCCGTTCAACGTTCAACGTTCAACACCGCTCCATGATGGCCGGCGCGCGCGCGACCGACTATCGATTCCGTGCCATCGGCATCTGAAACGCGCCATTCTTTGAGGCCGTGGCCCCGAGTCATTTTCACAAGGAGGGACAAGCGTGAACCCACTGCTCTCCCGATCCGGCATGCCGCCGCTGCTGTCCGACTACGACATCCCCCGCAGCGCGATGCTGTTCGAGTCCGTCGATCTTGAACGCGCCCGCTGCGAAATCAGCAAGGTTTACCGTCCCTATCGTTTCACCGCGGCGCACCGCGGTACAACGCCGGCCACCATGTTCAAACTGGACGGCGACAGTGTCGCGCTCTCATGGTTTGCGTACGGAGCGGACATCGCCATCCGGCCCGAGATCTTCGGCAATTTCGTGCTCGTGCTGACCACGCTGGCCGGGCACTCGGACGTCCGCAGCGGCAGGCTCGCTCACGCGGGCGGACCCGGCTCGACGGTGGTCATCGCATCGAACGAGTCTTCGAGATTCCGCTACAGCGAGGACAACGTGCAGATGGGTGTGCGCATCGACGCGCAGCGTATTTCGGATGTCTGGCGCCGCGTGTCCGGGCGCGAACCGCCGTCCGCGCTGCCGTCGCGCGTGCTGCTCGAAGCACGGCGCCGCGACCGCTGGCTCGCGTCGGTCGAGACGCTCAGGCAGTTGCTGCATCCCGATACGCCTGGCGCAGTAAAGGCGATGCAGTTGCCGCTGGCGGAGGAGATGCTGATCATGAGCCTCGTCGGCGAGCAGCTGGCCGACGTGCTGCCGACAGGCGGCAGCGTCGCGCCGGCCTGCGTGAAGCGCGCGATCGCATTCATCGACGAGCACGCCGGCCAGCCGCTGACGCTGTCCGACATTGCAGCAGCCGCGCATTGCAGCGTGCGTACGTTGCAGCGCGCGTTTCATCAGTGGCGCGACATCGGCACGATGCGCTATCTGAAGGAAGTCCGCCTGCAGCGTGCGCGAGCGGCGCTGCAGGCGCCGGACGAAACCGCTTCGGTCACGGAGATCGCGACACGCTGGGGCTTCGGCCATCTCGGACAGTTCGCCGCGGACTATCGGAAGGCGTTCGGAGAACGGCCTTCGGACACGCGGGCGCGACGCTGACGCACGACAAAAGACGCGCGAACCGACCTGCGCGCCCAACGGAGACCTCACCGAAGACCGGATGCCGCGTCGCTTCGCGGCGTTCCCCGGGTGCTTGCATCTCGATACACGACCGGAGCCGGGCCGGAAACGCGCCACACGCGCTCAGCCGATGGTTGCCCCCGCCGCCCCTCGCGCATGCGCGGCAGCCGCGCCGCCGAGCGGCCGCATTTCAAACTCGTCGCGGATCGTCTGCGCGAGTTCGCGCACGACCGCCCCGCCGGCATCGTGCATCAGCACGTATTCGACGCTCGGGAGCGGCGGCACGCCATCCGCCGCGGTCAGCTCCCGCAACCCGTCGTCGATCGCGCTGCGCGGTAGCGGCGTCACCGCGAACCCGGCCCGCGCCACCGCCTTCACGCCGGCCATGCTCGGGCTGACGCACGCGATGCGCGACGCGACCTCGGCGCGTGCGAGCGCCGTGAGCGCTGCCTCGCGGAACGGGCACGGCTCGGGAATGCACGCGAGCGGCAGCGCGCCGTCCGGCAACGGTTCGTGGCGCGCGAACGCCCACACGAGCGGCTCGGCGCCGAGGCGGATGCCCCGCTCGTCGTGTTCGCAGCGGCTGCCGACCACCAGATCGAAGCGTCCCGCGTCGAACGCCTGAACCAAGTTACCCGGCACGTCGACGGCGAGCTCGAGCGCCAGCCCGCGATGGCGCGCGCCGAAGCGGCGCAGGATGTCAGGCAGCCAGCCGCACGCAAACTCGTCCGACGCGCCGACGCGCAGCCGCCCCGGTGCGCCCGCGCCGCCCAGGCACGCCCTGGCCTCGGCGCTGAGATTGAGCATCGCGCGCGCATAGCCGAGCAGCAGCAGGCCCTGGTCGGTCAGCGACACGGTGCGGGTATTGCGCATCAGCAGCGAGCATCCGGCCGGCTCCTCGAGCCGCGCGACCTGCGCGCTGACCGCCGACTGGCTCAGATGCAGCCGGCGCCCCGCGCCGGTAAAGCTGCGCGCGTCCGCGACCGTGACGAAGGTTTGGAGCAGCGCGGTGTCGAGTGGCGTATTCATTCATCACCAAATCGAGTAAGTGAAACGAATTAATATCGTTTCCAGATGATACGCCGACCCGCTAGCCTTGTCGCTGTGTTCGCGAGCTTCCGCTCGCGCCTTCTCCCCTTCCACAGGAATGACCGACATGGCTCGACTGCTCTACATCGAATGCTCGCCGCGCAAGCGCGATTCCGCGTCCATCGACATCTGCCGCGCCTTTCTCGACGCGTACCTGGAAGCCCACCCGGCGGATACCGTCGACACGCTCGACGTCTGGAATCTCGCGCTGCCGGAATTCGACGGCGACGCGATGGCGGCGAAATACGCGGGGCTCGCAGGCGCCGCGCTGACGCCTGCCCAGGCGTCGGCCTGGGCGCGCATCGAGGCGCTCGCGGCGCCGTTTCATGCGGCCGACAAGCTGCTGTTCGGCATCCCGCTGTGGAATTTCGGCATCCCGTACAAGCTCAAGCACCTGATCGACGTCATTTCGCAGAAGGACGTACTGTTCACGTTCGACGGCACGGGGTTTGCCGGCAAGCTCGCCGGCAGGAAGGCGGCGGTCGTCTATGCGCGCGGGCTCGACTATGCTTCGCCGGGATCGTTCACGCCGGCGCGCGAATACGATCTGCAGCGGCCCTATGTCGAGATGTGGCTGAAGTTCGTCGGCGTGACCGACGTGCAGGGCATCGTGGTCGAGAAGACGCTGCTGGGCGACGACGGCCGATCGGGTCGGCACGCCGCGGCAGAAGCGGCGCGCGCGCTGGCGCGCGACTTCTGACGCGGCTCGCGCTTGCCGGCCGGTCAGTTCGGCAACTTTTCGTCGGGGCGCAACGTCAGGACCCGCACGCCGTCTCGCGTCACGGCGACGGTGTGCTCGAATTGCGCGGACAGTTGGCCGTCACGCGTGACGACCGTCCAGCCGTCTTCTTCGGTCCGAACGGCATGCCGCCCCCGGTTGATCATCGGTTCGATGGTGAACACCATGCCTTCCCGCAGCACCAGGCCCGTTTGCGGCCTGCCCCAATGCAGCACTTCGGGAGGCTCGTGCATTTCTCGCGGCGAGCGCTGCTGTGTCGAGTCGAGCGTCCGCTTCGACTGTGGACCGGGGCAGCTCCCAGTAAACGGTTCTTATATGAACGCGGGAGATGTCGCTTGCCGCCCCGGAGCGGTCGTTCAATTCGTTGCATCGACGGGTTGAATCCGCAGACAAGCTTGGCCATTCGGCTTCAATATTGGCGGGCTGACCTTGATCATCGTCGACATCTGGCGGCCGTTCGTCCCTACGCCATGAGCATGTCGTGGTGGAACGCATGGATCTCCAAGCGCGATCCCCGATCCCTTTACCGAGTCCCTATACCGAAGCTCAAGCGTACGACACGTCAAAACCCGGGCGTTCGAGAAAGAACGCGCTGCCCATCAGCATCGATGGCGTCTTGTAGCCTCCTGGCCCAGGATCGGTCAGGCAGCGGCGGGCAATCGCCAGCGCCGTATCCGCCGTCATCGCGTAAACATTGGGTGCCGACATCTTCATCGCGACCGTCCTTCATTGGGCATCGGTCGCCTCGGCCCAGAACTCCGTTCGCTCGACGCCGCGCGCGCCCGCGTCCGGTCCGCCGGCAAAGAATCGCTCCGCCAGCCGATAGAGCGCCCTGGATACGAAGGAGACGGCAAAGAGCCGACGCGTGAAGTTGGTGAGCCGCATCGTCAACCCGAGCGCGAGCGGCAGCGCGCAGTACACGAGGCCATCCGGCACGCCGGTCGATACGCCGGCGGTAAACACGTCGCCCCACGGAATCGATACGGCCCAGCGCGTGCCGCCGGGAAACGGGATACGTCGAATGCGATAGCCATTGGGCACGGAAACGAGACGATGATTCCGTCGGACGAGCCCGCCGCTCGCGGCGGACTCCAGGATCGTTTTCGCGGTTCCGATGCTCGGCTTCGTTCCGAACGAAAATGCGAGGTCGATCCGCGACGCATCGGGCATGCTCGCCTTAAGCGCCGCAGCAAGACTATCGGTGGGAACGATATCGAAACCCGCGCCAGGACAGAGCACGACACCCGCGCTGGCCGCACGCGCATCCTGCGCGTGACAGAACTGGAAGACCGGGATTTCGCCGGTGATGTCCACGTAATGCACACGAGATTCGAGGCAGGCCTCCACAAAGGCACTGGCGGTCGTGGAGAACGGCCCAGCACAGTTCAGGACGACGGCGACGTCCTTGAGATTCGCTTTCGCCTTGGCAACCTCGAACGCTCTCGATTCCAAACCGAACGCGTCCGCCAACGGCTCGAGCTTTTTGCTGTCCCGTCCCGCAATGATCGGGTGCATGCCCTGGCGTACCGCTTCGCGCACGACCAGTTCGCCCGTGTAGCCGTATGCTCCGTAGATCAACAATTTCCCGCTCATCTTCATACTCGCATCCGTGAATCGTGTTGGCGCGCCCAGGCTAGACAGCCGCGGTTTCGATGGGTCGGTCGACGCCGACGTGTTTTTTCAGGAATGCCAGCTGCAGCGCGATATTCTGCAAGCACACCGCTTCATCTTCGAGATGCAGCTCGAAGTGATTTCCATCCACAAGGTGAAATTCGCAGTCCGGAATGCGCATCGCTGCCCGATATGCCGCCGAGGCCGGCGTGACTGTGTCGCGTCGACCAGCAACGATGAGCGTCGGTGCTTTCACCCGACGCGCGGAGCGAACCGGGCTGTAGAACGGAATCTCCAGAAAGATTCGCGACAGCACCCTGTTTTCCCAGCTTGTTCCCTCCGGAACCAAGCGGGCATAGCCCTCCCAGCACTCGGCGCTCGTCAGCGCCGCCGCGTCGCCGGGGCGCCCGACGATTCGGCTGTAGTGCGGACAGCCGAACAGTCTGCCGCCCTGGTCGCGCAGCGCCGCTATCGCCAAGCGAAGGGTGACGCGCGCCGGCACCTGCCGCAGGCTCGCGACACCGCTCACGTGCGGCACCTGGGCGATCACCGCATGAATCCGCTGATCGTTTGCGGCCGTTTCGATCACGTGCCCGCCTGAAAACGAGGTGCCCCACAGGACGATGCGCGCGGTATCGATGCCGGAAAGCGTCCGCACGTGCCGGATCGCCGCAGTCCAGTCGGCAAGGTGCCGGCGCGGGCTGACCCAATGCCGCGGCATGCCTTCGCTATCGCCAAAATTGCGATAGTCGAAGAGATACACCGCATACCCTTCGTCAACGAAACGTCGCGCAAAAGCGGGCAAACCTGCAGCGCGAATCGCGCCGAAGCCGTGCGCCATCACGATGACGGGGGGGCTGCCGCCCGCGTCGGGCAGCATGAGTGTCCCGGCGCAGTACTCGCCCTGGCTCGGGAACGTGGAGTCGAAACTGAGCATGGTTGCTTCCGGTTCAGTCAGTTGACGAGTGTCGTGCATGCATGCCGCTTCACGCGGACACGGTCCGCTTGTCTGCCCGGCGTGCCGGAGAGGCCGGCACGCCGCTCCCGGGGCGCCTGAATTCGAGTACAGGGTCCGCGATCGTCTCCTTCAGCAGCATCTCGCGATCGGCCTCGAGGTTGTGAAGAACTCGCCACGGCAACGCCTGGCCCTGACGCGGCAGGACGCCCTGACCGCGCTGCACGTAGCCGGATTGCAGCGAACCCAGGATCGATTCGTCGAGCATCTCGCCCGACGGCGCGTGCGCCGTTACCATGTCGAAACCTTCCGCATCCATGTGCTTCATCAAGCGGCAAACGTAGGTCGCTGCCATATCGACCTTCAGTGTCCACGGTGCGTTCGTGTAGCCGAACAGGTAGGCGAAATTCGGAACGTCCTGAAGCAACACGCCCTTGTATGTCATCAGGGCGCTGATGTCGAGCTGTCGTCCATCGACGTGCAGCTTCATGCCGCCGAGCGATTGGAGCTGGAGGCCGGTCGCCGTGACGATGATGTCCGCGTGAAGCACTTTGCCGGACTTCAGCAGAATGCCGTTTTCCGTGAACGTCTCGATGTGGTCGGTCACGACGGATGCCTTTCCTGCGCGGATGACCTTGAACAGATCGCCGTCCGGCACCGCGCACAACCGCTCGTCCCACGGGTTGTACCCGGGCGTGAAGTGACGCATGTCCACGCCGTCGCCGACCTGCTTCTCGACGTGGGCCAGCAGCCAGGACCGAATTCGCCGGGGCCATCGCTTGGCCGCCTTGTAAATGAAGCGTTGCAGCCGGATATTGCGCCAGCGGGCCATCCCGTATACCCAGCGGGTCGGCAACACACGATCCAGCACGGCCGAGATCTTGTCGTAGGCCGGCACCGAAAAGATGTAGCTCGGCGACCGCTGCAGCATGGTGACGTGAGCCGCCCGGCCGGCCATCGCGGGCACGAGCGTGACGGCCGTTGCGCCGCTGCCGATTACCACGACGCGCTTGCCGCGATAGTCGAGCTCCTCGGGCCAGTGCTGCGGATGAATGCGCAAGCCGGTGAATCGCTCCTGCCCCGGAAAATGCGGCAGATATCCGCGGTCGTGGTTGTAGTAACCCGTGCACGGAACGAGGTAGTTGCAGGTGAAGGTCGACGTGTCGCCGCTGTCTTCATGCCGGGCGCTGACCGTCCAGCGGCGCTGCTCCGTCGACCAGCGCGCGTCGTCGATTTTGACGCCGAAATGGATGAATCGGTCGACACCATGCTCGCGCGCGGTGTCGGCAATGTATTGCCGGATCGATGGCCCGTCAGCGAGGACCTTGTAGTCGTGCCACGGCCGGAATGCATAGCCGAAGCTGAACATGTCCGAATCGGACCGGATCCCCGGATAACGGAACAGGTCCCATGTCCCGCCGATCGCATTGCGTCGCTCCAGAATCGCGACGCGTTTGTCCGGACACGCTCTGGCCAGATGGCACGCCATGCCGATACCGGAAATGCCTGCGCCAATGATCAACACGTCGTAGTCGGTTTTCATCGGATGTCTCCTCGCTGAATCTTTGATCGACATCCGCACTCTAGCGACCGCGACAGGCTGACGTTTGACGTCATGAGACTAATGTTTTACATTTTGAGACATGGATCCATTGGTCAGATCAAGCGGCCTTCGCGGCTATCCGGCACTGATGCGCGACATGGGCCACGATCCCGTGCCGTTGCTGCGCCGCTACCACATTGCGGAGGCGTCGCTGGACCAGGACGATGCGTTGATATCGCTTCGCTCCGCCACGCATCTGCTGGAAGCCAGCGCCGCAGTGACGGGATGCGGCGATTTCGGTCTGCGCCTGTCGTCGCATCAGAGCATCGACGTGCTGGGGCCGTTGAGCATCGTGCTGCGCAACGCCCCCACGATCAGGGATGCCCTGAACGATTTGATTCGCTACCTGTTCGTGCATAGCCCGGGCATCGTCGTGTCGGTCGACGAGCGCAGCCCGGTCGTGAAGAACACAGTCGCGATATCCATCCTCATTCGCCTGTCCGGCCCAATCGTCACGCGGCAAAACAGCGATCTTTGCCTCGCGGACGCACATAATTTCCTGCGGCTGTTTGCCGGAGACAAATACGATCTACGCGCCGTATCGATACCGCACGAACCCGTCATCAGCCGCGCGGTGTACGAGCGCTTCTTCGGGGCGAGACTGCTGGCGGAACCGGTCGGCGCAACGTTGTACATTGCGCGTGATACGTTTTCCGCCAACGTTCAAGGCGCGAACGCCGCGTTTCGTCAGATCGCGGAAGACTACATTTTCCGGAATTTCGGTGCAGCCCAAGGGAGCGTGTCCGATCGCGTTCGCCAAGTGCTGCGGCAAACGCTTGGCGCGTCGAGCTGCGACAAATCCAGTGTCGCCGCGCTGCTGGCGTTGCATCCAAGAACGCTGCAGCGCCGTCTTTCGGACGAGGGCACGTGTTTCGAAACCATCAAGGACGAGGTTCGCCAGCAGCTCGCGGTGCATTACCTTCAGAACACCAGACTGACGATCGGCCAGATTTCGATGATGCTCGGCTATCCGGCTCAGTCCGCATTGTCGCGCGCCTGCCACCAATGGTTTGCACTCACGCCTTCGGATATCCGCAGCGGCAATCAACGCGATTCGAGTGCATGCGATGGAGAGACTGAGGGTCAGGGATCTTCAAAGAGGACGTCGGAGCGTCCGGACAGCAGCATGGACGGATGACGCTTCTGGCCGGACCGGGGCGATCGCGACAGGCGACAACCGGCCGGGCAGCGCATATTTCGCCCGCCGTCGGGCCCTCCGGCCAGGATGCATCATGAGTCGAACCCGAAAACCGTGCGGATGTGGGGTCTAGCACGTGACATGCAGGATCGCATTGGTCTGGCCAGGGTGCTCCTTGAGTTTGGCGATGGCTTCCGCCGTCGGCAGGATGACCAGTTCGACTCCTCGACGCTTGGCCTCGTGCTTCACCTCGTCCATCACCGGCAACGCCCCGGTGCCCGTACCGATCACAAGCCGATGGCACTTCCAAGGTATATCCTCCGCCGCAGACAGCGGTGTATGCCCGAATGCGTCGCGAAACTGCCGGGACGGCTTCTTCCTGCGTTTGCGAACCTGCCCGTGGTCAACGACCACGTCATGCTCGTAGGTCACGCCATCAATACGGATGAAACCAAACGAAAATGCTTCGAAGCGCATACCCGCCTCCGCCGGTGTCGTGCCGACAACGTCGACAATCCGAACGCGCAATGACGAGCGCCGTCAAGGCCGGTCGGGTCGGGGCACGAATTCGGGAATGACCCGTATCGACCGAATGCCGGCCGGCGCTGCTGGCCCCGTATCGGTCGTTCGGTCTCGAGCAGCGAACGGCAGATCTCAGGCCGGCATAAGTCTGCCGCCCTTATCCCTTATCGGCGCGCTGTCGGGTCTTTCAGTGGTCGCTTGCCGTCGATGATCGCTTTTGCTTCGTCGATGGCAGCATCCAACGCCCAGTTTTCGCGACGGTAGCCCTCTTCCTCAAGGCATTGAATCGGAATTTGCGTGGCGGGCTGAGCATCGGTGTCGTTCGGGACAAGCACGAAGCCGTGGAACCCGAATATCTGCAAATCCGCACTGCCGACGCCTTGTTTCAGGAGCGTTTGAACTGAATATTCAAAGCCATTGTGCGTATTCTCAGCGCGGGCCATGATCGCCTCCAGTGTGGTCGTCTTTTGATCCTAGCACCAACGAATAGGGCGCGATGCAGCGTTGGCTGTACGCCAACGATCCCCCCGCATTCCCCGGTAGGCCTCGATGAACAAAAAAATAGCGCGAACCTGGGTTCGCGCCAAAGAGAGACCTCGCTGAAGACTGGATGCCGCGTCGCTTGCCTCGCTCAGAACGAATGCCGCATGCCGATCCGCACGTCGGCCTGGGTCTGCGTCGTCGACGGCGTGAAGCTGTAGCCGATCACCGCATCGACGCCTTGCGACGCGCGCAGGTAATCGCCGGAGATGTAGACGTCGGTGCGCTTCGACAGCATGTAATGGAGGCCAGCCGTACCCATGTTCCAGTGGTGGCCTTCGAAGCGCGTGTGCTGGTAGCCCGCGATCAGGCTGAGCGCCGGGGTGAACTGGTACGAGCCGCCGCCTTCGTACGACTGCATGTGCGACGAGTTGCCGAAGCCCTTGATCGTCGTGTACGAGTAGTTCGCGTCCAGCGTCAGCTGGCCGATCGTGTAGCTCGTGCCGACGCCGAACGTGCCCTGGCTGTCGACGTTCATCGGCGTGTTCGCGAACAGGTCGGTGCGCGCGCCGGTCGCCGGATCGACGGTGACGGTCTGCTGGCCGAGGAACGTGTGCGTGCCGATCATCGCGTACGGGTCGAACGCGTAGATGCCGTGCGGATTGTTCAGGCGCGTGTACGCGGCGCCGATCGAAAAGTCACCCTTCGTGAAGCTCGCGCCCGCGCTCCATGCGCTGTCGCGGTGGAGGCTGCCCGCGACGTTGCCGAACGAGTACATCGCGCCGAACTTGAAGCCGCTGAGATCGTTCGACAGGAACTTCACCGAGTTCGGCAGGCGGTCGCCGTTGAAACGGTCGAAGTCGCCCTGGTGGATCGCATAGCCGCTGCCCCACGCGGAGATGTTGTAGATCGACACCAGCTCGTTGGTGATGTCGAGCTGGTTGCCGAACGACAGCGTGCCCCAGTCGTTCTGCAGTCCAACATAAGCCTGGCGGCCGAATTGCGCGCCGCCGAAGGTCGTCTGTCCGGTGCCGAGCCGGAAACCGCTCTCGAGCGCGAACACCGCCTTCAGGCCGCCGCCCAGATCCTCGGTGCCCTTGAGCCCGAACCGGTTGCCGTAGGCGACGCCGTCGTCGAACTTGAACACGTGCGCGCCGCCCGTGTTGTTCACCCACGTCACGCCCGCATCCAGGATCCCGTACAACGTCACGCTGCTCTGCGCATGGCTCACTGCCGGTGCGCAGGCCGCCGCGCATGCAAGCGCGGCTGCTGCGGCCATTTTCGTCTGCTTCATTGTCGACCACCCTCCCTGACCATTCGATGGAAAGAACCCCAGACCTCGATCGCGGCGTCGAGCGCCGCCTGATTTGCATTCGGTTCGTCTGATGGCTTCGCCGTTTCGTTTTCCGCAATAACGGGAGCCACGAGCAAAAAATACAAACCCATATTTCGCGTCACCCGTCTGAAGACGACATCAAATGGTCTGGTTACGACCGCCCGGGAAAACACGGAGGTCCGGCGGCCTCGTTGCGCGGCGCGTCAGCGGCCGTCCAGCGCCGCGCGCACGGCCGGCAGCCCGGGGGCGCCGGCGGCCGTCGTCACGCCGTCCAGCCAGAGCGCGACGAGCGACGGCTCGGCCTGCAATGCATGCCGGGCGGCGAGCGGGGCCGGCGTCTTGTGGTTCAGCATGTCGGCGATCATCCGGTTCTCGATGTCGACCGTGAACGTCATCTGCCGGAACAGGCGCGCAAGGTTCGCGCACTGGTCGGCGAACCCCGCGCGGGCGACCGTGTTGACCGTCGCGCCGCCGTAGTTCGGGCCGAAGTACGTGTCGCCGCCCGCGAGATAGGTCAGGTGGAATTTCGTGTTCATCAGGTGCGGCTCCCAGGCCAGGAACACGACCCAGCGCTGGTCGCGCACCGCGCGTTCGACCTGCGTCAGCATCCCCGTCTCGCTCGATTCGACGAGCGCCCAGCTCGCCGGGCCGAGTGCGTGGTCGGCCAGCATCCGCTTGATGTTCTGGTTGGCCGGCGCGCCGGGCTCGATCCCGTAGATCTTCCCGTCGAAGCGGTCCGCGTGGCGTTCGAGATCGGCGAACGTGCGCACGCCCGCGGCGGCGACGTAGTCGGGCACCGCGAGCGTGAACTTCGCGCCGCTCAGGTTCGCGTGCAGCACGTCGATCGCGCGCGCGTCGACGAACGGCTTCACGAGCGGCCCCTGCGCGGGCATCCAGTTGCCGAGGAACACGTCGACCTGCCCTTTCTTCAGCCCCTGATAGGTGATCGGCACCGACAGGTTCGCCACGTCCTGCCGGTAGCCGAGCGCCTTCAGCACGACGCCGGCCATTGCGTTCGTCGCGTCGATGTCGGTCCAGCCGGGCCCGGCCATCCGCACGTCGCGGCAGGCCTGCGGCTCGGCCGCGCGGGCCGCCGTGATGCAAAGGGCGGCGGCGCACGCCGCGCCGGCGATCGTTCGTGCTGTGTTGCCATATCGTTTCATCTCGCGCTTCATCGTCCGCTCCGTCTTCAGTGATCGAAATGCGCGCCGCTCAGCGCGCGATGCGCGGAAAGCGCGCCATCGCCTCGAGCGTGTCGAGTTCGATGTGATTGCGCATGTAGCGCTGGCTCGCGTCGGCGAACGGCTGCCAGTCCCATGCGTGGATCCGGCCCTGCGTCGTTGCCGCGAAATGGAAGCGCCGCCGGCGCTGGCTCGCGAGCACCTGCCGGTGCAGCTCGGGCAGGTTCCAGCGCGCCGCCGCTTCCGCGCGGAACGCCGCGAGCACGTCCGCCGCGTGCAGCGTACCGGCGAGGTTGTGCAGCTCGCGCGGGTCGTCCTTCAGGTGGTAGAGCTGGTCGGGATCGGCCGGGCAATGCACGTATTTCCAGTCGCCGCGCCGGATCATCACAATCGGCGCGATCGCGCCTTCGGCCAGATACTCGCCAAGCGCGACGTCGTGCGCCGGCGCGCCGCGCAGGTGCGGCACGAGGCTCGCGCCGTCGACCGGGTCCGGCCAGCCTCCGCCCGGCGCACCGCCCACGAGCTCGACGAGCGTCGGCAGCAGGTCGACGTGCGACACGGGTCCCGCGACGCGCGCCGCGTCGAAGCGGTGCGGCGCATGCACGATCAGCGGCACGCGGCAGCCACCCTCGAAGAACGTCATCTTGTACCAGAGGCCGCGCTCGCCGAGCATGTCGCCGTGATCCGACGTGACGATCACGATCGTGTCGTCCGCGAAGCCGCATTGCTCGAGCGCCGCGAGCACGTTGCCGAACTGCGTGTCGACGTAGGACGTCGCGCCGTAGTACGCGTGGCGGGCGTTGCGGATCTGCGCGTCGGTAGGCGGCGTGCGGTCGTTTTCACAGACGGCGCGCAGCCGCCGCGAGTGCGGATCGCTGTCGGCCAGGCCGAGCCGCACGGCCGGCATGTCGATCTCGTCGTCGCGGTACAGGTCCCAGTAGTCGCGCGTGATTGCGTACGGGTCGTGCGGATGCGTGAGCGACACGACCATGCAGAATGGCCGCGCATCCTGTCCGGCCGCCCGTTCGCGCGCGAGGTCGAACAGCTTCTGGCGCGCGGCGAACGCGACTTCGTCGTCGAAATCGAGCTGGTTGGTGCGCACGCACGGCCCCGCGTCCAGCACCGAGCTCATGTTGTGATACCAGCTCGGCCGCTCTTCCGGATGCGCCCAGTCGGGCACCCAGCCGAAATCGGCCGGATAGATGTCGGTCGTCAGCCGCTCCTCGAAGCCGTGCAACTGATCCGGGCCGCAGAAATGCATCTTGCCGGACAGCACGGTGCGGTAGCCGGCCGCGCGCAGGTAGTGCGCGAACGTCAGCGTTTGCGCCGGCAATTCGGCGGCGTTATCGTAGGCGCCGATCGCTGACGGCAACTTGCCCGTCAGCAGCGAGAAGCGCGACGGCGCGCACAGCGGGCTCGCGCAGTACGCGGCGTCGAACACGACGCCTTGCGCGGCGAGCCGGTCGAGCGTCGGCGTGCGCGCGACGCGGTTGCCGTAGGCCGGCAGCGCGAACGGCGTCAGCTGGTCGGCCATCAGGATCAGGAGGTTCGGTGTCGGGTGCGTCATCGTCGGTCGTGGAGAAAGTCGGTTCAGGTCGGATGCGTGCGCGACGCTCCGGCAACGATTCGCCTGTCATAACGGAACACGGCCGGCGCAAGCCGCGCGGCGCGCGGCCGCGACTCGCTAGAATGGCCGGAAGCCCTGCGTGCAGTGCCGCGCAGCGCGTCGCACGCGTGCACTATTGCGCGCCGAAACCCACCCGGGAAGGTATCCGGCCCTTATGGGGCCATTAGAGACGCTTATGTCGAAACCCGATCCGTTGCCGTCGATGCAGGCGCTGCGCGCGTTCGAATCGGCCGCGCGCCTCGCGAGCTTCACTGCCGCCGCGCGCGAACTCGGCTCGACGCAGCCGGCCGTCAGCCAGCAGGTGTTCCAGCTCGAGGCCGAGCTCGGCGTGCCGCTGTTCGAGCGCAGCCCGCGCGGCGTCACGCTGACCGAAGACGGCCGATGCCTGTACGAAGCGGTCCGCGCGAGCCTCGATACGCTGCGCGCCGCGACCGCGACGCTGCGCGCGCGACGCGAGCACGGCACGCTGACGCTCGTCACCGACTTCGGCTTCGCGACCTACTGGCTGATGCCGCGCCTCGCGGGCCTGAAGCGCATGATGCCGGACGTCGACGTGCGGGTCGTCACGTCGCAGGATTTCGACGCGCAGCGCGATCACGCCGACATCGCGATCCTGTTCGGCGACGGCCACTGGCCGTCGTGCACGGCCGCGCGACTGTTTCCGGAAACCGTCACGCCGGTCTGCTCGCCCGCGTTCCGTGCCGCGCATCCGCAGGTCGCGCAGCCCGCCGACCTGCTCGACTTGCCGCTCCTGCACGTGCAGCCGACCCGGCCCGAGCGCTGGCTGTCGTGGCGCGGCTGGTTCGACGCGCATGGCCTCGCCGCGCCGGCGGCCGCGCACGGCGTGACCTTCAACAGCTATGCGCTCGTGATCCACGCGGCGCTGCTCGGCGAAGGCGTCGCACTCGGCTGGACGCCGCTC
Organism: Burkholderia ubonensis subsp. mesacidophila; assembly: GCF_002097715.1. Classification (NCBI taxonomy): domain Bacteria; kingdom Pseudomonadati; phylum Pseudomonadota; class Betaproteobacteria; order Burkholderiales; family Burkholderiaceae; genus Burkholderia; species Burkholderia ubonensis. The sequence continues at coordinate 2,655,800 of NZ_CP020738.1, forward strand.
GTCGACGAACTCGTCGCGTCGGGGCAGCTGGTGACGCTCGTCGATGCGCCCGTGGTCACGTCGCGCGGGTATTTCCTGGTGCGGCCGCCGTCGCGGCCGGAGCCCAGCGCGGCGCCGGTGTTCCGCCGCTGGCTGCTCGACGCGTGCGCGCTTGCGTGACACGGCGCGCGGCCCCGTGCTGACGCGCCGATACCAGCCACACGGCGGGTCGGTTCTATCCGCTCGAAATCTGGCCTGATTTACTTGGGCATCGCGCCTGGCGGTGCGGCACGTCGTGCCCCGCGCCGCCAGGCGCTTATCGAGACCCGAGGAGCCCCATGAGCGACGTCCAACGCCCCGAACAATTCATCCTGACGCTGTCGTGCCCGAGCGAGGCCGGCCAGGTTGCCGCCGTCGTCGGCTTTCTCGACCGCCACCGCTGCTACATCGATGCGCTGAACGTGTTCGACGACGATCTCAGCAGCCGATTCTTCGTGCGCTGCGTGTTCCATCCGACTGACGAAACGCTGCACATCGACGCGCTGCGCGAAGAGTTCGCGCCGATCGCGACCGGCTTCGACATGCAGTGGGCGATCCACGACGTCAACGCACGGCCGAAGGTGCTGATCATGGTGTCGAAGCTGGAGCACTGCCTTGCGGACCTGCTGTTCCGCTGGCGGATGGGCGAGCTGAAGATGGACATCGTCGGCATCGTGTCGAACCATCCGGACTTCGAGCCGCTCGCCGCGCAGCACGGGCTGCCGTTCCGCCATTTCCCGATCACCGCCGACACGAAGGCGCAGCAGGAAGCGCAATGGCTCGACGTGTTCGAGTCGAGCGGCGCGGAGCTCGTGATCCTCGCGCGCTACATGCAGGTGCTGTCGCAGGAAACGAGCGCGAAGCTCGCGAACCGCGCGATCAACATCCATCACTCGTTCCTGCCCGGCTTCAAGGGCGCGAAACCGTATCACCAGGCGCATGCGCGCGGCGTGAAGCTGATCGGCGCGACCGCGCACTTCGTCACCGACGATCTCGACGAAGGCCCGATCATCGAGCAGGTCGTCGAGCGCGTCGATCACGCGTACCGCCCGGAGCAGCTGCTCGCGGTCGGCCGCGACGTCGAATGCATCACGCTCGCGCGCGCGGTGAAGGCGTTCATCGAGCGGCGGGTGTTCCTGAACGGGGACCGGACGGTCGTGTTTCCGTAAGTCACGGCAACCGCACGCAACAACGACGAAGGCCGGACCGGTGCAAGCCGGTTCGGCCTTCGTCATGCAGCTTGATCTCGTGCAAAGCGACTCACGCGCCGGACCCGTGTGCGGTTTCCGTGTCCGGTGCGAGCATCGCTTCACTTGCTATGCGCCGCTTACTTCACCCACGCGAAGTAATACGACAGCCCGATCGTCAGCGCGGCCCCGATCAACGCCGCATACGGCGCGAGATCGCGCCACGCGCTGCGCTTCGGCACTTCGAGCTCCATGTCGCGCTGCATCTGCGCGGGGAAGCGGCCGCGATCCTGCCAGTAGTGGCGATACAGGAACACCGGCACGATCAGCAGCATCGCGATCAACCCGTTGCGCAGCGTACCTTCGCCCTGCAGGTTCGCGCCCGCGCCGACGTAGACGAGGTTTGCGTAGCCGCACAGCGAGCCCGCGACGAGCAGCCACGTCGGGCAGCGGAACGGACGCTCCCAGTTGCCGCGATCCATCCGGTGGATCCAGCCCGATTGAAGGTTCAGGAATACGAACAGCATGTAGCAGACGTTCGAGATCGACAGCACCGTCATGTAGTCCGACATCATCAGCAACACGAGGTTGAAGCCGAGATCGGTCCACATCGCGCGCGTCGGCGAGCCGTGCTCGTTCACGTGCGACAGGTACTTCGGCAGCCAGCCGTCGACCGACGCCTGGTACAGCGTGCGCGACGAGCCCATCATCGACGTCATCACGATCAGCAGGATCGACAGCATCAGCATCACGACGACCGCGTTCGCGACCCACGCGCCGCCGCCGACGATCTTCGCCATCGCAGCCGCCACGCCGGTGCCGTCGCCGATCGCCGGATCGAGCATCGCCTGCGTGCCGAGCGCGCCCTGGAACGCCATCGGCACGAGCGTCATCACGACGAGGCACAGCGCACCCGACCAGAAGATCGCCTTCGCGGTGTCGCGGCGCGGATCGCGGAATTCGCGCGTGTAGCAGACGGCCGTTTCGAAGCCGTACGACGCCCAGCCGGCCATGAACATCGCGCCGAGCGCCATCACGACGCCCTGGCCGTTCCACGAGCCGAAGGTCGCGGTGGTCAGGTTGCCTTGCGCGTCGTGGCCGAGCGGCAACAGCGGCAGCAGGTTCGACATCGGCACGTCGCCGGTCACGAACGGCACGATGCCGACGATCAAGAGCGGCGTGAGCGACGCGATGCCGAGAATGCGCTGCGTGCGCGCAGCCTTCGATGCGCCGCTGTGCTGAAGCTTGAATGTGACGAGAAGCAGGATCGTCGCGATGATGAACGTCGCGTTGATCCGCAGGGACAGGCCCGGCTTGATGAAGCTCAGGTCTGCTATCTTGAGCTGCCAGTGCAGCACCGCCGCATCGGCGGGAAAGAGGCTCGTCAGCGCGTAGCTCGCCGCGAGACCGCATCCGAGTGCGAGCATCGGCGACCACGCGAGCCAGTTGCACCACACGGATACCGGGGCAATCAGTTTGCTGTAACGCACCCAGCCGATCGCGCCGTACACCGACGCGCCGCCCGATTTATGGGGAAATAGCCCGGAAATTTCCGCATAAGTCGCGCTCTGAATCAGCCCCATCGTGATCGCGGCGATCCAGATCGCCCACGCGGGCTGGCCGATCGTCGCGCATACGCCGCCGATCGTGAACAGCACGCCTGCCGGCACGCCGCTCGTTACCCAGAATGCATCCTTCCAAGTCAGGCCACGATGCAGCGTGTGGCCCGTCGAATCATGTGAGATGGTTGCCCCAACATCACTGGTGCTATTCGCACGCAGTCCTGCCTGACTCATCCAAATCCTCCTGTGATGACTCCGCACAAGAGGCGCAGTGTAACAACTTTTGCGCTTTCTTGCAGGATCGTCAAAATAATTCCGGGATATGACGGCATCTCCGCGCAATTGATTCGGAGTACTGCAAGTCACTCCCGGACAATGTTTTTCTGGTTTCGTGCGACGAATTACTGCGCGCCCTCCGTCCACGCATTCACGCGGTCCGCGTGGGCCGCAATCCACGCGTCGGCGGCGGCATCCGGCTTCGATCCGCTCTGGATCGCGAGCATCACGCTGTCGATTTCACCCGGCTTCCACTGGAATTTCTTCAGGAACGCAGCGACCGGCTTCGCCTTCGTTTCGAGGCCCGGGTTCGCCACGCTGTCGACGTGCTCCGCGCCGCCGAAGACCTTCTTCGGATCCTCGAGGAAGCGCAGCTTCCATTTCGCGAACATCCAGTGCGGTGCCCATCCGGTCACGATCACCGGCTTTTTTGCGTTCATCGAACGGGCCAGTTCGGCAGTCATCGCGCTGCCGGAACTCGGCATCAGCGTGTAGCTGAGGCCGTAGCTCTTGATCGCCTCGTCAGTCTTGCGCATCACGCCCGCGCCCGCATCGATGCCGACGATCCGGCCACCGAAGTCGCTCTTCTCGGCGTTCAGGTCGTCGATGCTCTTCGCCTTCACGCTGTCGGGCACGATCAGCCCGATCTTCGCGTCGCTGAAGTTCGCGCCGAGATCGACCACCTTGGTCTTGTACTGGTCCCAGTACGCGCCATGCGTGACCGGCAGCCATGCGGACAGCGTCGCGTCGAGGTCGCCACGCGCGACGCCCTGCCACATCACGCCCGCCGCGACCGGCACGAGCTGCACCTGGTAGCCCAGCTTCTTCTCGATGATGCGCGCGGCGACGTTCGACGTCGCGACGCTGTCATCCCAGCCTTCGACATAGCCGATCTTCAGCGTCGGCTTCGTGTCCGCAATCGCGGACGCGCTCAACGCCACCATCGCCGACAGCACGCCGGTCCACAACATTTTCCCGAGGAATTTCATGATCGATCTCCATTGAATCGGGCGCGGATGCCCCCATTGCCTCTCTAGGTTCTTCAACCACAATTCCGCGGTATCGTTGTTTTCCGACGCGCGATTGTCCGGTCGCGACGCCGGCGGCTACTTGTCGATCACGAGATCCGTCAGCGGCTTGCTGCAGCACAGCAGCACCATCCCCTGATCGATCTCGCGCTGGCGAATCCCGCCGTTGTGCTTCATCTCCACCTGGCCGGACACGAGCTTCACCTTGCAGGTGCCGCACATGCCCTGCGTGCACGACGCCGGCAGCCGCACGCCCGACTGGCGGGCCGCATCCAGCACGTGCTGCTCCGAGCCGCACGCGATCTCGCGGTTGCTCTTCGCGAAGCTGACGGTGAACTGCGTCGCTGCCTGATCGCTGCCTGCGCCGGCCTCGCCGTCCGTCGCAGGCGCAAGGTCGGCAATCAGCTCGTCGGATGCAGCCTGCGCGAGCGTCTCGAACGAGAAGCTCTCCTCGTGGTACTGCTTCCGGTCGAAGCCGGCTTCGTCGAGCAGGTCGCGCACGGCCTTCATGTACGGTGCCGGGCCGCACGTGAAGATCTCGCGCTCCATGAAGTCCGGCGCGATCAGCTTCAGCAGCGACAGCGACAGGAAGCCGGTCACGCCCGGCCAGCTGGTGCGCACGCCGACCCGCTCGACGACGAACGACGTACGGAAATTCGTGTGGTTCGACGCGATCAGCTCGAGCTCGCGCGCGAAGATGATGTCGTCGGGCGTGCGCGCGCTGTGCACGAACACGATGTCGCGATCCTCGGCGAGATCGTGATGCGCACGGCTCATCGACATCAGCGGCGTGATGCCGGAGCCGGCGGACAGGAACAGGTACTTGCGCGCCGGATGCCGCGCGCAGGTGAATTCGCCCGCCGGGCCGAGCACGCGGATCGGCGCGCCCGGCTGCAGGTTGTCGTGCAGCCAGTTCGACACCTTGCCGCCCGGCACGCGCTTGACCGTGATCGAAATCGTGTGCGGCCGCGCGGGCGACGACGAAATCGTGTAGCACCGGTTGATCGTCTCGCCGTCGATGTCGAGCTCGAGCGTGATGAACTGCCCGGGCTCGAACGAGAACGCGCGACCCTGCGGCGAACGGAAGAAGAAGCTCTTCACGTCGTGCGTTTCCTGCCGCACCTGGCAGCACACCAGCGTTTCCTCGACGTCGCTCGTCCAGCGCTCGGGGAGCGCGTTCCAGAACGCCGGGCGCGTCACCCGGCTGTCGGTCGGCTCGAAATTCGCCGCATCTCGCATCATGTCAGCCTCCGAAGGGCCGCCCCAAGGAGGCTGACCGCCCCCTCGGGGGGCAGCGAACGTAGTGAGCGTGGGGGTTGTTTCATCAATTGCTCCGCTTTCACGCTTGTTGCTATGCGCCGGTTTGTTCGGCGAGACGGTCGATGTACCAGGCCGCGAACTTCTCGACGAGGCCTTCGGTGTACGGCGAGTACGGGCCCGGCTCGTACGCGCTGCTCGTCGCGCCGCGCTGCGAGAACTCGACGAGCGCGCGGTCCTGGTCGTTGGTCGCGTTCCACACGGCCGTGAGGTTCTTCACGTCGTAGTCGATGCCTTCCTTCGCATCCTTGTGCACGAGCCACTTGGTGCGCACGAGCGTCTTGCCGGCCGACAGCGGGATCACCGAGAACGTGACGATGTGGTCGCTCATGAAGTGGTGCCACGAGTTCGGCTGGGTCCAGAACGACAGCCCGCCGAGATCGGCCTGGCGGAACTCGCCGAGCAGCTTCTTCGACGCGATCTTCGCGTCGAGCGTCTGCGATTCGCCGCTGCGGTCGAGCGGCAGGCGCTGCGTGCGGAAGCCCGTCACGTCGAGCAGCTTCTCGATCTCGACGGACGGCAAGCCCATCTCGGCCCATTCCTTCCCGCGCCGGATGCAAGTCTCCGCGAACGCGTCCATGCCCTCGGCGTTGGCGTCGGAGCGCTGGTAGCCGAAGCCGTATTCGTACAGCGAGATCGTCAGCTCCGGATGGTTCGCGACGCAGTGATAGCACTCGCGATTGTTCTCCATCGTCAGCTTCCAGTTGCCTTCCTCGATGATGTCGATCTGCGCGGCGATCTTCGCGTTCGGCAGGTCGTGCGGCAGCAGGTACGGCTCCATCGCCGCGCGCAGCTGCGCGAAGTCGGCCGGCGGCTCGTCCGCGAGGCAGATGAAGATCAGGCCCGCGAGGTTCTGCACGTGCACCGATTTCAGGCTGTGCTTGCAGCGGTCGAACTGCTCGCCCATGTGCTCGGCGAACATCAGCTGGCCCGTCAGGTTGTAGGTCCAGCTGTGGTACGGGCACACGATGTTGCCGACCGAGCCCTTGTCCTCGTTGCACAGCCGCGCGCCGCGATGGCGGCACACGTTGTGGAACGCGCGAATCTCCATGTCGTCGTCGCGCACGATCAGGATCGAATCGTTCCCCAGTTGCACCGTCAGGTAGTCGCCCGGCTCGGGCACGTCCGGCTCGACCGCCACCTGGATCCAGTGCTGGCGAAAGATCGCCTCCATGTCGAGCGCGAAAATCTCCTCACTCGTATAGAACGGCGCCTCGAGGCTGTGCCCTGCCTTGCGTCGTTCGATCAGTGCACGAATGTCTGCCGATACTTTCATCGTTTGCTCCGGATTCCTTGCATCCCATTGTGGTTGCCGACAGGCATCAAAATCAGTAGTCGATGAGCTGATGCTCGCGCAAATACGCGAGGATCACTTGTGCTTTTTCGACCGAACTCCCTTCATTTACGACGTTCCCGCCCCGGCTTTCGGTGGTGGTCGCCGACAGCATCCGGGCATGCCCGGAGCGCTTCTCGGCGGCGGCCAGCCTGACCGGCTTGCGCTCGATCGCGCCGACCGTCCACGCGGCCGCGTCGGCGTCCGCGTCGGCGTCCGCGCCGGGCGACACGCGCACCGGGCGCACGTTGCCCGCCTTCAGCCGCGCATACGCGTAGCGCGGCTGCGCGTTCGCGAGCGGATGCACGGCGACGACCGCCGGCAGCGCCGCATCGACGCGCCTGCGCAGCCCTTTCGGCAAGAATTGCCGGACCGTCGCGCGGCCCGCATCGATCGTCACGTCGACGGCCGAGCCGACGAGCGGATAGCCGAGCACCGCGGCCACGCGATACGGCAGCATTCCGGTGTCGTACGCGCCCTCGGCGCGCGTGCCGGTCAGCACGAGGTCGTAGCCTTCCACGCGCGCGGCGAGCGCGTGCGCGGCATCGTCGCCGTCGCGGCAGGTCAGCACCTCGACCTCGCGCGCGCCGAGCGCCAGGTATTCGGCGAGCGCCGGCGTGATCGGGTCGCCCGCGTGGATCACGTCGAGCTGCGAATGATGGCGCTCGGCCAGCGTGCAGCCGAGCTCGAGCGCGGCCGCGTCGTTGCGGCTGTAGCGCGGCGCGCCGCTGACCGGGTGCCGGCCGACCGACACCAGCACCGCGATGCGCTTCAACAATCGGGGGGCGTTCATGCTGCGACTCCTTCCGGTTGACGGGCGCCGGCCGCGGCCGGCGATGCGCCGCGCGCGGCCCGCGCGGCCTGGATCTGCTCGATCAACGCGGCGATCGTCCCCTGCGCGTCGCCGACCACCGTCAGGTTCGCGCGCTTCGCGATCGGCGCGCTGCCGTCGAGGTTCACCGCGATCACGTGGCGGCAGTCCTTGATGCCCTGCAGGTGCTGCACCGCGCCGGAAATGCCGAATGCGATGTAGACGCTCGCGTCGACCGTCTTGCCGGTCGCGCCGACCTGCTTGTCGCGCGCGAAGTGGCCGTTGTCGACCGCGACGCGGCTCGCGCCGATCGCCGCGCCGAACGCGCCGGCCAGCCGCTCGAACGCGCCGATGTCGGTCACGCCGTTGCCGGCCGACACGATGAAATCCGCTTCCTCGAGCGCGACCTGCGCCGCGTCGAGTTCCTCGAGGCCGAGATCGCGGTACGGCGCGCCGGCGTCGGCGGCCGGGCGAATGAAATCGCCGGCAAGGCGCTCGCCCGCGCCGACGAACGGCAGCTTCGGGTCCACCGCGTTCGGTGCAAGCAGGATCACGTCCGGCAGCCCACGGGTCGCGAACGCGCGTTTCGCCTGCGCATACGCGCCGACGTGCCGCGCGTCGAGCTCGACCACGTGGGTCGCGACGCTCGCGCCGGCCGCCGCCGCATGGCGCCGGCCGAGATCGCCGTCGCCGGTCGCGTTGTCGGGCACGAACACGTGCTTCGGCGCGAGCGCCGCGACGCACGCCTGCAAGGCCTGCAATTCGCTTTCGGGCGCGAACGCGCGGCGATCGAAGCCAGTCAGCTCGATCAGCTTGTCGACGCCGAGTTCGGCCGCGTCGTCCTTCAGTTCGCCGAACACCAGCAGCGCGACTTCGGTCTGCGCGTCGGCGAGCAACGCGGCGGCGGCGATCGCCTGGCGCGCATGGTCGTCGAGCGCGCCGCGCTCGCTGTGCGCCACCGCAAGCAGCACGTGCTTCGGGTCCTGCACCGCGCGGCGCGGCTTCGCGGCCGCGGCGCCGTGAGCGTGCGCGGACCAGTGCGCGGCGCTCGCGTCCGCGCTGCCGGTCTCGCCGAGCGTGATGCGCTTCAGGCCCGCCGCCGTGATGATGAACGGCCGGCGCGGATCGATTCGTTTGATCGTGTTCATCGATTCACTCCAGCGAGGCAGCGACGAGTTCGGCCACGTCGAGCACGTCGGGGCGCGGGCCCACGACACCTTCGAGCATCGCCGTGCAGTTCGGGCAGGCAACCGCGACCACTTCCGCGCCGATCGTGCGCGCGTCGGCGATGCGGATGTCGGGAATGCGCTGCTTGCCGGGGATGTCGGTCAGCGGCGCGCCGCCGCCGCCGCCGCAGCAGCGGCCGCGCATCCCGTTGCGCTCCATCTCGACGACCTGGATGCCGATCGTCTTCAGGAGCTTGCGCGGCGCGTCCGTCTCGCCGTTGTAGCGGCCGAGGTAGCACGGGTCGTGATAGGTGGTGCGCTTCTCGCTCAGCGCGTCCACGGCCTTCGGCGCGATCTTGCCGCTCTCGGCGAGTTCGGCCAGATAGGTGGTGTGATGCTTGACCGTCACGCGCAGCCCGAGCGCGCGGTATTCGTTGCGCAGGCTGTGCATCACGTGCGGGTCCGCCGTGACGATCTGCTGGTACGACAGCGTCGACAGCGTGCCGATCAGCCGCTTCGCGAGCTGCTGGAACGTCGCCTCGTCGCCGAGACGGCGCGCGACGTCGCCCGTGTCGGTCTCGCCGCCGCCGAGCACCGCGTAGTCGACGCCCGCCTTGTTCAGCACCTTGACGAGCGCGCGCAGCGTGCGCTGGTAGCGCATGTCGAACGCGCCCTCGCCTGCGACGAACAGCACGTCGACCGGCCGGCCCGGCTGCGCGACCGGCGCATTCAGGTCCACCGACCAGTCGTAGCGCGCGGCCGTGTCGTAGCCGCCCATCGTGCCCGTCTCGCGCAGGTTCGCGAGCACTTCGGCGCCCTTGCCCGGCACCGTGCCGTGCACGAGCGTCTGGTTGCGGCGCATGTCGACGATCGCGTCGACGTGCTCGATCAGCATCGGGCATTCCTGCACGCACGCGCGGCAGGTCGTGCACGACCACAGCGTCTGCGCTTCGATCAGGCCCGACACGATCGGGCCGTTCGGCTCGCCGCGATGCTGGCCGACCGCGATGCCCGGCGTCGGGCTGCCCGCATACGCCGCATCGCTGCCCCCCGCCATCCCGACGACGAGATCCTGGATCAGCTTCTTCGGGTTCAGCGGCTGGCCCGATGCAAACGCGGGGCACGCGGCTTCGCACTTGCCGCACTGCACGCACGCATCGAAGCTCAGCAGCTGGTTCCAGCGGAACTCGACCGGCTTCGCAACGCCGTACTCCTGCTGCTCGATGTCGGGCAGCTTCAGCGCGGTGGGCGGCGTTGCGGTGCCGTTGCCCGTGAACGCTTCGCGGGTCGCCGCGAAGCGCTCCTGGCGCGGGTGGAACGCGAGATGCAAGAGACCCGCGATCGCATGCTTCATCGGGCCGCCCTTCGCGGCGCCGAACGTCATCGCGAATGCGCCGACGCCGATCAGCACCGCGCAGAGCACCGCGAACGCGCCGGACATCGCGCCGGCCGGCACCAGCATATACAGCGTGAGGCCGAGCGCGAACGAGCCGAGCAGCCACGGCAGCGTATTCCACGGGCCTTTGGACAGCCGCGCCGGCACGTTCTTCGCGTGACGGCGGCGCCACACGAACACCGCGCCGACCAGCATCGCGAGCGCCGCGAGAAAGATCAGCTTGTCGAGCCACGGCGAATAGATTGCGAGGCCGTAGTTGACGAACACCAGCGCGAGCGCGGCGATCGCGCCGCCCGCCGTCGCGACGTGCGTTTTCGCGATGTACGGATCGCGGGCGACCACATGGTGCAGGTCGACGAAATAGCGCTTCGGGATCGCGAACAGGTTCGCGACGCCGAACGCGCCGGGCGCGGTGGCCCGCCCGAGACGCCAGTATGACGAGCGCTTCGCGACCGCGAACGCGAGCCCCGCCACCGACAGCCACAGCAATGCGGTAATCAGGAAGGACGGATTCATGGCGTTAGAAATCCTTCACGAGACGCAGCGAGTCGTAGATCGCGCCATGGACGTTGTGCATCGAGATGCAGTCGCCGACACGGAACAGCAGGAAACGGCCGTTGCCGAGCTCTTCCGACAGGCACGGCTGCGGCTCGGCCGCAAACAGCGTGTGCGGATCGATCTGGCCGCGGTTCAGCGACTCCGGCTTGAGCTTCCAGTACAGCTCGTCGTTCGGCGACGACCCGTTCTCGATCACCACCTGGTCAACGGCGCGCTCTTCCAGTTCTTCCGTGTACTCGTTGCGCAGCACGGCGATCTTCTTGCCGTCCTCTTCATAGATGCGGTCGAGCATATAGTTCGGTGTAGGGATCACGCCAAGCGCGTACAGGCGGCGATAGAAGATCGGGAAGGTCGTGCCGCCGCAATCGTCGGCGACCTTCACGTCGGGTGTGACGACCTCGACCTTCGAACCGCGGCTCGCCATGAAGTCGGCCACGCCCGCGCCCGCATGGGTGCTCACGCCGTCGAACAGCAGCACGTTCTGCTTCGGCTCGACCTTGCCGGTCAGGATGTCCCATGAGCTGACGGCCAGGCCCTCGGCCACGCCCCAGCCCGGCACCTGCCAGGTGAAGCTGGAGCCGCCCGTCGCGAGCACGACGATGTCCGGCTTCTCGGCCATGATCATCTTCTCGTCGGCGGCCACGCCGAGGCGGCGGTCGACGCCCAGGCGCTTCGTTTCCATGTCGAACCAGCGGATGATCCCCGACATCTGTTCGCGCTGCGGCGCCTTCGCCGCGATCATCACCTGCCCGCCCACTTCGGCGTTCTTCTCGAACAGCACGACGTCGTGGCCGCGCAGCTTCGCGACGCGCGCCGCCTCGAGGCCCGCCGGGCCGGCGCCCACCACCACCACCTTGCGCTTCGGGCCGCGCGACTTCTCGATGATGTGCGGCATGGTCGATTCGCGCGAGGTGGCCGCGTTCTGGATGCAGAGCACGTCGAGGCCGTTGTACTGCCGGTCGATGCAGTAGTTCGCGCCGACGCACTGCTTGATCTCGTCCTCGCGGCCGTCGCGGATCTTGATCACCATGTGCGGATCGGCGATCTGCGCACGCGTCATGCCGACCAGGTCGATCATGCCGTTGGCGAGCAGGCGCTCGGCCTGGCCCGCATCGCGGATGCTCTGCGCGTGCATCACGGGAATCTTCACCACCGACTTGATGCCGGCCGCGAGGTGCACGAACGGCTCCGGCGGCAACGCCATCGGCGGCATGCAGTTCGCGATCGTGTTGTGCGTATCCCCGCCGGAGCCGACCACGCTCAGGTAGTCGATCAGGCCCGTCTCCGACATCGCCTGCGCGATTTCCTTCAGCGCGTCGTGATCGAGGCCGTCCTCGTGGAATTCGTCGCCGCACATGCGCAGGCCGACGCAGAAATCCTTGCCGACCGCCTCGCGCACCGCCGTCAGCACCTCGATGCCGAAGCGCAGGCGGTTCTCCAGGCTGCCGCCCCATTCGTCGGTGCGATGGTTCGAGCGCTTGCTCCAGAACTGGTCGATCAGGTGCTGGTGGGCCGCCGAGATCTCGATGCCGTCCATGCCGGCGGCCTTCACGCGCTTCGCGGCCGCCGCGAAATCGCCGATGATGCGGCGGATTTCCTCGATCTCGATGATCTTCGCGTTGCCGCGGTGCACCGGCTCACGCACGCCCGACGGCGACATCAGGTGCGGCCAGTGCTCGCCGTGGAACGACGAGCGGCGGCCCATGTGCGTCGCCTGGATCATGATCTTCGCGCCGTGCTTGTGCATCGTGTCGGCCAGGCGCGTGAGCGGATCGATGATCTTGTCGGTCGACAGATTCACCGATTTCCACCAGCCCTGCGGGCTGTCGATCGACACCGGGCTCGACCCGCCGCAAATCGCCAGGCCGACGCCGCCCTTCGCCTTCTCTTCGTAATAGCGGATGTAGCGGTCGCCCGGCAGGCCGCCCGGCTCGGCATACACCTCCGCGTGGGCGGTGCTGACGATCCGGTTGCGCAGCGTCAGCTGGTTCAGCTGCATGGGTTTGAACAGGTGGGGATAACGCATCGCTGGCGACCTCTGGCGTTCGTGTGTCTCGTGTTGCGGGTGTTGTTCCGTGTCTGCTGTGTCAGTGAGCGATCGGCGACACTTCGAAGACGCAGTGGTCGTGGCCTTCCGCCGCGCACTGCACTTCCGACGATCGCGCGCGCGGCGCGCCCTGGCCTTCCGGCGTCGTGTCGTTCACCCAGTCCATCGCGCCGGCGAACCAGCCCGCGAACATGTAGCAGAGCTTGCCTTCCTTGCCGGGCTGCTGGAGCACGAACGACGAGTGGCGCAATTCGATCTTCGCGCGCGCGCTGGCCGGGTCGGCCTCGATGATCGAGAACAGGCCCCAGCCGCGCTGCGACAGGCGCTTCAGGTAATGCTCGAACACCGCCATGCCGGTCAGGCCGTGCTGCTTCGCTTCCTTGTCGCACCAGTGGTACGCGGACTTGTAGCCGGCCTTGTAGAGAATCTCGGCATACGCTTCGACGCCGAGCGCTTCCTCCACGGCGACGTGGTTGTTCGTGAAGAAGTGGCGCGGCACGTACAGCATCGGCAGCGCGTCGGTGGTCCAGACGCCGGTATCGGGATCGACGTTGATCGGCAGTTGCGGTTGCATCGTGGTGACTCCGTGAGGAAAATTCGCCGCGCGCCGCCCGCAGTTTCGCAGGTCTAGCAGGCGCGGCATCGTCCGCGCGCCCGCGCGGCTTGCGCGGGCACGTCCCGATTTTTCTAGTGTTGAATCGCTTGTGGCTGTCCGGCCCGGCGTGGCGCTTACGCGCCCCAGACGTCCTTGAACACGCGCACCCAGTTCTCGCCCATGATCTTGCGGATGCGCGATTCCTTCCAGCCGGCGCGCTCCATCGCCGCGGTCAGGTTCGGGAATTCGCCGATCGTGCGGATGCCGTCCGGGTTGATCACCTTGCCGAAGTTGGTCAGCTGACGATAACGGCCCTTGTCGTGCGTCAGCATGTCGAAGAATTCCTTCGCGTAGTCCTGCGTGAAATCCGTGCCGATGCCGACCGCGTCTTCGCCGATCAGGTTCACGACGTAGTCGATCGCTTCGATGTAGTCGGCGATCGTCGCTTCGATCCCGCGCTTCAGGAACGGCGCGAACATCGTCACGCCGACGAAGCCGCCCGCATCGGCGATCTCCTTCAGCTGCGCGTCGCTCTTGTTGCGCGGATGCTCCTTCAGGCCAGACGGCAGGCAGTGCGAGTAGCACACCGGCTTCTTCGAGAACGCGATCGCCTCCGACGACGTGTTGCCGCCCACGTGCGACAGGTCGACCATGATCCCGACGCGGTTCATCTCGGTGATCACTTCGCGGCCGAAGTCCGACAGCCCGCCGTCGCGCTCGTAGCAGCCGGTGCCGACCAGGTTCTGCGTGTTGTAGCAGAGCTGCACGACGCGCACGCCCATGTCGGCGAACGCCTCGATGTAGCCGATGTTGTCCTCGAACGCATGGGCGTTCTGGAAGCCGAGGATCACGCCGGTCTTGCCTTCCCGCTTCGCGCGGAAGATGTCGTCCGTCGTGCGCACCAGCGTCAGCAGCTCGCTGTTGTCGCGGATCTTCTTCTTCATCACGCCGATGTTGTCGACGGTCTTCGTGAAGTTCTCCCACACCGACACCGTGCAGTTCGCGGCCGTGATGCCGCCCTTGCGCATGTCTTCGAACACCGGTTTCTCGAACTTCGAGATGTTCAGCCCGTCGATGATGATGCTGTCCTGATGCAGCGTGCTCATATCTGCCTCTCGCTTGAGTCTCTGGTCTTGTCGGTGTCGATCAGTAAATCGGGAAGCGCTCGCAGAGCGCGAAGATCTCGCGGCGCACGCGCTGCTCGGTCGCGTGGTCGCCTTCCGGGTTCGCGCGCAGCGCGTCGAACACCTCGAGGATCAGGCGGCCGATCTCGCGGAATTCCGCGACGCCGAAGCCGCGCGTCGTGCCGGCCGGCGTGCCGAGGCGGATGCCCGACGTGACGGTCGGCTTCTCGGTGTCGAACGGAATGCCGTTCTTGTTGCAGGTGATGCCCGCGCGCTCCAGCGCCTGCTCGACCGGCGCGCCCTTCAGGCCCTTCGGCCGCAGGTCGACGAGCAGCAGGTGGTTGTCGGTGCCGCCGGTGACGAGATCGACGCCGCCCGCCTTCAGCACTTCGCCGAGCGCCTGCGCGTTCGCGAGCACGTTGTCGATGTAGGTCTTGAAGTCCGCGTGCAGCACTTCGCCGAACGCGACGGCCTTGCCGGCGATCACGTGCATCAGCGGGCCGCCCTGCAGGCCGGGGAACACGGCCGAGTTGATCTTCTTCGCGATCTCCTCGTCGTTGGTCAGCACGAAGCCGCCGCGCGGGCCGCGCAGCGTCTTGTGGGTGGTCGACGTGACGACGTGCGCGTGCTCGACCGGGTTCGCGTGGCGGCCCGCGGCGATCACGCCCGCGATGTGCGCCATGTCGACCATCAGCTTCGCGCCGACGCTGTCCGCGATCGCGCGGAAGCGCGCGAAGTCGAGCTTGCGCGGATACGCGGAGAAGCCCGCGATGATCAGGTTCGGCTTGTGCTCGTGCGCGAGCGCCTCCACCTGGTCGTAGTCGATCAGCATCGTGTCGCGATTCACGCCGTACTGCACCGCGTTGAACCACTTGCCCGACAGCGCCGGCTTCGCGCCGTGCGTCAGGTGGCCGCCCGCGTCGAGCGACATGCCGAGCACCGTGTCGCCCGGCTTCGCGAGCGCCAGCATCACCGAGCCGTTCGCCTGCGCGCCCGAGTGCGGCTGCACGTTCGCATAGCCGGCGTTGAAGATCTGCTTCACGCGCTCGATCGCGAGCGCCTCGACTTCATCGGCGAATTCGCAGCCGCCGTAGTAGCGCTTGCCCGGATACCCTTCCGCATACTTGTTGGTCAGCACCGACCCCTGCGCTTCGAGCACCGCGCGCGACACGATGTTTTCCGACGCGATCAGCTCGACCTGCGACTGCTGGCGTTCGAGTTCCTTCAGGATGGCGTTGCGGACCGGCGCGTCGCGCTCGGCGAGGGGCTGCGAGAAGAAAGACTGGGTGTTCGACATAGAGCATCCGTGACGAAGAATGGGGAGGCGGCGATCGATGCGCAAGGCCCGCCACGCCTGGGTTTCCGGCATGTCCAGGGCATGGCTGCCGACGGCTCTATTCTTGTCGTTCGGATTTTCGGTCGATTGATGAATTTAGACGCGTTCTTTGCCTTTTCCGCCATGCGCGTCCGTTTTATACAAGTGATCGGTCGTGCTTTTTCGGATCGCCGGGCATCGCCGCCGCAGCGCGCCAACGGCCGGCAGGCACTGTGGCGGTGCCGCCGTCGCCCGCCGCGGGTGCAGCCGGTCACGGATTCGGTGCAGTGCAGCAGCGCGTTTGAGCCAAGTCAACGTATGTAGCTAGGGTTTAGCCGTATGGCACGCTTGTTGCGCTCGCTCACACAATACCGCAGCCCGTTCCGTGCCCCGGGCCAATAGCTATTAGTAGAGATTCAAGGAACGCTCCCCATGTCGCCCGACCGCACAGCGTCGCTGTCTCATTTCGCGTTCATGCCGTTGCCCAGCTTCACGATGATTGCGTTCACGAATGCGATCGAGGTGCTTCGGATGGCGAATTACCTGAGCGGCCAGCCGCTCTACCGCTGGTCGGTGATCAGTCCGGAAGGCGGCCCGGTCACGGCGAGCAACGGCCTGACCGTCGACACCGGCCCGGCCGAATGCGCGGGGCAGCCGGATATCGTGTTCGTGTGCGGCGGCGTCGACGTGCAGCGCTCGACCAGCGCGGCCCACCTGTCGACGCTGCGCCGCTTCGCGCGTTCGGGCATTCCGCTCGGCAGCCTGTGCACGGGCACCTATGCGCTCGCGAAGTCGGGCCTGCTCGCGGGCTACGCGTGCGCGATCCATTGGGAGAACATGTCCGCGCTGAAGGAGGAGTTTCCCGACACGCGCTTCCTGAAGGAACTGTTCGTGATCGATCGCGACCGCATCACGTGCACGGGCGGCGTCGCGCCGCTCGACATGATGCTGAACCTGATCGCCGCGCGCGTCGGCACCGCGCGCGTCACGCAGATCGCCGAGCAGTTCATCGTCGAGCACGTGCGCGACACGAGCGCGCAGCAACGGATGCCGCTCGTCGCGCGGCTCGGTTCGGCGAACAAGTCGCTGTTCGAAGTGATCTCGCTGATGGAGAACAACATCGAGGAGCCGCTGTCGCGCGAGGAGCTCGCGCGGCTCGCGAACATGTCGCAGCGGCAACTGCAGCGGCTGTTCCGCGAGCATCTCGGCATGACGCCGACGCACTACTACCTCACGCTGCGGCTGCGCCGCGCGCGCGAGCTGCTGCTGCAGACCGACATGTCGATCATGCACATCACGATGGCGTGCGGGTTCCAGTCGGCGTGCCATTTCAGCAAGAGCTACCGCGACGCGTTCGGCGTGGCGCCGACGCGGGAGCGCCGCAAGCAGGTCGCGCCGCTCGCGCAGGGGCCCGGCAGCGCATCGATCCCGACACTCGCGATGATGCATGCGTGACGCCTGCATCGCGTGACGTAAAAAAAAGCGGCCTTGCGGCCGCTTTTTCATTTCCGGTGGACGCTCAATACCCCCACACCTGCATTTCGTCGAGCGAGTAGCCCCACTGCGTCGCGCGCTTGGTGCCGTACATCCGCACGTAGCGGCCGTGGCCGTTGAGATTCGGGATCGCGACATGCCCCCACGCCACGCCGTTGTTGGTGGAGTAGATCGTCGTCCAGTTCACGTTGTCGTTCGACGTCTGGATCTGGTAGACGAGCGCGCCGGCGTCCCAGTAGAGATCGACGCCGTTGATGGTCTTCACGGACCCGAGATCCACGGAGATCCATTGCGGATCGACGCCGGCGCCCTCCGGCGAATCCCAGCGCGTGCTGGTGGTGTTGCCGTCGAATGCCTTGTCCGGCGTCAGCGACGCGTTGTAGCTGGCCGACGCGGCAGCGGGACGCCCTTGCGACAGCAGCGTGGTCTGGCCGGCGACCGTACCGCCGTAGTAGCTCGACCCGAGCTTGGCCTTCGTGGTGTCGGCGTTCACGCCGAACTGCGACAGGCTCCAGCGCTGGCCGGTCGTCACGTCGCCGACGTAGAGCTGATAGCCGCCGGCCGTCGTCGACGAGAAGAACAGGTAGTTCGTGCCGTTCACCGGCGCGGGGTCGGAGTTGTTGCTGATGCAGTCGTTGAGCGCGAGCTGATTCGGCGTCGACGCCGGGTCCGCGGTCTTCGAATAGATCTGATCGAGCTGGCTCGTGTCCTTCCAGCGCGCGTAGAACACCGCGCCGTCCGCGCGCACGATCGGATAGTAGGTCTGCAGGCCCGCCGGATTGTCGAACACGGCCGTGGCGCCGGTCGCGATCGTGCGCTTCATCAGGCCCATGTTCGCACCGGTGCCGGTGGCGTAGTAGACGGCGCTCGCGTCGGGCGCGAGAAACGGCATCGAATACTCGGCGCCGGCCGGCGCGTTGGTCAGGCTCACGACCGACGTGAACACCGGACCCGCGCTCGTGTACGACAGCGTCGCCTGCTTGACGTCGCCGTTCTGCTTGAACACGAGGGTCTTGCCGTCCGCGCTGAATTTCGGGTCTTCGTTGCGGGTGGCGCCCGTGCTGTTCGTCATGTTGATCGGCGGATTGCCGGTGCCGAGCTGAACCATGAACACGTTCCACGCGCCGTTCATGATGCCCATGAACGCGAGCCACTTGCCGTCCGGGCTGAACACCGCGTTCATCGGATCGGTGATGCCCCACGAGCTCTTGCTCAACTGGGTCAGCGAGTGCGCCGCGAAATCGTAGAGGAACAGCTGGCTCGTGCCGTCGCCGTAGTTGACGTAGCTGTGATAGACGAGCTTGCCCGTGAGGGCGGCGGGGAACGACGCATTGGACTGGGCCGGCGGATTGCTGATGCAGGCCGCTTCGGCGGCGGCGCCGGACAGGTTGAGGGCGATACCGGCCACAAGGCCCGCGACGAGGGTCTTCGATTTCACGCTGGGTGTTCCTGGGTGGAGGTGGAGACGCCGACACACAAGACCCCGCGCAAACGCGCGAGACCACGGATCAGCCGTCAGGCAGCGTGAATTCCGTATGAGTTGAACGCCGGTTGAAAGAGGTGCCGAGAGGATGCCCGCGAACCGGACGAATGAAAAGGATCAGAGTCTTAAAAAATCAAGCGGATCAGATATGAGGACCAGATGGTGTGCGACGCGTGCCGTGCTACTCTTTTTTCAGCGAGGCACGGCTCGGCCGAGGACAGGCATGAAGCGATACGCGGCGCTGGCGCAGACGATAGCCGATTCCATTCGGCGCGGCGATCTGGTGCCCGGTGCGCGCATTCCGACCATTCGCGACGCCAGCAAGGCGTTCAAGGTCAGCCCGACGACCGTGTTCCGCGCCTATTACCTGCTCGAGAGCGAGGGCCTGATCGTCGCGCGAACGCGTTCCGGCTATTTCGTTTCGGACGTCGAAACCAAGCGCGTGCGGCCGGGCCACGGCCCGCCCCGCAAGACGCCCGCTGCACGCAGCGGCGTCGACGATGCGCTCGTCAGGCTCGTGGATTCCATCAAGGATCAGGACATCGTTCAGCTGGGTTCGGCGTTCGCCAGCTATTCGCTGTTCCCGATGGGCAGCCTGTGGCGCTGCGTGACGTCGGTGGCGCGCAACATGAATCGCACGCGGCTGCTGTCCGGCTTTCCGCCCGGGGACGAAGGGCTGCGCCGGCAGATTGCATTGCGGTACCTGATCGCGGGCGCGTCGTTGCCGATGGACGAAATCGTCATCACGACCGGCGCGCTGGAAGCGCTGACGCTGAGCCTGCAGGCGCTGACGCGCCCGGGGGAAGTGATCGCGATCGAACGCCCGGCCTTCCACGCGGTGCTGCAGGCGGTGCAGCGCCTGCATCTGAAGGCCGTCGAAATTCCGGTCGATCCACGCACGGGGCTCGATCTCGACGCACTCGCCGAAGCGCTCGACCGGCATCCGATCCGCGCCTGCTGGCTCATGACGTCGTTCCACAACCCGACCGGCGCGACGCTGTCCGACGAGCGCAAGCGCGCGCTGATCGACCTGCTCGCCGCGCATCAGGTGCCGCTGATCGAAGACGACGTCTACAGCGAACTGTATTTCGGGTCGACGCCGATGCGCCCGGCGAAACTGTACGACGATAGCGGACTCGTGCTTCATTGCGGCTCGTTTTCGAAATGCCTCGCGCCGGGTTTCCGCATCGGCTGGGTCGCAGCCGGGCGTTACGTGCACCAGATCCGGCAGGCGAAATGCGTCGCGGCGCCATCGGCCGACGTGCCGGCGCAACTGGCGATTTCGAGCTATCTGCAGGACGGCGGATACGACCGCTTCCTGCGCAAGCTGCGGCGCAATCTCGCCGCGCATCAGGAGCAGATGCTCGCCGCGGTGCGCGCGTATTTTCCGCAGGGAACCGAAGTGTTCGCCCCGCTCGGCGGTTATTTCCTGTGGCTCGAATTGCCGCCGCGCGTGGACGCGCTGCGCCTGTTCGGCGCCGCGATGGAGAACGGCATCAGCATCGCGCCCGGGCCGATCTTTTCCGCGACCGGGGGATTCCGCCGCTACGTCCGTCTCAACTACGGCCGCCCGTGGACGCCCGCCGTCGAAAACGCGATGCGGACCATCGGCGCGCTCGCGGCCCGGCAGCGGCACGTGCGCTAGCACGGGGCATGCCTCGCACGCGCGCGCCCATCTTAATCATTGCGCGCCTTGCGTTCTGATCGACGCGCGACCAAAAATGAAGATCGGAAGGCCGGCGTTGCGACGCGCAACCGTCTGACCAGCACCCGCGTGGCGTCGCATCGCGGTCTTCATGGAGGATCAGATGAGCACCGACAGCGAACTCCAGGCGACGATCGACGCCCTCGTGCAGGACGGCAAGGGCTTGCTGGCCGCCGACGAAAGCGGACCGACCATCGCGAAGCGCTTCAAGACGATTGCGGTCGAATCGACTGACGAGAACCGCCGCGCGTGGCGCAGCCTGTTGCTGTCGACGCCGGGCCTCGGCGAATTCATCAGCGGCGTCATCCTGTATGAAGAGACGCTGGGACAACGCGCGGACGACGGCACGCCGTTGCCCGAACTCGCCGAGCGCCAACGGATCGTGCCCGGCATCAAGGTCGACGCGGGCAAGATCCCACTCGCGCACGCGCCGGGCGACGAAATCACGCAAGGGCTGGACGGGCTCGCGATTCGCGTCGATCGCTACAAGCAGCAAGGCGCGCGTTTCGCAAAGTGGCGCGCGGTGTACAACGTGTCCGACACGCTGCCGAGCCGCGTCGCGATCGAAGCGAACGCCGAGGCGCTGGCACGCTATGCGGCGATCTGCCAGGAGGCCGGCGTCGTGCCGATCGTCGAGCCGGAAGTGCTGATCGACGGCGATCATTCGCTCGCGCGTTGCGCGGCCGTGACCGACGCGGTGCTGCACGCGGTGTTCGACGCGCTGCATCGGCATCGGGTCGTGCTGGCGCACATGCTGCTCAAGCCCAGCATGGTCGTCCCGGGCAAAGCGCATGCGGCGCAGCCGGCACCCGCGGTGATCGCCGACGCGACGGTTCGTCTGTTGCGCGGCGTCGTGCCGGCCGAAGTCCCCGGCATCTTCTTCCTGTCCGGCGGGCAGACGCCCGAGGAAGCGACGGCCAATCTCGACGCGATGAATCGCCTGTCCGGACGGCCGTGGCTGTTGAGCTTTTCCTATGGACGCGCGCTGCAGGAACCGCCGCTTGCAGCCTGGAAGGGACAGGCGGCCAATGTGCGCGACGCGCAGCAAGCGCTGCTCCTGCGCGCGCGCCTGAACGGTGCGGCGTGCCGCGGTCGGTACGACGCCGCCATGGAGCGCGCTGCGTGAATGGATTCGGGTGGATTTCGTTCAGTCGGTTGCGCGGATCTGCCCTCGTCGAACGATGCGAGTCCTGCTCAACCGGAAAGTCATCGCGCGCGACACCCTGACGGGTGCGCTGAACGCGCATGCCAGATCGCGACAGGCGGCCTGTTATCGCTGCAGGGAGTGCGGCTTCGTCGCTTTCCGCGCGCTCGAGCACTGCCCCGTGTGCGGGATGCGGAACTGGCCGTTCGATGCGCGTGCCGTCAGCCCGGCGCGGCCGCCGTTCGACAGCTGGCCCATGCGCATCGCGCGTTCACTTCATCACGCCGCCATCCATCAGCCGCGCGCGTCGTCGGCGCCGTTGCTGAGCCTCGTGACGCTCGTGCTGGTGTTCGGCGGGTACGTCGCGTTCGACAAGATGTGCCAGGCGGACCCCGTCTGCCGCGCACCGGACCTGCCGAGTGCAACGGTGATCATCGGCGGCTTGCGCGCGCCGGCGGAACGGGTGACGCCGCCTGGCGATCCGGCGCTGCCGATGCCGCCGCCCGCCTATCCGTTTTATTCGCTCGACGAAGAACAACTCGCGGCCAACACGGAAAGCGGCCCGAGCGCGGGTCAAGCCGTTGACCGGACGATCGCAAGCGCTGCGCCGGCCGACGCGCAGCATCCGACCACCGCGCGCGCGCCGGATGCGATGGTTGCCGCGCGCCCGTGCACGGCCCGTGCCGCACCCGGCTGCGCGGGAGCGCATGCCGCGCCGATACGCACCGCGGAACTGCGGAACAGGCCCTTCCCGACGCATCACACGCATGGGATACGCCGCGTCGGCGCGCGCCCCGAGCCGGGACGGCGGCCGGCGTCGAACGAGATGGATCTTGCCAGACTCTATCGCGGGCACTAGCAGCCCGCATGCACGAAGGGGCCGGGGCGTTCGACCGCCCCGGCCCCTTCGATTACCGCGCCGTCAGCCGCGTTACGCCGCCAGCAGGCCGTGCGGATCGATGACGAATTTGCGCGGCGCGCCGCCGTCGAACTTCTTGTAGCCCTCCGGTGCCTGGTCGAGCGAGATCACCGTGACGTTGACGATCTGCGCGATCGGCAGCCGGTCGAACAGGATCGCCTGCATCAGGTTGCGGTTGTACTTCAGCACCGGCGTCTGCCCCGTGAAGAACGAATGCGACTTCGCCCAGCCGAGGCCGAAGCGGATGCTCAGGCTGCCGTGCTGCGCGGCCTTGTCCTTCGCGCCCGGATCGTCGGTCACGTACAGGCCCGGAATGCCGATCGCGCCCGCCGGCCGCGTGATTTCCATCAGCGAGTTCAGCACCGTCGCGGGCGCCTCTTCCGAGTGGCCGGACGAGCCGTGGCCGTGCGCCTCGAAGCCGACGCAATCGACCGCGCAATCGATCTCCGGCGTGCCGAGAATCTGCGCGATCTGCTCGCCGAGCGTCGCATCCAGCGACAGGTCGACCGTCTCGAAGCCCATCGCCCGCGCATGCGCGAGGCGCTCCGCGTTCATGTCGCCGACGATCGTGACCGCCGCGCCGAGCAGGCGCGCGGAAGCGGCCGCCGCCATCCCGACCGGGCCCGCGCCCGCGATGTACACCGTCGAGCCGGGCTTCACGCCCGCGCTCACCGCGCCGTGATAACCGGTCGGCAGGATGTCCGACAGGCACGTGAGGTCGCGGATCTTCGCCATCGCCTGGTCGCGGTCGGGGAACTTCAGCAGGTTGAAATCCGCGTACGGCACCAGCACGTACTCGGCCTGCCCGCCGATCCAGCCGCCCATGTCGACGTAGCCGTAAGCGCCGCCCGCGCGCGACGGGTTCACGTTCAGGCACACGCCGGTATGCGTTTCCTTGCACATCGCGCAGCGGCCGCACGCGACGTTGAACGGCACCGACACGAGATCGCCGAGCTTCAGCGTCTCGACGTCGCGGCCGACTTCCACCACCTCGCCGGTGATCTCGTGGCCGAGCACGAGACCGACCGGCGCCGTCGTGCGGCCGCGCACCATATGCTGGTCGGAACCGCAGATGTTCGTGCTCACCACCTTCAGGATCACGCCGTGGCCGATCGCGCGGCCGCTCGGATCGACCATCTTCGGATAATCGATATTCTGCACCTCGACCTGGCCCGGCCCAAGATAGACGACCCCTCGATTGCTGCTCATCGCATTGTCTCCATGTCTCGTTGGATGGCGCTGCCGCGCACGACAGCGTGCTGTTCGAGAGTAGACCGGGACATGGGGGCACCGATGTCTCAAACGCGACATGCGTTTGAATCGTGCCGACATCGGCGGCCGGAGGACGTGGATGGGCAAGGCGCCGGCTTTTTCGCGCCAGCGGTCCGGCGCGTATGGATCACCCGTATGGATCACCCTCCCTGGTTGTCGCGAATCACCGCCGCTGCGGCCGCCTCCGCCTCGCTCGCGACGCCGTCGTGCACGCGCGTGCTTTCCGCCGGCGTCGGCGGCTCGCTGTCGAGCGCGTGCCCGCCGCGATCGTGCGTATCGACGCTCGCCCGCATCGACAGCCCGACGCGCAACGGATGCGCGGCGAGATCCGCCGCGTCGATCGAGATCACGACCGGCACGCGCTGCACGACCTTGATCCAGTTGCCGGCCGCGTTCTGCGACGGCAGCATCGAGAACGCGCTGCCCGTCCCCGCCGAAAAACCCTGCACGCGGCCGCGATAGACGACCCGCGCGCCATAGATGTCCGACACGATCTCGACCGGCTGGCCGACGCGCATGTGCCGGATCTGCCCTTCCTTGAAGTTCGCCTCGACCCACAGGCGCTTCAACTGCACGATCGACATCAGCGGCACGCCGGGTCCGACCTGCTGCCCGACCTGCACCGCGCGCTGGCCGACGGTGCCATCGACCGGCGCGACGATCGTCGTGCGCTTCAGGTTGCGGTACGCAAGCTTGAACTGCGCGGCCGCCTGCACGACGGCCGGGCTCTCGTCGACCGGCAGCTTGCTGCCGAGCGCACGCGCCGCGTCTAGCTGCGCTTGCGCGGCCGCGAGATTCGCCTGCGCGCCTGCAACGGCCGCGCGGGCGCGCGCCAGCTCCTCCGGCGCGACGATCTCGACCGATGCGCCCGCGCGCGCCGCGAGCGCACGCTGCGCGAGCGACAGGTCCGCGCGCCGCGCGTTCACCGCTTCCACGTACATCGTGTTCGAGATCTTCGCGTTCGCGACCTGCCGCACCGCCTGCGCGAGCTGCGCCTTCGCCTGCGCGAACGCAACCGACGCCTCCGTGTCGTCGAGCCGCACGAGCACCTGCCCGGCGCGCACCGGGTGAGTGTCGCCGGCCAGCACGTCGGTGACCGTGCCCGGCACCTGCGCGGCGATCTGCACGATGGCGCCGGCCACGTACGCGTCGTCGGTTTCCTCGTAGTAGCGGTCGCGGATCCACCACGCCGCGAGCCACGCGATGGCGGCCAGCAGCACGGCCGCGAAGAACACGAGAAAGCGCTTGCGGCGCGTCGCGCGCCGTGCGTCGAGTGCGGCATCGGCCTGCGATGCCGGCATGGGAGCGGTGTGAAGGTTGTCGTGGTGCATTCAGTCGCTTTGCGTGACGACCAGGCGGTCGTGCTGGAACATCGGATTCGACGGCGCGTCGGACAGGCTTGGGCCGGCGGCCGGCGCGCGCGCGATCGCGGTTCGGTTAGCGGATGCAGCGCCGCGCTTCGCATGTGCGTTCGGCGTTGCGCGCGCCGCCGGCGCCGGGTCCGAGTCGAAGCCGCCGCCGAGCGCGCCGATCAGCCCGACGCGCAGCGTGCGCTGCTTGCCGAGCAGGTCGATCAGTTGCGTGCGCTCGTCGATCAGCGACAGCTGCGCGACGTCGACGTCCTTCTGCATCAGCAGCCCGCGCCGGTGACGGTCGGTCGCGATCTGCACGATCTTCTGCGCGGCGGCCACCGCGTCCTGCTGCTGCGCGACGAGCGCCTGCGAGGTCTGCAGCGACGAGACGAGCTGCGCGACCTGCCCGAGCGCGTCGTCGACGGTCTTGTTGTACAGGCCGATCGCGACGTCCGCCTGCGCGACGTCCGCGCCGAGCTTCGCCTTCAGCCGGCCGCGGTCGAAGATCGGCAGCGACACCGCCGGGCCGACCGAGCCAGCCAGCGCGTCGCGCGAGAACAGCGACGCGGGCGTCAGCGCGAACACGCCGCCGAGCCCGATGAGGTTCACGTCCGGAAAGAACTGCGCGCGCGTCGAGTCGGCGTTCGCATACGCGGCCTCGACGCGCAGCCGCGCGGCGACGATGTCGGGCCGGCGGCCGAGCAGGCCGGCCGGCAGCCGCGCGGGCAGCGCCGCATCGCCGAACGCGCCGAATTTGCCGACGTTGGGCCGCTGCAGCGCGAGACCGCGTTCCGGGCCGCGCCCCGACAGCACGCCGAGCTGCAGTTGCGCGAGCTTGATCTGCTCGTCGTTCAGCGCGATCTGCCCGAGCAGGCGGCTGCGCTTGATCGATGCGTCGCTCGCGTCGTACGCGTTGTCGATGCCGCGCGCGGTGCGCTCGCGCAGCACCGTCGTGACCCGCTGGCTGACCTTCATCTTCTGCTGCAGCAGGTCGCGCGCCGCGTAGGCCTGGTCGAGCTGGCAGTAGACGGTGACGATCGCGGTCGACATCGCAAGCCGCACCTGGTCGGCCTCGACGCGCGCCGCGTCGCGCAGCGACATCAGGCTCTTCGTCGCGGCCTTGTTCCTGCCCCACAGGTCGAGCTGGTAGTTCAGCGCGACGAACGCCGACGACGGCGACGCGGCCGGATCGCCGAAGATCTGCACCGGCACCTTGTAGCCGCCGATCGTCACGTCGGCGATGTCGCCCGGCTGCGGCATGCGCGCGCGGTTGACCGTCGCGCCG
The DNA here is from genome assembly GCF_002097715.1 of Burkholderia ubonensis subsp. mesacidophila. NCBI lineage: Bacteria > Pseudomonadati > Pseudomonadota > Betaproteobacteria > Burkholderiales > Burkholderiaceae > Burkholderia > Burkholderia ubonensis. The sequence continues at coordinate 2,682,187 of NZ_CP020738.1, forward strand.
GCGGTGCCGGTCAGCCCGGTCAGCGCGTCGAACTGCTGCAGCTGCGCCTGCGCGATCCGCAGCCGCGCCTGCGCGACCTGCAGGTCCGGATTCTGCTGCAGTGCCTCCGCGACCAGCTGATCGAGCTGCGGGTCCTGCAACTGCCTGACCCAGTCCGGCGCGGGCCACGCGCCGGCCGCGCCGGGGCCGGCCGTGTGCGCGAGCGCATCGTCGGCCGGCGCGCGCAACGACAGCGACGGCAGGAACCCCGACGGCGCGCAGCCGCTCAACGCCAGCAATGCGGCCAACGCGCCGGCCGTCCAGCCGGTCTTCTTCCTCGAACTCCGCATCGCCGCCCTCACCCTTGTCGCACGTGCGGCACCCGCGCGGCCAGGCGCGGACGCGTGCGCTCGAGCGGGCCGAGCCGGCCGAACAGCCCGTCGGCGATGCCGAGCACCATGCCGCCGAGCTTCGCGAGCTTGTCGCGTTCGACGAGCACGATCTGCACGATCTGCCATAGCGTCAGCAGGCTCGGCACGATCGCCACCGGAAAGCGCAGGCCGTACTGCATGCCGAGCTGCACGGCGTTGCGCGCGCCGTAATAGCGCCGCTGCCACGGATGATTCGTCGACGTGATCGCGAAAGGACCGATCGCATGGCGCCGCTTCGCGCCGATCCGGTGCGGCAGCACGAGCGACGGCACGACGTAGAGCGGCACGTTGCGCGCGAGCGCGCGGAAGGAGTATTCGGTGTCGACGTGATCGATGAAGAGCGTCTCGTCGAACGGGCCGAGCGCGTCGTACGCGTCGCGCGACACGACGCAGCCCGACGAGATCAGGAACGCGCAGCGCTGCATCGCGGCGCCCGGCTCGATCGACAGGCGGCGCAGCGTGAGGCCGTTGGACGACAGCTCCGGCAGGAAGCTGCGCGCGTTCTCGTCGAAGATGCGCGGGCCGGCCAGGAACGCGCGCGGCGCGAGCCCCGCGCAGACGCCGCGCATCGCCGGGAAGTAAGCCTCCGGCACCGTCGAATCCTGGTCGAACAAGGCGACCGCGTCGACCTGCTCGCGAAACAGCGTCGCGAGCCCCGCGTTGAACGCGCCCGCGATGCCGCCGCGGTTGCCGTGATGCAGCAGCGCGATGCGGTCGCGCGCGCAGACGTCGCGGGCCCGCGCGTCCGGCTGCGGCGTGTTGTCGACGACGAGCAGCGCGTCGCTGGCGCGCCGCAGCGCGTCGAGCGCCGCGAGCTGCGCGTCGGTCGGGTGGTAGAGAATCACGAGCGCGCCGAGTGCCGCCATGTTGCCTCCGGGAAGCAATGCCTAGTGACCGAAGGACGCCGCCGCGCCCCGCTTCGGCCGGGTGAGCCACATCATCGCGGCGAGCACGAGACACGTCATGCTCGCCATCCAGAACATGTCGCCCGTGGCCATCATGTACGCCTGCTGCTGCACGATGCGGTGCAGCGTCGTCAGTTCGCGCGTGCCGTCGATGCCCATCGCGTTGAGCGTGTGCACGAAGCGCTGCGTGTTCGCCGCGGCCTGCGTGACCGCCTGCGACACGACGTCGTAGTGATAGGTCGCGCGGTTGTCCCACAGCGTCACGCTCATCGCGGTGCCGAACGCGGCCGACAGCGTGCGCAGGAAGTTCGACAGGCTCGACGCGGCGGCGAGCTTGTCGTCGGGGATGCGCGACAGCGTCGCCGCGGTCAGCGGAATGAAGAAGCACGGCAGCCCGATGCCCTGGATCAGCCCCGGCGCGACGATCTGCGCGAACGTCATGTTCAGCGTGAAGTGCGCGTCCCACGCGAGCACGCCGGCGAACACGAGAAAGCCGAAGGTCGCGAGCGCGCGCGCATCGAAACGGTGCGCGTGCAGCCCGACGAGGATCGAGAACACCAGCGCGAGGATGCCGAGCGGCGCGGTCGCGAGCCCCGCATGGAACGCGTTGTAGCCCATCACCGCCTGCAGCCACAGCGGGAACACCACGCCGACCACCGAGAAGCTCATCATCCCGAGCGAGATGATCAGCACGCAGAACGAGAACGTGCGGTCGCGGAACAGGCCCAGCTCGACCACCGGATGCGCTTCGCCCGCTTCCCAGATCAGCAGCGAAACGATCGCGAGCCCCGCGACGATCGCCAGCGTGACGATCAGCGGCGAGCCGAACCAGCCTTCGTCGTGGCCGAGGTCGAGCACCGCCTGCAGCGCGCCGACGCCGATCACGAGCAGCACGATGCCCGGCACGTCGATCGGGCCGGCCGCGCCGCGCTGCGCGTCGGGCCGCAGCATCGCGGTGCAGACCGCGAACGAGAAGATGCCGATCGGCAGGTTGATCAGGAAGATCCACGGCCACGAGAAGCTGTCGATGATCCAGCCGCCGACCACCGGCCCGAAGATCGGCGCGAGCAGCACCGTCATCGCCCACAGCGCGAGCGCGACCGTGCGCTTCTCGGACGGGAACGCGCGCAGCAGGATCGTCTGCGACAGCGGCACCATCGGCCCGGAGAACAGCCCCTGCAGCGCGCGGCACAGCACCAGCACGTGCAGGTCGCGCGCGAGGCCGCAGAGCAGCGACGTCAGCGTGAACAGCAGCACCGCGCCGACGAACAGCCGCAGCTCGCCGATGCGGCGCGCGAGCCAGCCGGTCAGCGGCACCGCGATCGCGGCGGCGACCGAATACGAGCTGATCACCCACGTGCCCTGGCTGTTCGACACGCCGAGACTGCCCGAGATCGCCGGCACCGCGACGTTGGTCACGGTCGAGTCGAGCACCTCGATGAAGGTCGCGAGCGACAGCGCGAACGTCAGCAGCGCAAGGCGCGCGCCGCGCAGCGGCCGCACCGCCTGCACCGCCTGCACCGCCTGCGCTTCGTCCGGGGCGGCCGGGGCGGCGCTCGCGTCGCGCAGCGACGATGCGGTGCTCATGCGCCCGCCGCGGCGACGGCGGCCGGCGCGGACGGCCCGGCCCTGCTGCCCGGCGCGAAGCGCTCGATGAAATCCGCCGCGCGCTCGCAGCCATCCGCCGCGCCGGCGATCCTCGCCCGCGCGCGGGCGCCCTGCGCCGCGAAGCCGGGATCGTCCAGCACGCGCCGCAGCGCAGCGCCGAGCCGCGCGCCGTCGACCGGACCGTCGAGGCGCACGCCGCAGCCACTGTCCGCGACACGCTGCGCGTTGTCGAACTGGTCGTGCGCGAACGGCGTCACCACCTGCGCAATGCCGGCCTCGCAAGCGAGCGCCGCGGTGCCGATGCCGCCGTGGTGCACGAGCGCACGGCAACGCGGCAGCAGCGCGCGCATCGGCACGAAGCGCCGCACGAGCAGGCGGCCGTCGTCCGCCGGCGCATCGGCGGGTGTCAGCAGGATGCCGCGTGCGCCGGTGGCGCGCAGCGCTTCGCCGACCGCGCGCGCATACGCGGCGTGATCGACGAGCGTCGAGCCGGCGGTGAACACGACCGGCGGCTCGCCCGCCGCGAGAAACGCGTCGAGTTCGGCGTCTTCCATACGCTCCCCGACGTCGTTGAACAGCGGAAAACCGCTTTGCAGATGCCGCGCGGGCCAGTCCGGCTGCGGCGGCGCGAACCAGTCGGGAAACAGGCACAGCACGCCGTCGGTCGAGTGCAGCCAGCGGCCGAGCACGCGCCGCGCGGGCGGCAGCCCGAGGTCCGCGCGCACTGCGTTCAGCGCGCGGCCGCACACGCGGTCGAGCACGAGCCGCTCGATCAGCGTCATCAGCGCCGACTTGACCGGCAGCGGCCAGCGCGCGGGGATCGTCAGGCGCGGGTGCGTCGGCGGCACGTGCGCGGACAGCAGCGTCGACGGCGACACCTGCACCGACACATACGGCGTGCCGTGCAGCTCCTGCATGAAGCGCGCGGAGAACGCCCACAGCGTGCCGACGAGCACGGTGTCGGCGTCGGCCAACGCGCGCAGCGTGTCGTAGTGAGGCCGCAACACCGGCGCGATCACCTGCCACAGCGTGCGGAACGACGTGCGCGGGTCCCACAGCGCCGGATTCGCCATCGCCGCGTCGTATTCGGCGGCGGTGCCGACCGGCACGAACGCGAAGCCGAAGCGGCGCGCGGCCGCCTCGAACGGCGGATGCGTGCAGAACACTATCGCGTGGCCGCGCGCCGCGAGCGCGCGCGCGACGCCGAGCAGCGGATGCACGTCGCCCGCCGAGCCGATCGCGGTCACGATCACCTTCGCCATCGCGCGCCTCGCGGGAGTCAGTAGAAGCCGGGGATCAGCGCCGCGACCTCGCGGCGGTACTGCGCGTAGGCCGCCCCGAAATGGCCGGTCAGCCAGCTCTCCTCGACGCGCACCTTGTAGGCGAGCGACGCGAACACGAGCAGCACGCCGAGCGCGCCGCGCCACTCGCCGCCGAGCAGCGCCGCGCCGGCGAGCGCGAGCAGGCAGCCCGTATAGATCGGATGCCGAACGAGTGCGTACGGGCCGCTGCGAACGAGCTCGTGGCCGTCCTTCAGCGTGACCGACACGCTCCAGTTCGTGCCGAGATGCCGCCGCGCCCACACCGAGAACAGCAGCCCGGCGATCAGCACCGCGAGACCGGCCGCGGCCTGCAGGCCGAAGCGCTGCCAGTCGGGCGTGAACGCCTGCCACGTCGGGTCGGGCAGGATGATCAGCGCGCCGCCGACGATCAGCGGAATCGACTGCAGCGTGCGCGAGCGCGACGCCTCCTTGCGCACGGTCGCCTTCACCGCCTGCGACGTGGCGATCCAGTATGCGAGCCACGCGGCCCACGGAACGACGATGGCGATGCTCTGAACGATATTCACGGCTGGCCTGCCTCGTGTGGAGTGGAAAGACGGATGGCTGCGCGGCGTCACGACGACAGCACGGGCCACGGCGCGCCCACGCATGCCTGCGACACGTCGGGCGACTCGCCGGCCGCGACCTGCGCGCCGCCGCAGAGGAAGCCGAGCAGTTCCGCGCGCGTGCTCTCGCGCTGCGCGCGGCCTTCGATGTCGAGGAAATGCCCGGCGGCCGGAATCGTCGCGAACTGCGCGCGCGGCACGTGCGCGGCGAGCCTGCGGACTTCGGCCGGCGTCGTGTATTCGTCGAGCGCGCCGTTGACGAACTTCAGCTCGCAGCGGATGTTCGAGAACTCGCTCAGGTAGCGCTCCGGCTGCAGCGACAGGATCTGGTCGACGTGGAACGCGACCTGGTCCTGCTCGTCGCGCGGCAGCCGCGTCAGGTAGCGGTAGTTGTACAGCTTCATGATGCGCGGCAGGTAGCGGCCCACGGTGTCGTTGAGCAGCTGCGCGGCCTTCAGGTTCTCGCCGGCGGCGATGTGGTCGCGCGCGCGGGTCACGTAGTCGACCATCGCGTCGTTGAGGAACGGCGAGAACGAGCAGATCACCGCGCGCCGCACGCTCGGGCAGCCGCGCGCGAGCGCGAACAACGACGCGACGCCGCCCCACGACACCGACACGAGGAACGTGGGCGCGAAGCGCTCGACGAGGTGCTGCAGGATCTCGACCTCGTCGTCCTTCGTCAGCACGAAGCAGCCCGGATTGTGCTGGCGCGACTGCCCCGCATACGGCAGGTCGAAGCAGACCGTGTTCATCCGCTCGCCGAGGTACTGGACGGTCTGCCCGAACGACGCCGTGGTCGCGAGCGCGCCGTTGACGAGAATGGCCGTGTCGAAAGCCGGATCGAATATCTGGCGTTCGACGTAAACCCTCAGACCATTGGGCAGCGGGACCACGTGTTTTTCCGTCGGCATCGTCGTTCTCCCGGTGGATTCGGCGTCTCGGCATCGTTGCTTGCTGCGGGCGCACAGGTGCGCGATGGCGCGCGCCGGCCCCCCCGGCGCGATCCTCGAGCGCGCCGTCGCCGACGCACTGCGTCAGGTTCGGCTGCGTCGATTGATTCTCGTCAATGCGGCGAAATATTAATACGCGTCAAATTGATTACTCAAGCCGCACCAAATATCCCCTCTACTCAAGTAGGAAATACATCGAATTCGAATTTTTCCCGCATTTTTTATGGTATGCGGAAAGGCACGGCGCCGCCAGAAATCGTTTTCATTGCGAGGCTGCCCGGCCATCAAAATCGCTCAATACATATTAATATTCAATAAGTTACAACGTTTCAAACGCATTTCTGAATCGCACCTCGCCAGCACCCTGCCCATTCGAATGTTTCTTCGCTTTCCGGAGCGCCACTAAAATCGTCAGCGTCAACATTCTTTCATTGAGGATGGATTCGCAAATATTCGTGCCATTCGTCAACCATCTCGTTCAATTTGAAATCTGTTTTAAACAAACTTTGCTTTATTTAGCAGTCTTGCGATTGTGTTTTCCGCAACCGTACATCGTTTGCGCCGCATCGGTCACCCCCTCCCCTCACGCTGGGCTTCCGACCCCCGTTTTTTATTGATTGAACGTTCAATAAAAAACCGCTAAGCTCTCGGCTTCCATTCATCCGCCGTCCGTGCACAGGGAGTCGCGATGCCGAAAGTGGGAATGCGGGAAGTCCGCCGCGCGCAGTTGATCGATGCGACGCTGCGCTCGATCGACGAGGCGGGCCTGCCCGGCACGACGCTCGCGTCGGTCGCGCAGCGCGCGAACATCTCGACCGGCATCGTCAGCCACTACTTCGGCGACAAGGACGGCCTGCTCGAAGCGACGATGCGGCACGTGCTGCGCGACCTGTGGTCGGCCACCACGCGCCGCCGCGTCGCCGCGCGCAAGGACCCGCGCGCCCGGCTGCGCGCGATCGTCGCCGCGAATTTCGACGACACGCAGATCAGCGCGCCCGTGATGAAGACGTGGCTCGCGTTCTGGTCGCAGAGCATGCACGAGCCGACGCTCAAGCGCCTGCAGCACGTCAACACGCGGCGCCTCTACTCGAACCTGTGCGCGGAATTCGCGAAAGCGCTGCCGCACGTGAAGGCGCGGGAAGCCGCCAGCGGCCTCGCCGCGCTGATCGACGGCTTGTGGCTGCGCGGAGCGCTCGCCGGCGGCCCGTTCGACACCCGGGCGGCGCTGAAGCTCGCCCACGACTACATCGATCTGCTGCTCGCGTCGGCGTGACGCGTCGCACGGTCGCCCCACCAAGGAGATCCTCATGTCCGTAATCGGTTTACCGCGCGGTTTGCAGCGCCTCTACATCGGCGGCGGCTACGTCGACGCCACCAGCGGCAAGACTTTCGACACCTTCGATCCGGCCACCGGCGAACTGCTCGCGCAGGTGCAGCAGGCGAGCGCCGCCGACGTCGACCGCGCGGTCGCGTCCGCACGCGAAGGCCAGCGCGAATGGGCGGCGATGACCGCGATGCAGCGCTCGCGCATCCTGCGCCGCGCGGTCGAGCTGCTGCGCGAGCGCAACGACGAACTCGCCGCGCTCGAGACGCGCGACACCGGCAAGCCGATCGCCGAGACGCTCGCGGTCGACATCGTCACCGGGGCGGACGTGATCGAGTACTACGCGGGCCTCGCGACCGCGATCGAAGGGCTGCAGGTGCCGCTGCGCGCCGAGTCGTTCGTCTATACGCGCCGCGAGCCGCTCGGCGTGTGCGCGGGCATCGGCGCGTGGAACTACCCGATCCAGATCGCGTGCTGGAAGACCGCCCCCGCGCTCGCGGCCGGCAACGCGATGGTGTTCAAGCCGAGCGAGGTCACGCCGCTGACGGCGCTGAAGCTCGCGGAGATCTACACGGAAGCCGGCGTGCCGGCCGGCGTGTTCAACGTCGTGCAGGGCGACGGCTCGGTCGGCGCGCTGCTCACCGGCCATCCGGACATCGCGAAGGTGTCGTTCACCGGCGGCGTCGAGACCGGCAAGAAGGTGATGTCGCTCGCCGGCGCATCGTCGCTGAAGGAAGTGACGATGGAGCTCGGCGGCAAGTCGCCGCTGATCGTGTTCGACGACGCCGATCTCGACCGCGCCGCCGACATCGCGGTGACCGCCAACTTCTTCAGCTCGGGCCAGGTCTGCACGAACGGCACGCGCGTATTCGTGCACCGCTCGATCAAGGATGCATTCACCGCGCGCGTGCTCGAACGCGTGAAACGCATCCGCGTCGGCAAGCCGACCGATGCCGACACCAACTTCGGCCCGCTCGTGTCCGCCGCGCAGCTCGACAAGGTGCTCGGCTTCATCGACAGCGGCAAGGCCGAGGGCGCGAAGCTGCTCGCGGGCGGCGCGCGCCTGACCGACGGCCACTTCGCGAACGGCCAGTACGTCGCGCCGACCGTGTTCGGCGACTGCCGCGACGACATGAAGATCGTCCGCGAGGAAATCTTCGGGCCGGTGATGAGCATCCTCGAATTCGAATCGGAGGACGAAGTGATCGCCCGCGCGAACGACACGCACTACGGGCTCGCGGCCGGCGTCGTCACCGAGAACCTGTCGCGCGCGCACCGCACGATCCACCGCCTCGAAGCCGGCATCTGCTGGATCAACACGTGGGGCGAGTCGCCGGCCGAAATGCCGGTTGGCGGTTACAAGCAATCCGGTGTCGGACGGGAGAACGGCATCACGACGCTCGAGCACTACACTCGAATCAAGTCGGTGCAGGTCGAGCTCGGCCGCTACAACCCGGTGTTTTAAGTTTCAGGAAAGGAGATTGACCGTCATGACGACGCGCGAATACGACTACATCATCTGCGGCGCAGGCTCCGCGGGCAACGTGCTCGCGACGCGCCTGACGGAAGATCCGGACGTCACGGTGCTGCTGCTCGAAGCCGGTGGTCCCGACTACCGCTTCGACTTCCGCACGCAGATGCCGGCGGCGCTCGCCTATCCGCTGCAGGGGCGCCGCTACAACTGGGCGTACGAGACCGACCCCGAGCCGCACATGGACAACCGCCGGATGGAATGCGGGCGCGGCAAGGGGCTCGGCGGCTCGTCGCTGATCAACGGGATGTGCTACATCCGCGGCAACGCGCTCGACTACGACAACTGGTCGACGCACAAGGGCCTCGAGAACTGGACGTATCTCGACTGCCTGCCGTACTTCAAGAAGGCGGAGACCCGCGACGTCGGCCCGAACGACTATCACGGCGGCGACGGTCCCGTGTCGGTCACGACCAGCAAGCCGGGCGTGAACCCGCTGTTCGAGGCGATGGTCGAGGCCGGCGTGCAGGCCGGCTATCCGCGCACCGACGACCTGAACGGCTACCAGCAGGAAGGCTTCGGCCCGATGGACCGCACCGTGACGCCGCGCGGCCGCCGCGCGAGCACCGCGCGCGGCTACCTCGACCAGGCCCGCGCGCGGCCGAACCTCGAGATCGTCACCCACGCGCTCGCCGACCGGATCCTGTTCGACGGCAAGCGCGCGTCAGGCGTCACCTACCTGCGCGGCAGCGAGCGCGCGACCGCGCATGCGCGCCGCGAAGTGCTCGTGTGCAGCGGCGCGATCGCGTCGCCTCAACTGCTGCAACGCTCTGGCGTCGGCCCCGGCGCGTGGCTGAAGGAACTGGACATCCCCGTCGTGCTCGACCTGCCCGGCGTCGGCCAGAACCTGCAGGACCACCTGGAGATGTACATCCAGTACGCGTGCAAGGAGCCCGTGTCGCTGTACCCGGCGCTCAAGTGGTGGAACCAGCCGAAGATCGGCCTCGAATGGATGCTGAACGGCACCGGCCTCGGCGCGAGCAACCACTTCGAAGCGGGCGGCTTCATCCGCACGCGCGACGACGACCTGTGGCCGAACATCCAGTATCACTTCCTGCCGGTTGCGATCAATTACAACGGCTCGAACGCGATCGAGATGCACGGCTTCCAGGCGCACGTCGGCTCGATGCGCTCGCCGAGCCGCGGCCGCGTGAAGCTGCGCTCGCGCGATCCGAACCAGCATCCGAGCATTCTGTTCAACTACATGGCCGAAGCGCTCGACTGGCGCGAGTTCCGCGACGCGATCCGCGCGACGCGCGAGATCATGCGGCAGCCGGCGCTCGATCGCTTCCGCGGCCACGAGCTGCATCCCGGCGCGGATCTGAAGAGCGACAAGGACCTCGACACGTTCGTGCGTGCGCGCGCGGAAACGGCGTTCCATCCGTCATGCTCGTGCAAGATGGGTTACGACGACATGGCGGTGGTCGACAGCGAAGGCCGCGTGCACGGGCTCGAAGGGCTGCGCGTGGTCGACGCGTCGATCATGCCGATCATCACGACCGGCAACCTGAACGCGCCGACGATCATGATCGCCGAGAAGATCGCCGACAGGATTCGCGGCAGGCAGGCGCTAGCGCGTGCGGATGTACCTTATTTCGTTGCGAATGGTGCGCCGGCGCGGAATGTCGCGAAGGTGGCGAGGGCGCCGGAGAGGGTTTGACGGAGTCGTGACGCCCGAAAAAGGCAAGGCCGGGATTCGTATATAAAGTCTGCGATATCCCGGCCTGCGCTCTTGGTAACGCGCCGCTTCCTGGCTGAACGCACGCTCGATTGGCTCCGAAATCCGCCGAAGGGATCTATGTCCAGGCAGCCATATCATCCTGCGAAGCCAGCACGTGTGGTCTGGGATCGCATTGGCAGTGGCAGAGGTCCCCATGCAGCGCGGGTTCCCGGTTCAGCATGCGGTCCTCGGGGCGATCCCCGCTCGGTGCGATGAAGCCTGTCGTGTTACACGCCGGACATGAGACCCGCGCGTACAGATAGCTGAAACTGCGGCCCATTGCATTCATGTCGGGATCGCCGTCGAGCACCAGACCACCGCTCGTGGTCCGGTCGAACTGCATGACGTATGCTCGTCGTGTCATGGCTCAGACTCCGATCCATTCCCAGCGCACTTGGTCGCGCGCCCATTCGTTGGCGCGTCTGGATGGTGGAAGCAAATCACCCTGCCTGCACAGGATCACCTCGTTGAGATCATCCTCATAAGTCGGTGGCCAGACATACAGCGGCGATTCGATCCGTGCAAACCAGCGCCCGCTGCGCGGACAGACCTCGCCCGGCTGGCTCCGCGCGGCAGCATCCAGATCGGCTTCCCAGAACCAGCCGGGATGCCGGCCGTAAATCGCCTCGCCCCGCTCGTCCAGCACGCCCGCCATGTCCGGCGCGCGCTCGCCTGCGCGAAACGCCTTCACGAACCGGCTGCGCTGCGTGCTGCCCGACACGGCGCGGTAATAGCCGTCCTCGGCAAATGTCGCGCCCGGATATACCGGATGTGATGACAACTTCTCGCGCTGCATCGCTTCGAATTCCTCCATTTCCCTCGGCGTCGACGGCCAGTCGCGGTCGAGCGTGATCGGCACCCGCCTGCCGGTGTCCGAGTGGAAATCGACCCGGCCCATGCTGGGTGCCACCTCGCGAGCCGTAACGGCCGCGTTCACCACAACGTTGAACTTGTAGGTTCCGCGTTTGAATTTCTCATCCGGCAAGGTCAGAAACCTGAACGTCACGCTGCCCTTCGCAGGTATTACGACCCTGCCGTCAGGAAACTCCGATTGGTTAATCAAGGGCAGGCCCGCGAGACTGGCTCCCCATGTGCTTGTGCCGTCTTCGTTTTTTCCACCGAAATCCAGTTGATATCCCATCACTTTCGACCATTTGTCCGGCGTATCCATCGCGATCGGATATTGCCCGCCGTTGACAAACCGGATCGACACCAGGAATCGGCCCTTTTCCTGCTCGACATTTACAACCTCGGCATCTAGCCGGACCACCGTCCGGCTTTCCGCCAAGTAGTCATTACGCCCACGCACATAAAGGCCTAATATACTTTTAATAAGCATTTCCGGTAACTGGGACGTAATACCATGATGTATCTCGAGCTTTCCATCCCGCAGGCAATCAACTGAGTATCGTCCATCGGTGGGTGAGGGGATTACATTGCTTTTGATCCCCGCGTCTACCGTCTCACAAAGCTGACGGTGGACCTCCCGAGCCAGCTTCCGATCGTCCGGCGAAAGCTTGCCATCGAAAACGCCGACACCATGGAAATCCATATTGTCGATTGTGTCACCCATCGTGACTCGAATGCTTCCAGACAGCCAGACAGAGACGGTATTCATTCCATATCCATGCCCCCCTAACCCCACTATCCCAAACCCCTCCCCACTGCCACCGATATCAAGATTGCCACCAGCCACCGCCACCGAAACACTCGACATGACCCATACCCCACCGAGAATGAACAAGATTTCTGTTAGACGCGAGGCGCAAGCTCGAACCACGAGCGCAAGCTTATTTCCGCTCATAACCGATCCTCCATTGCTTGTGCGTCATTTCGCAAAAATGCCGCCTGATGTACTCGAGGTAATAGGGTTGCACCAGCGCGCCCAGCGGCGCATCGGCAACCGGTGAAACCGGATGATTCGCCCCGTAACCCATGACATTCTTGTCGGAGCGGATCTGCCAGACCTCCTGCCCCTTGAAGCATTCGCCCGCCTCGAAATCTAGCTGGCCGTCCTTCACGTACCGCTTGTGCACATATCCTCCCCATTCCCAATACTCGTCCGGGAAATTGAACAGATGCCCGCATTCGTGGGCGACGATATTCGATTCCGGCAGCGACACGAACTGGCCCAAATCTCTCGCGCCCCCTTTGATGACCTGTATCTCGCCCCACATACCAGCATCGGCCCGCTCGGCTTGCGGGAACAAGAAAATCGTCTTGTGGATCTTCTTGCCGTCACCCACCGCGGCATCTCTCACTCCAATCAGAAACTCGACCCGAAAGCGCACTACCACGCGACACCCGCAGGCCGCTTCCTTCGAGCAGCCGTCTAGGATCAGCATGCTGCCGTGCTCGTTCAGCACGCTTTCAACCCGCTTTTTGCTCTGCTTCACGTCGAATTTCCGACCCGCCCCGTCGCGGTAGCGCATTACATAGAAATTGCCATCTGAGCCGTTGGTCGGAATATCTACCGCCATAGGACGCGCGGAGGCATGCACATCATGATGAAAGGGAACCCGCTGCTTTTGTCCGTCCAGCCCGAGCAGTTCTTTACCGGTCGCGTCTGTCTTGAACAAGTCGACCGGCACAACCTTGATCCGCACCGTCGCCTCCAGCAGTTTGTGCCGGTCGTCGTAGGTCAGTTCGAAGGCCGTGGGAAACTTGTAGCCGGCGTTCAAACCCATCAGCGACTTATCGGCTCGCAGCGCCTCGTAGGTCTCCATCTCCGTCTCGTCCGTGCATTCCCGGCGCGTGTCCGGCATGTGCCAGTTGCAAGGAACCGCCTTGTCGAGTTGGATCGGCACGCTCGGATCCTTCCCGGCCGACGGCGTCGACTCACGCTCGGCACCGTGACCGGCGTTCGGCGCGTCGGGCGAATCGCTCGACGCCCACGTGTCGACGGTCCCGCCTGATGACGAGGTCTGCCCCGTCATCGGCGCTGGAGCGGAAACGCCATCCTGAGCGACCAGCGCGGGCGACGTCTCCCGTGCGAGAGCCGCGTTTTTCCGCCACGCCTCGCAGCCCACCTCGAACGGAAACAATGCCGGTGCAAACGCCGGTGCACCCAAATGCATCTGCGATGCCGGACGCCGGTTGAACCGGGCCACCTCCCAATACAGGTCATACGGCGCGCCCAGCGTGATGCATCCGTTGGCCAGCTTGATGAATGCCCCCTTGCATTCGATGATGAATTCCTTCTGGGCCCGCATCATTACCGACCCGTTCACGCTCGACACCGTGACGTCCTGCTCGGCCGCCAGTGACAGCAAGTCGCTTTGAGCCTGAATCTGCACCGGCCCCTTCGCCGCAAAAATCCGGATCCCCAATTTCTGCGCGAACAGCGACAGCCGCTCCCCTGCCGCCGCCGTGAAGCGCCTGAGCGCGTTCACATGAAACCCGGCCCCGCTCCCGACGCTCACGTCCTTGCCCGCCGACACCATCACCCGGTCCGGCGTCGCCATGCCGATGCCGTTCGGCGCGGACAGCGCGATCACGGATTTCTTCAAACCGGCCAGTTCGTTCTTCAGCCACGTGTTTTCCGCTTTCAGATCCGCAACCTCCGCCTTCGAGGCCTCCGCCGACGCGGCCAGCATCTGCACACGCGCCTGCATCGATTCGAACTGCCGCATCGCCGGCTCCATGTCGGCGTGCACGCCATTCGCCTTTTCCTGCATGTCGGCCGACACCAGCACGCCCTCGCCCGCGCGCACCTGCCCGGGACCATCCGTACGCAACTCGAAGCCCGTGCCTCGCAGCTTCTGGTCCCGATCCACCGTGTAACCCAGGTTCAGCTGCGTCTTGCCGTGTTCAGTCGCAAGCTTGATGTGTTCCTTGCCCTTCCTGTCGTCCAACTCGAGGGTGTTGTTCGAACGCGTGCGAATCGTGTTGCGCGTGCCCCATGGATAGCCCGCAATGACGGGATCCATGTCCTCAGCCGTATGAAGCACTTGACTGATAAACGGAAGATCCGGATTCCCCCACAAGAAGCCCACGGTCACGACCGTGCCCTCTACGAGCCCGAAGTGAAACCCGGTTCGGCCTGCTCCCGCGAACGGCTTTGCAAGCCGCATCGGACAGCTTTGCAGGCCCGGCGTGCGTGCGTCCCGGTCAGGGTGGATATGGACGGTGTAGCGGCCCTGCTCATCCAGATACGGATCCCGCCATCCTCCCGACGAGGCGACCGTACCCGTAATGACACCCTCGATCCTCGGCCACGCTTCTTCCTGCAGTGGCAGCCGATACAGCCGGTCGGACGGAATCGCCGAGAACTCGACGTGGTATGGCTTGTTGCGCGAGGCGCGGCATGTGACCCGCACGGCGAGCAGCCCATGCTTCGCATCGGGCAGCGTGCGGTTCGACAGCTTCAACACCGAGCCGGGTGTGAGGTCCAGCAGGTCGCAAGTGCCGCGATACTCGACCTGCGTCGCCAGCGCCGCCTCGTGGCGAAGCAACGCCTCTTGCTTCGCCTCGTCGTCCGTCAGATACGGCGTGCCCCACACATAGGCCTCGCCATACACGGTGCGGTCTTCGTGGATGTCCTTGGATGCTTCGATCGGCTCCGCCGGTTGCCGCTCGGTGTGATACGTGCGCACGGTGTGACGTTTCGGAACGGTCGTCGCGCGCATTTCCAGCGAACTGACGGACTCCACGCCTGCCGTTTCCATGCCGCTGGGCTCGCGGTACGCAACGGTCAGCGCCGGGTCGTGACGATAATGCGTGAAGTCGTCGCCAAAGCGTACGTGCTCGCGCTTTTCGCCGGCCTCGCAGACGAACCAGATACCGGTGCGGCGGCACAGACGCGTGATGAACGAAAGATCGTCCTCGCCCCATTGCATTACGAACGGGCGCTTGCGGTACTCGCGATACAGCGTGAACTCGAAGCGAGCGAAGATCTGGTTGAAGTCGTGTTCCTTCAGGATCTGCCGGATGATCTCAGGCTCGCTCATGTCGAGAAAGAACCGGCACCGCCGGGTGCCGCGCAGCAGCGCCAAGCGCGATTCCAGCACGACCTCGTAGGTGGACTGGTCGCGGTTGCTGTTCAACAGCGCAAAGCCAGTCACCACGCCATGCACGCGCCGCGCATCCTCCGGCTTGCTCCAGCGGTCACGCGGTGGCGGCTGGATCACGAATGCGGCGCGCTTGTTCAGATACTCGGCGCGCGACAAATCGTGCTGCGGATGGGTGAACTGGATCGTGTATTTTGTTGGCTCGCCGATACCGCGCATGCCGTCGAAAGCGAAGATATCGGCCAGCGCCGCACTTTTTGCCTGCGGCATGTCAAGGCTGTAAAACGCGTGAACGTTGACGCCCGCCCGCGCGGACGTATCGACAAAAGCGGTGCTCGGGCCCAAGAATCTCCTCCTGGTCAAACGTTTGTCAGATATCCCGGCACGACCTTAATCTCCAAGTAGAACGAAGGAAATAGAACTTGTTCGAAAATTCAAACGAAATAAAAAATACGTGTCCAATCGCAAATCGACGATCACGATCACCGACAGCGTTCGCGGGTGCACGCCGGCCCGTCGCCGCCTGAAACGCCGCCGACAGCCCCTGTCAGCGGCGTTTGCATTTCCGCCTTATCCGTTGTTGACCTGCTGCCGCAACCGCTCGACGTCAACGTGCTGCAGGTAATACGTGATGTTCTGCCAGATCGCGTGGAACCCGTAGCCGCCATGCTGCAGCTCGTCGAGTGCCTGTTCCCTCGTCCAGCCCTGGTACACCATCCGATACAGCGCCGACACGAGGCCGGTGCGATCCGCGCCGTGCTGGCAATGGATCAGCACCGGACCATCCTTGTCCACGTTGCGCAGCGCCTTGAGCGCCGTGACCATGTCTTCGTCGCGGATGTACCAGGTGTTGATCGGAATGCGCTGCATCGTGATCTGCGTGCCGGCCAGGATGCGGTCGTCCGAGTGAAACGCTCGGAAGCTGATGACCTTGCGAATGCCGAGCTTCTGCAATTGCGGCACATCCTCTTTGGACAACTGCGCGCTGCGGTACAGCGACGGCGTGATGCGATGCAGGTTGTTCACGCGCGCATCGGCAACGCTTTGCGCCCATTGAAGCGGTCGCGCAGAGCCATCGGAAGACGGCTCCGCGCTGACCGGCTGCACGAGCCCCGCGAGCGTGACGGCGATCACGGCAATGACGGTAATTTTCATGTCGGTTCAGGTGGGGGTGCGCTCGCGCGCACGGGACAGGAAGAACAGGACGATCGCAGCGGCGCTCATCGTCCAGTAGTCGGTCGGTGCAACGCCCAGCCAGTGGATATGCCACGGCACGTTGGCCGGGTTGAACCGGGCGAGGCCATAGGCCGGGTTCAGGACGAACCACAGAAAATCCTCGGCCAGCCAGAACACCATGATGCAGGCAATGAGCCGGGCTTCGATGCGCCACGACCACTGTCCGTTGAAGATCGGCGGCAGATGGAAGAACAGCGCCACGAACGGGAACACCCACGCGTGGTATCCCGTCATCGGCCGCCCGCCCCAGAACAGATCGAGCAGCCAGTGCTTCTCGATGCGCCAGGTCGGCAGGTTGGCGGCCCAACCCGCGCTGCCCTCGATCTGAATCTCGACGTTCGCGAAAAAGAACGCCAGCAGCACGACCCAGGCAACGAGAACCAGCGTGCGGCGCGTCGGGAGAATGCAGGACACGCTCATGCGGCAGGCTCCAGGCCCAGTACACGGTCGAGCACGTAGCGTCCGGCCTGCGGCCGCCCGAGCGGAGCGAGACGCCGGCGCATGTCGGCAAGACGCTCGGGCGCCTGCAGCAACGCGCGGATGCGATAGACGAGCGCATCGTCGTCGATGGCCTTCAGCGCCACGCCCTGCTCCAGCAGGAAATCCGCATTGCGCTCTTCCTGGCCCGGAATCGGCGAGTTGACGATCATCGGCAACTGCATCGCCAGGCATTCGGAGGTCGTCAGGCCACCCGGCTTGGTGATGACGAGGTCCGCGCATGCCATCAGGCGCTCGACCTGTTGCGTAAATCCCTGCGGAAAGAGCCGGCCGGGATGTTGCGCGGCGAGCGCCTGCAACGACGCGAGCATCGCCTGGTTCTTGCCTGCCAGCGCGATCAGCTGGAAGTCGGCGTCCATCTCCAGCAGACGCGTCGCCAGCACGTCGAGCCCGCCGAGGCCGGCGCCGCCGGACATCATCAGGAAGGTCGGGCGCGCCGGGTCCAGGCCGAACTCGGCCGCGCAGGCCGTGCGATCGAGCGGCTGGCCGAAGGCCGGCATGATCGGGATGCCGCTGACGTGCACGGTGTCGGGCGCCATCCCGCGGGCGCGCATGCGCCACGCGATCTCGTCGTTCGCGGCGAAGTAGCCGCTCATGTTCGGCACGACCCACATGCTGTGCAGGTCGAAGTCGGTCACCTGCACCCACACCGGCGCGTCGACGCGCGCCTTGCGAATCTCGCGCGACAGCAGCTCGGCCGGCAGGAAGTGCGTGCAGATGATGGCGTCCGGGCGCTGCCGTTCGATCTCCGCGAGCAACGGCCGGCAGTTGAGCCGCTCGATCGCGCGCCGGATCTTCTGCGACGGCGCGCTGGGGTCCGCTTCGTCGGTCTTCTGGTACAGGTAGCCCCAAAGCGCCGGCTGGCTGCTGACGAGCTTGATGTAGAGGTCGGTGTAGAGCTTGCGGAAGCCGGCGGAAACGAAATCCATCACGTCCAGGTGCGTGGCTTCGATGCCTGCGGGGTGATGGTCCGCGAAGGCGCGGATCGCTTCGGCCGCTCGGGTGTGGCCCGCTCCGGCGCTGACGCTCAGCAGGAGGATTTTCTTGTTGTGTGTCGACATCTGATTGATCGTTTTGATTGATGTGATCGGGATGCGGGTTCGGTTACGTCAAATGTGAACAGGATCGTCCTTGGCATCTTCGGCCGGATCATGCTTCGCCAGTTCTTCATCAAGCCGTTCCGTTGTCGCCGCTATCGTTGCCAGTTTGGCACAACACCTTCCCGGCGTAGAAGCCAATCGCCAGGAATCGACCCACGGCGCCCGGTTCCACCCGGTTCGTTACGTACTGGAAACGTTCAGCGCGCCTTGAAATCCGGTACTTCGCAATGAATCGGCGCCGACCGTCGCCTCAATCAGCGTTTGTTCGTCCAAACCGACTAATCGGCAACTTTCCCGCATGGCTGTTGCGCACTCCGGCAAACTCCGGTCGCCGTTGCTAAGATAGCGGTCCCATCGCTTAGACGAACGCCGATCGAACGCCCGATGCCGCCTGCCCGCGCCACGCTTCGCCCTTCGCGCCCGCGCGCCGCCGCGCCGGCGCCCGCCCTCTCTCAAACCGGACTTCGCCCGTGAGCACGCCCCCGATCCTGTCCGTCTCGAACCTGTCCAAGACCTATGCGTCAGGGTTCCAGGCCCTGAAGCACGTCAATCTCGACATCCGTCCCGGCGAAATCTTCGCGCTGCTCGGGCCGAACGGCGCCGGCAAGACGACGCTGATCGGCTCGATCTGCGGGATCGTCACGCCGACCGACGGCCGCGTGACGGTCGGCGGCCACGACATCCGCGACGCGTACCGCGCGGCGCGCGAGATGATCGGCCTCGTGCCGCAGGAGCTGACGACCGACGCGTTCGAGACCGTGTGGGCGACCGTATCGTTCAGCCGCGGCCTGTTCGGCAAGGCGCCGAACCCCGCGCACATCGAGAAGACGCTGAAGGCGCTGTCGCTGTGGGACAAGCGCGACAACAAGCTGATGACGCTGTCGGGCGGCATGAAGCGCCGCGTGATGATCGCGAAGGCGCTGTCGCACGAGCCGCGCATCCTGTTCCTCGACGAACCGACCGCGGGCGTCGACGTCGAGCTGCGCCGCGACATGTGGAAGCTCGTCGACTCGCTGCGCGAAAGCGGCGTGACGATCGTGCTGACCACGCACTACATCGAGGAAGCCGAGGAAATGGCCGACCGGATCGGCATCATCCAGGGCGGCGAGCTCGTGCTCGTCGAAGACAAGCACGAGCTGATGCGCAAGCTCGGCAAGAAGCAGCTCACCGTACAGCTCGAACAGCCGCTCGCCGCGCTGCCACCCACGCTCGCGTCGTTCGGGCTGGAACTCGCGGACGCCGGCGGCGCGCTCGTCTACACCTACGACTCGCAGCGCGACGACGCGAGCATCGCGACGCTGATCAACGCCCTGGGCGCGGCCGGCATCGGCTTCCGCGACCTGCACACGACACAGAGCTCGCTCGAGGACATCTTCGTCAGTCTGATCGACAACCGCCGCAACGGCGCACGAGAGGCATCCCTGACATGAATTTCCAAGCAATCCGCGCGATCTACCGCGCAGAAATGGCCCGCACGCGGCGCACGCTGATGCAGAGCATCATCGCGCCGGTGATCTCGACGTCGCTCTACTTCGTCGTGTTCGGCTCCGCGATCGGCTCGCGCATCAGCGACGTGAACGGCATCGGCTACGGGTCGTTCATCGTGCCGGGCCTCGTGATGCTGTCGCTGCTGTCGCAGAGCATCTCGAACGCGTCGTTCGGCATCTACTTCCCGCGCTTCACGGGGACGATCTACGAGATCCTGTCCGCGCCGGTGTCGTACTGGGAGATCGTGATCGCCTACGTCGGCGCGGCCGCGTCGAAGTCGATGCTGCTCGGCCTCATCATCCTCGCGACCGCCGGCCTGTTCGTGCCGCTGCACATCCTGCATCCGTTCTGGATGGTGCTGTTTCTCGTGCTGACGTCGATCACGTTCAGCCTGTTCGGCTTCGTGATCGGCATCTGGGCCGAC
This sequence comes from Burkholderia ubonensis subsp. mesacidophila, assembly GCF_002097715.1. NCBI lineage: Bacteria > Pseudomonadati > Pseudomonadota > Betaproteobacteria > Burkholderiales > Burkholderiaceae > Burkholderia > Burkholderia ubonensis. Next base: position 2,702,278 of record NZ_CP020738.1, read on the forward strand.
AGCTTCGAGAAGCTGCAGCTCGTGCCGCTGCTGATCATCACGCCGCTGACGTTCCTCGGCGGCAGCTTCTACTCGGTCGACATGCTGCCGCCCGCGTGGCGCATCGTCACGCTGTTCAACCCGATCGTCTATCTGATCAGCGGCTTCCGCTGGTCGTTCTATGGCCTCGCGGACGTGCACGTCGGGATCAGCCTCGGCGCCACCACGCTGTTCCTCGCCGTGCTGCTCGCGATCGTCGCGTGGATCTTCCGCACCGGGTATCGGTTGAAGAACTGACGGCGGGCGCGCCGCGCCGATGACGCATTTGAACAAACCGGCGGCGCTTTTCCTCCTATGCGGCCTTTTGTGGTCGCGTCTACTGAATGCTCGGGGCCTTGAAGCATGTCGCTTCGAGGCCCTTTTTCATTTCAGAGGACGCCATGCCCGCCGCCACCGCCCCCTTCGCGCGCGCCAGCGCCGCCGCCCGGCTCGAACGCCTGCCGTTTTCCGGGTATCACAAGCTGATCTTCTTCATCATCGCGATCGCGTTCTTCTTCGACTCGGTCGACCTCGGCACGATGACCTTCGTGCTCGGCTCGATCAAGAAGGAATTCGGGCTGTCGACCGCGA